>DETN01000214.1 GCA_002362155.1 Lachnospiraceae bacterium UBA3287 | reverse complement strand
AACGCATCTCATAATAAGAAAGGAGGAAGCGGGACAGCAGGTACGCGGACTTTCGTGGAAAGAAAAAAGACCGCGTTCCTCCACGCCCATGCGGTGCAGCTGCTCCTATGGACGTGGTATCCCGCGGATTATAATGAAGTGGATGAGATTCAGAGTCCGCACCACGGCAGAGGCCGAGGATATCCTGATCAGTGAGATGGAGGAGATCGGCCTTGACGGTGCGCAGATCGAAGACAATGTACCGTTGACCGCGGCGGAAAAGGAGCAGATGTTCGTGGATATCCTGCCGGAGGGTCCGGCAGACGACGGAAAGGCCTTCCTGAGCTTTTTCCTGGAGGAAAATGAGGACGGGAGCCTTACGGCCGGAGAGGAAACAAAGACAGCGGACCAGGTCCGCGCCGAAATGAAGGAAGTGCTGGAAAGGGTCCGCAGCTGGGGCGTGGACATCGGCGACGGGACCATTTCCGTGGACGAGACCGAGGATCTGGACTGGATCAACAACTGGAAGCAGTACTTCCACCAGTTCTGGATCGACGACATTCTGGTCATTCCCTCCTGGGAGACCCCGGAGGCCGAGGCCAGAAAGCCCCGTCTGACCCTGCACATCGATCCCGGCACCGCCTTCGGCACCGGCATGCACGAGACCACCCAGCTCTGCATCCGGCAGATCCGGGAATACCTGACCCCCGAGACCAGGATCCTGGACCTGGGCACCGGCAGCGGCATCCTGGCCATCCTGGCCCTGATGCTGGGGGCCTCCTCGGCTGTGGGGACCGACCTGGATCCCTGCGCCCCGCCCGCCATCCTGGACAACATGAAGAACAATGGGGTGGACCCGGAGAAATTCCAGGTCATCCTGGGCAACCTGATTGACGACAAAGCTGTGCAGGATAAGGTGGGATACGGAAAGTACGACATCGTGGTGGCCAACATCCTGGCGGACATCCTGATCCCCATGACTCCCGAGGCGGCCGCCTGCCTTAAACCCGGCGGCGTATATATCACCTCCGGCATCATTGAAGGCAGGGAGAAGGACGTGGCCGCGGCCATGGAAAAGGCCGGACTTACCGTGACCGGCATTACCGCCCAGGGCGAGTGGAGGTGCGTGACCGGCTGCCGTCCCAGGGCCTGAGGAAAGAGGTTTCCATGCTCCATATATTTGCGGACCCCTCCGGCATGGCAGGGGAATACCTTCAGGTGGAAGGCAGTGAATACAACCATATGGCCAACGTCCTGCGCATGAAAAAGGGCGAAGAGGTCAGCGTATCGGGAGGAGAGGACGGCGCCCGTTATCTCTACGAGATCGATTCCTTCGGACCGGATTCGGTGATCCTGAAAAAGAAGGGCCTTCTTTCCGAAGAGTCCGAGCTTCCGGTCCGGGTCATTCTTTTCCAGGGCCTTCCCAAGTCCGACAAGATGGAGTGGATCATCCAGAAGTCGGTGGAGCTGGGGGTCACGGACATCGTGCCTGTATCCATGAAGCGCTGCGTCATGAAGCTGGATCCCCGGAAAGAGGGGAAAAAGCTCCAGAGATGGCAGGCCATAGCGGAATCGGCGGCCATGCAGTCCAAGCGGGCCAGGATCCCCAGGGTGCACCCGCCCATGACCATGAAAGAGGCCGTAAGGATGGCAGAAGCAGAGTCGGATCTGAGGGTCCTTCCCTACGAGCTGCAGGAAGGCAGCGAGGGCACCAGATCGATGTTTTCCGCCCTGGAAAGGGGACAGAGCGTTTCTGTCTTCATAGGCCCCGAAGGCGGCTTCGACCCCGCCGAAGTGGAAGAAGCGGCTTCCTTCGGGATCCGTCCCATTTCCCTGGGCCGCAGGATCCTCAGGACGGAAACGGCCGCCATGGTGGTCCTGTCCTGGCTGATCTACCGCTTTGAGATTGCCTGACGGAAAAAACTGTGATATTCTGCTTACCGTGCCGCCCCGGCGGCAGTCATAAAAACGTAAGCGGATCTGAAAGAAAAAAGCTATGAGAGAAATATATCTGGATAACTCCGCCACCACCAGGTGCTTTCCCCAGGCGGCAGAGCTGATGAGCAGGATCTATCTGGAGGACTACGGCAATCCCTCCAGCATGCACCACAAGGGCGTCCAGGCGGAAAAGCATATCCGGGAGGCCAGGAAGATCCTTTCGGGGATCCTCAGGGTAAAGCCCGATAACCTTATTTTTACCTCCTGCGGCACCGAGGGGGACAACCTGGCCATCATCGGCTGCGCCATGGCGGGCAAAAGAAGCGGCATGCACCTTGTCACCACCCCCATAGAGCATCCCGCCGTGCTGGAGACCATGCGCTTTCTGGAGAGCCGGGGCTTTGAGGTGACAGTGCTTCCCGTGGACAGGGAAGGACTGGTGGACCCTGCGGACGTTTCGGCAGCGGTCAGAGAGGACACCATCCTGGTCTCCGTCATGCATACCAACAACGAGATCGGCACCGTTCAGCCGGTGGCCGAGATCGGGGAAGCCATAAAGAAGAAGAATCCCCGGACCCTTTTCCATGTGGACGCGGTCCAGGGCTTCGGCAAGGCCAGGATCTATCCCGCCAGGATGAAGATCGATCTTCTGACCGTTTCCGGCCACAAGATCCACGGCCCCAAGGGCGTCGGCTTCCTCTACGTGGGCGATAAGGTAAAGATCCAGAACATCCTCTTCGGAGGCGGCCAGCAGAAGGGGCTCCGCTCCGGCACCGAGAACGTGGCGGGGACCGCCGGCATGGCCCTGGCGGCAAAGATGCTCTACGACAGCTTCGACGAGGACACGGAGAGGCTCTACAGCCTCAGGGAGGACTTTATCTCCCGGATCACGAAGATCCCGGAGGTCTCTGTCAACGGCCGGAGAGGAAGAGAGGGTGCGCCCCACATCATCAGCGTCACCGTACCCGGCGTCAGGGCAGAGGTCCTGCTCCACGCCCTGGAGGACAAGGGAGTGTATGTATCCGCAGGATCCGCCTGCGCATCCAACAGGCCCCATGTCTCCTCCACCCTTTCGGCCATAGGCCTGGGGAAGGACGGCCTCGACTCCACGGTCCGCATCAGCATGTCCGTCATGACCACGAAAGAGGACATGGAGGAGGCGGCAGCGGCCATGGAGGAGCTGATCCCCTTCCTTCGCAGATATACCAGACACTGAGCCAGGAAAGATAAAGGAAAAAGGATAAAAGGATGAAATACCAGGCATTTCTTATAAAGTACGCCGAGATCGGGACCAAGGGAAAGAACCGCCACGTCTTCGAGGAGGCCCTCTGCAGCCAGATCCGTCTGGCCCTGAAGAGCGTGGACGGAAAATTTTCCGTCAACAGGATCTACGGCCGCATCTTCATCGAATGCAGGTCCGACTATGACTACGACGACGCCGTGGAAAAGCTTGGCCGCGTCTTCGGCATCTGCGGCATCTGCCCCGTACAGATCCGGGACATCATGCCCATTGAAGAACTGAAGAAAGCAGTGGTGGCCTTCATGGAGGAGGAATATCCCCAGGGAGACCATACCTTCAAGGTCCATACCAAGCGTCCCAACAAGACCTATCCCATGGATTCCCTGGAGGTCAACGCGGAGCTGGGCCACGCCATCCTGGAGGCCCTGCCCCGTTTCAGCGTGGATGTCCACAGTCCCGAGATCATGATGAACGTGGAGATCCGGGAGAAGATGTTCTTCTATTCCCACGAGATCCCCGGGCCCGGCGGACTGCCCTGCGGCATCGGCGGCAAGACCATGCTGCTGCTTTCCGGCGGCATCGATTCCCCCGTGGCGGGATACATGATCGGCAAGCGCGGCGTCAGGCTGGACGCCGTCTATTACAACGCTCCGCCCTATACCAGCGAGCGCGCCCTGCAGAAGGTCAAGGACCTGGCCTCCCTGGTGGCCCGCTATACCGGCCCCATCTATCTGCACAACATCAACTTCACGGAGATCCAGCTCTATATCTACGAGCAGTGTCCCCATGACGAGCTGACCATCATCATGCGCCGCTACATGATGCGGATCGCGGAGCTCCTGGCAAAGAGGAGCGGATGCCTGGGACTGGTCACCGGCGAGAGCATCGGCCAGGTAGCATCCCAGACCCTGGCGGCCCTGAACGTGACCAACGAGGTCTGCACCCTTCCCGTCTTCCGTCCCGTGATCGGCATGGACAAGGAGGAGATCGTTGCCATCTCCAAGAAGATCGGCACCTTCGAGACCTCCATCCTTCCCTACGAGGACTGCTGCACCATCTTTGTGGCAAAGCACCCCGTGACAAAGCCCAAGGCGGAAGTGATCCGGGACCATGAAAAGAATCTTTCCGAAAAGATCGACGAGATGGTGAGAAGGGCCCTGGAGACCGACGAGATCATCCTGGTGGACGCCCAGGGAGAGAAGATCGTAAAACGCAGGGAGGATCCCCTGGAGGAGTGACCTGAAGGGAAGGCTCCCGGGAAAAAAGAAGGGCCGCAGACAGAAAAGAACGCGGAATAAATAAAGCGAAATAAAGAGCGCGGAATAAAGAACGCGGCCTGAGGCGGAAACAGAAAAGAGAAATAGAAAAGGAGCCATGCCTTACGGCATGGCTCCTTGGATTATTCCGCGGCGGGATGCAGGGCCTGCGCCTCTGCCTCTTTGCTTATTCCACGATATAGGGCTTCAGCACATCCAGAATTTCGGAAGTGCCGCGCTCGTCCAGGCCTTCCGCGTGGATGTTCAGGTCGATGGGCCTGGACAGATCCAGAGAGAAGATGCCCATGATGGACTTGGCGTCGATGACGTACCGGCCGGAAACCAGGTCAAAGTCGTAATCATATCGGGAGATGGTATTCACGAAAGACTTGACCTTATCGATGGAATTTAAGGAAATCTTGACTGTCTTCATATAATTGTGCCTCCGTAATCAGCATACTGAAACCGTTTCAAATTTACACTCTCATAGTACGTTTCCCTCTGATTTTTGTCAACAAGCTTGCAGACATTGTTTTTGTCTGCAGAGGCGGGCCCGGGGGACGAGGCGGTCCTCTCCCCTGCGGTATTAACATACAATGACCGGGACAGGGGTCCCGGAATGGTCTATGACAGAGGGAAGAAATGCCGGCAGGAGAAAAGCATTGAAAAAAGTCGCCTATCATAACCTTGGATGCAAGGTCAACAGCTATGAACTGGATGTCATGAAGCAGCTTCTGGAAGAGCGGGGCTACGAGACCGTAGACTTCGGCCAGAGGGCTGACCTGTACGTGGTCAACACCTGCACCGTGACCAATATCGCGGACCGCAAGAGCCGGCAGATGCTCCACAGGGCAAAGAAGATGAATCCGGACGCCCTGGTCATCGCGGTGGGCTGCTACGTGGAAACGGACAAAGACAGAGTCCTTACGGATCCTGCCATCGATCTGGCCATCGGCAACAATAAGAAGGGGCAGATCGCCCAGATCCTGGACCGCTATCTGGCGTCCCTGGGACAGGAGGGGAAAGAAATCTCTTCTCCGGAGATCTCCGGCCCCGGCAAGCTTCTGGGAGGAGATACCATGGAGGATCTCTCCCTCCGTCCCCAGTACGAGGACATGCAGCTGAAGGAGCCCGGTCATACCAGGGCCTATATCAAGATCCAGGACGGCTGCAACCAGTTCTGCTCCTACTGCATCATTCCCTTTGCCAGGGGCAGGATCCGCAGCAGGAAGCCGGAAGAGATCCTCAGGGAGATCGAAGCACTTTCGGAGAAAGGGATCCGGGAGGTGGTGCTGACAGGCATCCATGTATCCTCCTACGGCCTGGAATGGGACACGGAGGGCGTGGTCCGCTTCGACCCCGTAAAGTCCGGCAGGGCCCTCTATGACCTCCTGTCCCGCATCCAGCAGGTGCCCGGGATCGAAAGGATCCGCTTAAGCTCCCTGGAGCCCAGGATCATGACAGAGGAGTTCGTACAGAAGATCTCCGACCTCTCCAAGCTCTGCCCCCACTTCCATCTCTCCCTCCAGTCGGGGTGCGACGCCACCCTGAAGCGGATGAACCGCCACTACAGCGCGGAGGAATACCTGGAGAATGTAAAAAGGCTTCGCAGATACTTTGACAGGCCTGCAGTTACCACGGACGTCATCGTGGGCTTCCCCGGAGAGACGGAGGAAGAGTTTGCCGCCACCAGGGCTTTCCTGGAGGAGGTCTCCTTTTATGAGATCCATGTATTCAAATATTCCGTAAGGAAGGGGACCATAGCGGCGAAGATGAAGGGCCAGGTGCCGGAGACGGTAAAGGGGGAGCGGAGCGATATCCTCCTTTCTCTGACAAAGGCCCAGGCCTGGCGCTACAGAGAGAGCTTCTCCGGGCAGGAAGAGGAGGTCCTCCTGGAGGAAAGGGTCCTGGAAGGCACAAAAGAGTACTGGTCCGGCCATACCAAGAGATATGTCCGCTGCCTTGTCCCCGCGGAAGGGGACCTGCAGGCGGGAGACCTCTGCAGGGTCCGGATCCTGGCAAAGGCCCCGGGAAGCGAAGCGGTCTTTGCGGAGACGATCTGAAAAGGCAGCGCGCCTGCATTTCCCGCTTCCCGGCCCGGGAGCGGCGCAAACAATAATCGTTGAAACCTGCATATAAATGGGGTAAGATGTAAACGTATAACTTTGTTTTCTATGCACCCCAGCCTGAAGAAGAGAGAAAAAGGAATGGATAAAAGAAAATTTACCGTAGCCGGCGACGACGGCAACAGCGAAAAGGACCTGAGCCTGACACAGCATTTCAAGGTCCATCAGGACGAAGAATCCGTCACAAAAAAGATCCTTTCCGTAGTTTATGAAGCACTCACTGAGAAAGGCTATGACCCCGTGAACCAGATCGTGGGCTATATCATGTCCGGCGATCCCACCTATATCACCAACTACATGGGGGCCAGAAGCCTGATCATGAAGGTGGAGCGCGACGAACTGGTGGAAGAGATCATGGAGAGCTATATCCGGAATAATCACTGGGCCTAGAAAAGCTTCTGACTGGCGCGTGATCTGAGCAGCATGGATGAGACGTCGCAAGTGCCCGGAAAGAGGAAATACGTGAGAATCATGGGACTGGATTTCGGCTCCAGGACCTGCGGGGTGGCCCTGACGGACGAGCTGCTTTTGACAGCTCAGCCCAAAGAGATCATCCGCAGGGAGAGGCCTTCCCAGCTGAGGAAGACTCTCCAGAGGATCGAGGAGCTGATCGGGGAAAACAATGTCGGGATGATCGTCCTGGGATTGCCTCTGAATATGGATGACAGCCAAGGGGAACGGGCTACGCTTACCCTGGAGTTTCAGGATAAACTCCAGAGGAGGACCGGTCTCCCTGTTGTCATGTCCGACGAAAGGCTGACCACTGTGGAGGCAGACGAGCTTATGGACGAAATGGGCATCCGGGGCGCCGACCGCAAAAAATATGTAGACATGCTGGCGGCCGCCGTCATCCTGAGAGACTATATGAACAGCCATCCCGAAAAGCTCGAGGAGCTCAGGGGGATGTGACCCATAAAGGGGAATGAAAATGGAAAAGATCAGTCTTACAGCAGACGATAATTCGATTGTAGATTTTTATATTCTGGACCAGCAGAAGCTTTTCGGGATCACCTACCTTCTGGTGGCGGATTCCGAGGAGGGGGACGGAGAAGCCCTGATCCTCAAGGACACGGCGGGCCCCCTGGATCCGGAAAGCGTTTATGAAGTGGTGGAGGACGAGCGTGAGATCGACGCCGTTCTGATCCTTTTCAAGGACACCCTTGATGAACTGGGAATATTATTGGAGGAAACGTGAAGAAAAAAGTAAATAAAAAGGTTCAGGCGTCCAGACTGAAGATCATCCCTCTGGGCGGCCTTGAACAGATCGGAATGAACATCACCGCCTTTGAGTATGAGAATGACATCATTGTAGTGGACTGCGGTCTTGCCTTTCCGGAAGATGACATGTTCGGCGTGGATCTGGTCATACCGGACGTGACCTATCTGGAGGAAAATCTGGATAAGGTCAGAGCCTTTGTCATCACCCACGGACACGAGGATCATATCGGATCCCTGCCCTATGTACTGAAGAAGATCAATGTCCCGGTCTACGCCACCCGGCTGACCATGGGCATTATAGAGAACAAGCTCCGGGAGAAGGAGCTTCTGGAAATCACGAAGCGCCATGTGGTGGGCTTTGGCGACACGGTCAGACTTGGCAGCTTCAGCGTTGAATTTATCAAGACCAACCACAGCATCGTGGACGCCGCGGCCCTGGCCATCGGAACCCCTGTGGGCACCATCATTCATACAGGCGACTTCAAGGTAGACTATACCCCTGTCTACGGCGACGCCATCGATCTGATGCGCTTTGCCGAGCTGGGCAGAAAGGGCGTCCTGGCCCTCATGTGCGACTCCACCAACGCGGAGCGCCCCGGCATCACCGCTTCGGAAAGGACCGTGGGCAAGACCATCGACTCCCTCTTCCAGGAGCTCAGGGACACCCGCATCATCATCGCCACCTTTGCCTCCAACGTGGACAGGGTGCAGCAGATCATCAATTCGGCCCACAAGTACGGCCGCAAGGTGGTGGTGGAAGGCCGCAGCATGGTCAACATCATCGAGACGGCCACGGAGCTCAAATGCCTCAACGTGCCGGACAATACCCTGATCAGCATCGACCAGCTGAAGAACTATCCCGGAAACCAGACGGTGATCATCACCACCGGCAGCCAGGGAGAGAGCATGGCGGCCCTGTCCCGCATGGCGGACGACGCCCACAAGAAGATCTCCGTGGGCCCCGGCGATACCATCATCTTCTCGTCCCATCCCATCCCGGGCAACGAGAAGGCCGTCACCAACGTGATCAACAAGCTCCTGCTCAAGGGAGCCGACGTCATCTTCGAGGATGTCCACGTATCGGGCCATCCCTGCCAGGAGGACATCAAGCTGATCTATACCCTGGTCCAGCCCAGGATCACCATTCCGGTCCACGGCGAATACAGGCATCTGATCGCCCAGGCCAAGATCGCTAAAGAACTGGGCTATACCAGCGATCGGATCTTCATTCTCCGCTCCGGCGACGTTCTGGAGCTGGGAGAAGACCACGGAAACGTGAAGGCCGAGATCACTGGAAAGGTGCCTGTGGGCAACATCCTGGTGGACGGCCTGGGCGTGGGAGACGTGGGCAACGTGGTCCTCAGGGACAGGCAGCACCTGGCCCAGGACGGCATCGTGATCGTGACCATGGCCATGGACAGAAACGGCCAGCTGCTGGCCGGGCCGGAGATCACCTCCAGGGGCTTCGTCTATGTCAAGGAGGCCGACGTTCTGATGAACGAGGCGGATCTGATCGTCCAGACGGCCATCGCTTCCTGCCCTCCCGGCAGGAACTTCGACTGGAACAGGGTGAAGACTGCGGTCAAGACCGCTCTGACAGATTTCTTCTGGAAAAAGACAATGCGCAGGCCCATGATCCTTCCCCTGATCACGGAGATCGATTAAGGAAGGGCCCGCGCCCAATTTGCAAACATGCCTTTCGGGAAATTCGGGGAGGAATTTATGAAAGCCATTCAACTGCTCAAGAAGTATTCCGTTCTGGACTGGATCATTCTGGTCGTCCTGGTGGTCGTATTCTACCATGCGGCGGGAAAGATCGGGGGCTACGCCCAGAAATACTACCGCTACGGCTACAACCTGGTGGCGGATTCCGCCGTGGACAGGCCCGGAGAGGGCAAGACCGTTTCCCTGGAGATCTTAAGCGGCATGACCGTATCCCAGGTGGGAAATCTGTTGGAGGAGAACGGCCTGATCCGGTCTTCGTCCACCTTTGTCCTCAAGGAATCCATGTCGGAATATAAGGGACAGATCCAGCCCGGCACCTACGAGGTATCCTCGGAGATGAGCATGGACCAGATCCTGGCTCTGATCACCGGCCACGGGGAAGCCGAGGAATAGAAATATAAGACCGGAAGGAGAACTATGGAATTTCCGGACCGCAGGGAAATGGAAAAGGAGGAACGCATAGATTCGTTTATTGAATCGATGGAAGAGGCGGATCCTCCTTTCCTTCAGTTATTGGAAAAGGAGGCCTCCGAAGCAGGAGTGCCCATCATAAGGCCCAGGACCAGAGGGCTTCTCCGCTTCATGATCGAAATGGCAGCCCCCATGGAGATCCTGGAGGTGGGGACGGCCGTGGGCTATTCCGCCCTGGTCATGGATTATTACGCCCCGGAGGGGTGCCGTATCACCACCATCGAAAAGATGGAGGAAAGGATCTGTAAAGCTGGGGAGAACTTTGAAAAGTACGGGGCCTCGGACCGGATCACCCTCCTTGCCGGAGATGCGGGAGAGATCCTGCCTTCTCTTGAGGGGCCCTACGACCTGATCTTTATGGACGCGGCCAAGGGCCAGTACATCCATTTCCTTCCCCAGGCAAAGCGCCTTCTGAAAAAGGGAGGCCTTCTCATTTCCGACAACATCCTCCAGGAGGAGGCAGTGCTGGAATCCCGCTTTGCCGTCACCAGAAGGAACCGCACCATCCATAAGAGGATGCGGGAGTATCTGCGGGCCATCACCTCCGACCCGGACTACAGGACCCTGGTCCTGGAGCTGGGAGACGGAACGGCCGTATCCCTGAAAAAGAACTGAGTATTCCGGATGAGCAGTCCGGATTTAAGAAAGCATATGACTGAGAATTCACGTATCAGAGAAGGAAAGCCCGAGCTCCTGATCCCCGCCAAAGATCTGGAGGTCCTCAGGACCGCCGTGCACTACGGGGCCGATGCGGTCTACATCGGGGGCTCTGCCTTCGGACTGAGGGCCAAGGCCCGCAACTTTACAAAGGAAGAGATGGCAGAGGGCATTGCCTTCGCCCACGAAAGGGGCGTCCGGGTCCATGTCACCGCCAATATCCTGGCCCACAACGCGGACCTGGAGGGGGCCGCGGCCTATTTCCGGGAGCTGGAAGAGCTTAGACCCGACGCGGTCCTGATCGCGGATCCCGGCATGTTTTTGCTTGCCAGGGAGAACTGCCCCTCCGTGCCGGTCCATATCTCCACCCAGGCCAACAACACCAACTACGCCACCTTCGAGTTCTGGAGACAGATGGGAGCCTCCAGAGTGGTCTGCGCAAGGGAGCTGAGCCTTACAGAGATCCGGCAGATCCGGGAAAAGATGCCGGAGGATTTCGAGATCGAGGCCTTCATCCACGGGGCCATGTGCATCTCCTATTCCGGCAGGTGCCTCATGTCCAACTTTTTTACGGGCCGGGACGCCAACCACGGGGCCTGCACCCATCCCTGCCGCTGGAAATATTTCCTGGCGGAGGAGACCAGGCCCGGAGAATACCTGCCCGTCCTGGAAAACGAAAGAGGGACTTTCATCTTCAACTCCAGGGACCTGTGCATGATCGAACATATCCCGGAGCTGGTCCGGGCCGGCGTCAATTCCTTCAAGATCGAGGGCAGGATGAAGACCGCCCTCTACGTGGCCTCCATGGCCAGGACCTACAGAAAGGCCATCGACGACTATTTCGAGTCGGAGGAAAAATACCGGGCGGGCATGGAATGGTACCATGACCAGATCCGCAAATGCACCTACCGCCGCTATACCACCGGCTTCTATTTCGGAAAGCCGGGACCGGACTCCATGGTCTACGAGGATTCCACCTATGTATCCGAAGCCGTTTTCCTGGGGATCGCGGAGGAGACGGATCCTGCCCTGGGGGTCAGGATCATGCAGAGGAACAAGTTTTCCAGAGGAGATACCATCGAGATCATGAAGCCGGACGGAAGAGACCTGAAGGCAGTGGTACTTGGCATGAAAAACGGACAGGGGGAAGACGTGGAATCCTGCCCCCACGCAAAGGAGACCATCTGGCTCAGGCTCTCCAGGGAGGCAGAGCCGGGAGACATTTTCCGCACCCTGCAGTAAGATAAGATACATCTGTTTTAGTAAAGATCCGCCGGGTACCGGCAGGAGGAAGTAAGAAGTTGAACAACGACAGGAATGAAAAGCTGAACGTAGAGGAAATTTTCGGCAAGAACGTTTTTACCATCAGCAAGATGAGAGCGGCTCTTCCCAAGAGCGTTTATAAAAATGTCCGCAAGGTCATGGAGCAGGGAGGAGAGCTGAGCAGGGCCGACGCCGACGTGGTGGCCAAGGCCATGAAGGACTGGGCCGTGGAGAACGGGGCCACCCACTATACCCACTGGTTCCAGCCTCTTACCGGCATTACCGCCGAAAAGCACGACTCCTTTATATCCAGCCCCGACGAAGAGGGCCGCATGCTCATGGGCTTTTCCGGCAAGGACCTGATCAAGGGAGAGCCGGACGCCTCTTCCTTCCCTTCCGGAGGCCTCAGATCCACCTTTGAAGCCAGGGGCTATACCACCTGGGACATCACATCCCCCGCTTTCTTAAAGGAATCCGGCACGGGGACCACTCTCTGCATCCCCACGGCCTTCTGCTCCTACACGGGGGAAGCCCTGGACAAGAAGACGCCCCTTCTTCGGTCCATGGAAGCCATCAACGCCCAGGCCCTCCGCATCGTCCGCCTCTTCGGCGATACCGCCGCCACCAGAGTCCGGGCCTCCGTGGGCGCCGAGCAGGAATATTTCCTGGTCAACAGGGACAAGTACCTGCAGAGACAGGACCTGATCTTCACCGGCCGCACCCTTTTCGGAGCCCCCGCTCCCAAGGGCCAGGAGATGGAGGATCATTACTTCGGCGTCATCCGGGAACACGTGGGCGAGTTCATGCGGGACCTCAACCTGGAGCTGTGGAAGCTGGGGGTGCCCGCCAAGACCCAGCACAACGAAGTGGCCCCTGCCCAGCATGAGCTGGCCCCCATCTATGAGGAGGCCAACGTGGCCACCGACCACAACCAGCTGATCATGGAGACCATGAAGCGGGTGGCCATCCACCACAACATGCGATGCCTCCTGCACGAAAAGCCCTTCGCCGGGGTCAACGGCTCGGGCAAGCACAACAACTGGTCCCTGTCCACCGATACGGGGGAAAACCTTCTGGATCCCGGCAAAAATCCCGAATCCAACACCCGTTTCCTTCTGATCCTGGCCTGCATCCTGAAGGCCGTGGACATCCATGCGGATCTGCTGCGCCAGAGCGCCTCCGACGTGGGCAACGACGAGCGGCTGGGAGGGCACGAAGCCCCGCCGGCCATCGTGTCCGTCTTCCTGGGAGAGCAGCTGGAGGACGTGGTCAGCCAGGTGGTCAAGAAGGGCATGGCTGACCGGCATCTGGAGGGCGGCGTCCTCTATACAGGCGTATCCACCCTGCCCGACGTGGCCAAGGATGCCACAGACAGGAACCGGACCTCCCCCTTTGCCTTCACCGGCAACAAGTTCGAATTCCGTATGGTGGGCTCCGCCGATTCCTGCGGCGCTCCCATCACCATCATCAACGCCATCGTGGCGGAGGCCTTCTGCGAGGCGGCCAACCGCCTGGAGAAGGCAGCGGACTTCGACCAGGCCGTACAGGATCTGATCCATGAGTATCTGACCAACCATCAGAGGATCATTTTCAGCGGCAACGGCTATACCGAGGAATGGATCCTGGAGGCAAAGAGAAGGGGCCTTCCCAACATCGCCTCCACCATCGAGGCGGCGTCGGCCCTGACCACCCCCAAGTCCGTCAGCCTTTTCGAGGAATTCCATATCTTTACGGAAGCCGAGCTCAGAAGCCGTGAGGAGATCACCTACGAGACCTACGCCAAGACCATCAACATTGAGACCCTGACCATGATCGACATGGCCAGGAAGCAGATCATTCCCGTCTGCATGCGCTACGCCAAAGATCTGGCGGAGACGGTCATCCTGCTTCGGGACGCCGGCATGGATCCCATGGCGGAGGTGGAAAAGCTGACGGAGGTCAGCACCATGATCAACCAGGCCCAGCATTCCCTGAAGATGCTGATCGACGCGGAGGAGAATGCCGGAAAGATCACTCATATGAAGGAACAGGCCTTCTACTACAAGGACATCGTCAAGCCCCTGATGAACAACCTGCGCCGGCCCTGCGACGAGCTGGAGAAGCTGGTGGACAAGAAGATGTGGCCCTTCCCTACCTATGAGGACCTGATGTTTGAAATTTGACGGCAAAAGGAGACAATCGTATGAAGATTATTGTTGTAGGAGGCGGCAAGGTAGGCCGCACTCTGGTGGAGCAGCTGATCGCGGAGGGACATGATATTGCCGTAATCGACTCCAAAAGCCGTGTCATCACCAACGTCACGGACAACTTTGACGTGCTGGGCGTACAGGGCAACGGCGCCAGTTATACCGTGCAGCAGGACGCCGGCGTGGAGGAGGCCGATCTTATGATCGCCGTCACCGACGCGGACGAGGTCAACCTGCTCTGCTGCCTGGTGGCAAAAAAGGCCGGTAACTGCAATACCATCGCCCGTGTCAGAAATCCCATTTACAACAGTGAGGTAGGCTTTATCAGAGAGGAGCTGGGCCTGTCCATGACGGTCAATCCCGAGCATGCGGCGGCTACGGAAGCGGCCCGCATCCTGCGCTTCCCTTCGGCCATCTCCATCGACACCTTCGCCAAGGGCCGGACCGAGATCCTGCGCTTCAAGATCAGCGAAGGATCCCTCCTGGACGAGTGCAGGATGATGGATATCACCCACAAGACAGGGTCGGAGGTCCTAGTGGCCACCGTGGAACGGAACCAGGATGTGATCATCCCCAACGGCCAGTTCCTCCTCAAGGCCGGAGACACCATCTCCGTGGTGGCTTCTCCCGCCAACGCCAGGAAGCTCTTCGAGAATCTGAAGATCAAGACTGGGAGGGTGCGCAACTGCATGATCGTAGGCGGCGGCACCGTGGGCTATTACCTGGCCAGCCAGCTGCTCAGCCAGGGCATTGCCGTGACCGTCATCGAAAAGTCCAGGGAGCGCTGCGAGGAGCTGAGCGAACTGATCCCCGACGCCAACATCATCTGCGGAGACGCCACGGACCAGAACGTTCTGATCGAAGAGGGCATCAGGGAGTGCGAGTCCTTCGTATCCCTGACCGGCATCGACGAGGAGAACGTCTTCCTTTCCCTCTTTGCCAGGACCGTATCCGACGCCAAGATCATCACCAAGATCAACCGCATCAACTATACGGAAGTGGTGGATTCCCTGGATCTGGGCTCCATCATCCATCCCAAGCGGATCACCGCGGAATATATCCTGCGCTATGTCAGGGCCATGCAGAACTCCTACGGCTCCGAAATGGAATCTCTCTATGAGCTGATCGAGGGCAAGGTGGAGGCTCTGGAATTCAAGGTCAGCCGCGCAAAAGAGGTCACGGACATGCCTCTGTCCCAGATCCGCCTGAAAAAGGACGTTCTGATCGCTTCCATCACCAGGAACGGCAATACCATCATTCCCAACGGCAACTCCGTCATCCGGGAAGGCGACAGCGTGGTGGTGGTGACCAGCCAGAAGGGCTTCCGGACCATCAATGATATCCTTGATACCGGCAGGGGGTAATGAACCGTGAATTATTCCAGTATACGAAGAATCATGGGGCTGATCCTGCAGTTCGAGGCGGGTTTCCTGCTTCTTCCCTGCGCGACGGCCCTGATCTATAAGGAGACCGAAGGACTGGCCTACCTGGCAGTGGCGGCGGTCTGCGCCCTTCTGGGCACCCTTCTGGTCTATTTCAACCGCAATAACGAGACCTACTATACCAAGGAAGGCTTCGTGGCGGTGGCCCTGAGCTGGATCGTCCTGTCCGTTTTCGGAGCGGCCCCCTTCGTCCTTTCCGGGGACGTGGGAAGCTATACGGACGCCCTCTTCGAGACCATCTCCGGCTTTACCACCACCGGGGCCAGCGCCCTGACCAGTGTGGAGGATTTAAGCCACGCTTCCCTTATGTGGCGCAGCTTTACCCACTGGGTGGGCGGCATGGGCGTCATCGTCTTTATCCTGGCCATCATGCCCATGACCGGCGGCTACAACATGCATCTGATGAAGGCGGAAAGCCCGGGCCCCTCCGTAGGAAAGCTGGTGCCCAAGATCCGGCAGACTGCAATGATCCTCTACGGGATCTACTTTGCCATGACGGTCATCGAGTGCATCCTCCTTCTGATTGTCGGAATGAACCCCTTCGACGCCCTCTGTCTGACCTTCGGAACCGCCGGCACCGGCGGCTTCGCCGTTAAGAACTCGGGCCTTTTCGACTACACCTACGCCCAGCAGGGGATCATCACCTTCTTCATGATCGCCTTCGGCGTCAACTTCAACTTCTACTATTACCTGCTCCTGGGCAAGACATGGAAGGCAAAGAAGCAGGCCTTCAGGATGAGCGAGGTCAAGGCCTATCTGGGCATCATCCTCTTCTGCATCCTGACCATTGCCTGGAACATCCGGGGCTACTTCGGGTCCTTCTTCGAAGCCATCCATCATTCGGCCTTCCAGGTGGGCTCCATCATTACCACCACCGGCTATGCCACGGCGGACTTCAACCTCTGGCCCCAGTACTCCAGGAACCTTCTGGTGCTGATCATGTTCATCGGCGCCTGCGCCGGTTCCACCGGCGGCGGCATCAAGGTGTCCCGTGTCCTGATCCTTTTAAAGAGCGCCAAGCAGGAGATCCTCCACTTTATCCATCCCCGCCGGGTATCCATCATCAAGCTGGACGGCAAGGCGGTGGACAAGGAGACGGTCCGCGGCGTCAACGTTTACCTGGCCGCCTACATAATGATCTTTGTTGCATCCATCGTTCTGATCACCATGTTCGATCAGGGGTCTCTTGAGACCATCATTACGGCCGTCGTCGCCACCTTCAACAACATAGGACCCGGTCTGGACGCGGTAGGGGCCACCGGCAACTACAACGCCTTCCTGCCCGTGACCAAGTATATCCTCATGTTCGATATGCTGGCCGGCAGACTGGAGCTCTTCCCCATGCTGATCATCTTCGTGCCCTCCATCTGGGTCTCCGAAAAGAGAAGAAAA
>DETN01000175.1 GCA_002362155.1 Lachnospiraceae bacterium UBA3287 | reverse complement strand
CCTCCCGAAGGGCTTTGCTTAAAAGAAAAGGCCCCCGCAAATTCCGGCCGCCGTTTCACTCATCTTAACAAAGATCAGAACATATTCATGTTCAGCAGGATCGCGATTACGAAGAAAGCAACAACGAGGCCTGTCGTAAACTTGACAAGAAATCCCTCCATGGAACGGCCCTTGTTCTTTCCCCAGTAGGTATCGGAAGTGCCTGCAATCGCGCCGAGGCCCTGAGACTTGCCTTCCTGCATGAGGATGATCACTGTCAGAGCAACGCTTATAAGAATGATTGCAATTGTTAAGATCCAACGTAAAACGCCCATCTTTAAACCACCTTTTTCTTTTAATCGTTAACTGATGTCGCCGAATCCATAAAGAAACTCGTCACGGAAATTTATAATAGCACAGGTCACGAAGTTCTGCAAGACAATTTTTTTAAGTGGCATCCCAGGGCGGGATGCCGGCCTTAAGATGCAGGTCTGTCTCCGCTTTTCATGTCAGTCATTGAAGTAAGCGTCGAACACCACCTTGGCCGCAGGGACCGCAAAACGGGATCCCGTGCCCTGGCCTTCGATAATGCAGGTCACGCAGATCTTGGGATCTTCCGCGGGAGCAAAGCCGGTGAACCAGGAGTGGGAATTGAGTTCGTCGTTGAACTCGGCGGAACCGGTCTTGCCGGCCGCATTGTAGCTCTGACCTCTCAGGACTGTAGCCGTACCGTCCGTGATCACGGCCCTCATATAGGTCCGGAGCTTTGCGGCGATCTCGGAGCTCATCAGCTCTCCGTATTCTTCGGGCTGTCTGACCTCCAGAAGACGTCCGTCCGCATCGGTCCTGTGGTCCACCAGATAGGGCTTCATCAGAACCCCGTGATTGGCCACTGCCGATGTGATCATGTTCAGGTGCAGAGGGGACATCTGGGTGGTTCCCTGGCCGATGGAGACCTGGATCATTTCTCTGGTGGAGATATCCGTGGTCAGATTCAGCTTGCTGGTATTGTAGGGCAGGTCGTAGGGCAGTTTTCCGTTGAACATAAGCCTCTTCAGAGTCGCCATATATTCACGCCTGTCCAGAGACAGACCTATGGATGCAAAGGCCGAGTTGCAGGAGTTGGCGAAGGCCGCTGTCAGGTCCTCCTCCCCGTGCACGTCGTGGTCATAGCAGGTGATGGATTCCCCGTCCTGGGAAAAGCTTCCCGAACAGGAGAAGTGATAGGTAGTATCCGCATCCGGATGCTCCTGGAGCAGTTCCACCACGTCCACGATCTTGAAGGTGGATCCGGGCGGATACTGGCCCTGGGTGGCACGGTTGACCAGGGTGCCCTTATCGTCCTCATTCAGATAGAAGTCCCAGTCCCTGGCGATATAGGCCGGGTCATAGTCGGGCTTGGAGACCATGGCCAGGATCTTTCCTGTCCGGACCTCCGTTACGATGATGGCCCCGTCATAATAGCCCATGGCGTCGTAGGCTGCCTGCTGGAGCTTCGGCACCAGGGTGGTGGTGATGTTGTCACCGGGATATTTGACGCCCTGTTTGTCGCATTCCACTTTTTCCATGAAGGGGATGTTGGAATGCAGCAGGTCATATTTGCTGTATTCCTCGATGCCGCTTCCGCCCATGGCGGAATAGCCTACCACGTGGGCAAAGACATTGCCGTAGGGATAGACCCTGTTGCCGGATTCGTCGTTTTCCGCAAGCACGCTGCCGTCGGCGGCATAAATAGTGCCCCGGTCGATCCTTTCTGCCAGAAGGGTCTCCCTGGGATTGCTGTCGTTATTGAAAAGCTCTACCCGGTTGGCGATGGCATAGTAGGCGGCCCATGCTGTCACTGTCACCATGAGAAGGAAAAAGATCACCATGACGACTATGATCTGCCCTCTGGCATGCTTTTTTTCGTTGCTCAGATCAGAAGACATAAGTGCTCCTTGTTTCTATTAAATTACAGGTCTCAGAAACGGACTTCGTCGTCTCCGAAGATCGATGCGCCCGGCTGGAACCTGGGGTCGTCCATGGTATAGCCGGAATCTTTCCTTTTCTTTTTTCTGCCTGGCGCGGGAGCCCTTTTCACATCCCTGTCCTCCTGCAGGGCTCTTCTTCTGGTGTTCTCCCTGCGGAGAGCCTCTGTCCTTTCCTCTTCCATCCTTAACCGGAAGGCTTCCTCTCTTTCTCCGTGCAGGATAAAGATGGCGCTGACAATACCGAAAAGGATCAGGGTGGACAGGACCGAGGTGCCGCCGTAACTGACAAGGGGAAGGGTCACGCCGGTCAGGGGTATGAACTTGGTCTCGCCGGCCACGGTCACAAAGGTCTGGAAAATATACATGACGCCCGTGCCAAAGGTGAACATCCTGAAGAAACGGTTGGAATACTGCTCCGAAAGGACCAGGATATCGATAAAGATGTTCAGGCACAGAAGGACCAGACAGACAGCCGTCACCAGGCCCATTTCCTCCGCGATGGCGGCAAAAATGAAGTCCGATTCCACGAAGGGGATCCTGGAAGGCATGCCCTGGTAAAGGCCGGCTCCGAAGAGTCCCCCGAAGCTGATGGCAAAGAGAGCCTGGGTGATCTGATAGCCTCCGTCATTGATATAGGTCCAGGGATCCAGCCACATATCCACTCTGACCCTGAGATGGGCAAAGAGGAAGTAGCAGGCAACGGCCCCCACGGCACCCATAAGAGCGCCCCATGTCAGATAGCGGAAGCGGCCCGTGGCGATATAGAGCATCATGAAATAGACCACGTAGAAGATCATGGCCGAGCCCAGGTCTGAGGACAGGACCAGAATGCCCACGTGGGCCATGGCGATGACAAAGGTCAGAAAGACCTTGAATCCCGTAACTTCTTTGGCAAAAGCTCCTGCCAGGAAGAGGAGGAAAAGGATCTTGACCAGCTCGGATGGCTGGAAGGTAAAACCCTTCAGCGTCAGCATCAGGTTGGCTCCGTTGACGGACCGGCCGCTGAGCAGCACGATTCCGATCAGGGCCAGGCCCGCAGCCGCGCAGATTGGCCAGAGATGCCTTAAAAATTCCAGCTGCTTTCTAAGGACCGGAAAGAACAGGATGAAAACAAGCCCCGCACAGGCGATGATGAACTGCTTCTGGGCCTTGGCAAAGTTGATCCTGGCTATAATGACCAGTCCCAGGCTCAGCATCATGCAGATGTTGTTGAAGAGCATGACATGGGCTTTGGCATAAAAAGTCTGAAAAAGCAGCATAAAGGCCAGAAAGGCCAGGGTGCACAGGGCGCCCGAAAGAAGGATCGTGGAATCCTCTCCTCCCAGCTTCCAGAGAGTCAGCGTGGCGTTGACCATAAATACAGCCCAGGAAAATCTCTGCATGAAAAGAAGGAAGAAGGGGTTTCTGCCCCTTCTGACAGGCAGCGCAAAATAGGCTGTCAGCGTATAAACAGCCAGAGCGGCGGCAATGATGTACTTGGAGTAGGATACTACGTAAGCCTGCATAAAAAATATTTACCCTGAAAGGCTTCTACAGAACGCCTTTCCTGAAATGTCCGTTGGTGTATTCCGTCAGAGGGAAGGAACTTCCTCCCTCTCCCGCCTCTGCCGGCTGCATGAATGCCTTCAGGATCCGCCTGCTCTCCCCCGCGTCCTCTGTGGTCAGGGAAATAAGCATGGCGTCGCATCCGGTCACTGCAGGATCCTGCAGATACTGATGCAGGGACAGGGGCAGACTGTTATAGATGACATTATAGCAGAAGCTGCAGACGGTTCTGCACGGGAATTGTTTATTCTTCCTGTCCAGCAGCTTCCAGAAGCCTTCCTCCCGGCCGCTGCAGACGTTTTCTGTCTTCTTCAGGCAGCCTTCGGAGACCATCAGAGGGACTCTGCCGTAGACCATCATGATATTCTTCTGGCGGCCTTTGTCAAGAAGATTCTTCAGATCCCGTCTGTCCAGCTCCCAGGAAAGGACTCTGGCATCCGCAAGATTGTCCAGGCAGGAGGCGCTTTCACCGTTCCACTGATAAATGGAGGCGTCCGCCAGGACCTGACCCTCAAAGCCGGCTTCCCTTATAAATTCCAGCTGCTCCAGGGTCCGGACCATAAGGCCGTCGCAGCCCTTCATGAAGTCCGCCATGCGCCTGCGGGCCTTTACACGAAAGACTGAGGGCAGAGCCCTGTAAAAGGCTCCCGTAAAGCCTTCCGGCCTTTCTATGTCCAGAGAGGCGTCGGCGATCAGAACGCTGCACCCTGTATCCGCGGCCGCATCGGCCTGGGCCTGGGTCACGGCGGATACATACAGGGGAAGGGGCATCCCATCTTCCTTTTTATAGATTCCCTCGGGGCAGGCCGCAGGGAGCCCCTTTTTGCCCTTCTGCTCTGCAGGGTCCGTCTGCAGACCGGCTTCTCCTGCCCTGATTCCTCTCCTCTCCCTGAGGACGGCCTCCTCCAATGAGGAAAGCGCCTCCCTCCTGAGGGCGTTCAGAGCCCCGTTGGGTATAAAGATCCCGTCCCCGCAGGATACCTGAAGGCTGTCAAAAACAAAGAGAGTATCCCCTGTCTTTGACAGACGGTCCCGGATCTCTGCTTCCGTGACCGGTCTTTTCTGGGCGGCACTGACAGGAATGCCCCGGGCAGATGCCCGTATCCCGTCATATTCGACTTCCAGGACCGCCTCCTGGCCTTCATACAGGAAGGCCCTTCCCTTTATGCCAAGCCTGGGCAGGCCGGAAAGGTACCTTTTCCTGACCTCTTCCAGGATGGCCGGGTCCGCACCGGCATAGCCGGGAAGGCCTATGGTCAGCATGTCCCGTCCCTTATCCTGATAGTAGTATCCCGTTCCGATCTCGGTCCGGATATAGAGGGAGGTCAGCCAGGCCCTGTCTTCCTTTTTTACTCTCCAGGGGCTTTTCCGACCCTCCCGGTCCCACTTGTAGAAGTAGTCGATGTACCTGCGGTAGACCGAAGTGACGCCGGCGGCGTATTCCGGCTTTTTCATTCTGCCCTCGATCTTGAAGGAGTCGATGCCGGCATCCATCAGGTCCGGCAGGATATCCAGAACGCTCATGTCCTTCATGGAGATGGGGTAATATTCCTTCTTCCCCGCATCCGTGCCCGCAGGCCTTCCTTCCGGATCCAGGACCCTGTAGGGAAGGCGGCAGGTGCCGGCACAGCGTCCCCGGTTGCCGCTTCTGCCGCCCAGAAAGCCTGACATAAGGCATCTGCCGGAATAGCAGTAGCACATGGCCCCGTGGATAAAGGCTTCCACTTCTATGCCGCCTTCTTCCTTCAGCTGCTTCATCTCCGCAAGAGACAGCTCTCTGGCCGGCACCACCCGGCAGACCCCCAGGTCCTTAAGCAGCCTTACGCTCTCGGCTCCCGTGACGGAAAGCTGGGTGGAGGCGTGGAGAAGGAGGCCCGGGCATCTTTTCCGCAGGGCGGAAATGACCCCAAGGTCCTGGACGATGACTCCGTCCAGGCCCTGTTCATACATCCTGGCCACAAAATCCGTAAGCTCGGGAAGCTCTTCCTCTCTTGTCAGGGTATTGACCGTCAGATAGATCTTTCTGCCAAGAAGATGGGCCTCTTTGAGGCTTACGATCAGTTCTTCCTCTGTGAAATTTCCGGCGTAGGCCCTGGCCCCGAATTTCTGTCCCGCCAGATAGACGGCGTCCGCTCCGGCGCTGACTGCTCCCAGAAAGGCTTCTCTGCTGCCCGCGGGGGCCAGCAGTTCCACTGTATGCATCATAGCTTTGTCCTTTATATCCTATTGAAAAAAGGCGCAGAAATTTCTGCGCCCGGAGTTATTTGTCTGTCAGCTCCCTGAGTTTCTTCTGGGCTGTTTCCAGCTTCATCTGGGCAGCCACCAGGTCATGCTTCATATCGCTGTAGTAAGTCTCTGTTTCGGCTGCCTGTTTCCGCAGCATTGCCACCTCGTCGCGGGCCTTGAAGTAGTCGTCGGCAATATTCAGCTGCAGAAGGACATTTCTCATTTCGAAAGGCAGGTCGTTGAGACTCTTGTCATTGCGGATCTCCGCGATCTTCTCGTTAAGATAGGCCGCCACTTCCTTCAGATAGGCTTCGCTCTCATAACCGCTCAGAGTATAAGTCTTTCCTCCGATGGTGACCCTTATATCATTCTTAGAAGCCATAGTCTTTCTCCCTTATGCCTGCAGGTCTTCGGGAGCCTGCAGCCCCAGATGGTGATAGGCCGCGTCCGTGGCCACCCTTCCTCTGGGCGTACGATTGATAAAGCCGTTCTGCAGCAGATAGGGCTCCACCAGATCCTCGATGGTGCCAGGATCCTCTCCGATAGACGCCGCCAGGGTATCCAGGCCTGCTGGACCGCCGCCGAACTTGCGGATCAGGGTCAGAAGAAAGCTCCTGTCCGCCCGGTCCAGGCCCATCTTGTCCACTTCCATCAGGTCCAGGGCGGTGGAGGCGATCCTGCTGGTGATGACCCCGTCTCCCATGACCTGGGCATAGTCTCTGACCCGCTTCAGGATGCGGTTGGCCAGCCTGGGGGTTCCCCGGCTGCGCCTTGCCATTTCCAGAGCGCCCTCTTCTTCGATCTCCACCTGCAGCACCTGGGCCGAATTTATGATAATGGTCTTCAGCTCCTGGGGCGTATAGAACTGCAGTCTGTGGATTTCGCCGAAGCGGTCCCTTAAGGGGGCCGACAGAAGGCCGGCTCTTGTGGTGGCTCCCACCAGGGTAAAGTGGGGCAGATCCAGGCGGATGGATTTGGCGGAGGCTCCCTTGCCGATCATGATATCGATGGCAAAATCCTCCATAGCAGGATAGAGTACCTCCTCCACCTGCTTGTTGAGCCGGTGGATCTCATCCACAAAAAGGATGTCACCTTCCTTGAGGCCGTTCAGGATGGCAGCCATTTCCCCCGGCTTTTCGATGGCGGGGCCGCTGGTGATCCGGAGGCTTACCCCCATCTCCTCGGCAATGATCCCGCACAGGGTGGTCTTGCCAAGGCCCGGCGGTCCGTAGAAGAGGATGTGGTCCAGGGACTCTCCCCTCTGCTTTGCCGCCTGAATGGATATCTTCAGACTGTCCTTGATCTTCTGCTGGCCGATATAGCGGTCCATCTTTCTGGGACGGAGCGAGCCTTCTATTTTTCTGTCTTCTTCCGTAAAAGTCGTCTCAATGACTCTTCCCATTGATAGGTATCTCCTCAGGTCACAGGTATTTGAGCGCGCTCTTTAAGATCGCCTGGGTATCCCCGGCGTCCGCGCACTGCTTTACGGCGTGGATGGCTTCCGTTCTGGAATAGCCCAGGGCAGTCAGGGCTTCCACCGCCTCTTCGGCAGGTCCGCCGAAACTGACGGCAGGCGCCTCCGGCATCTCTATGCCGGGCAGGGAAGCGGGCAGTTCCCCGATCTTTCCCTTGAGTTCCAGGATCAGTCTTTCCGCCGTCCTTTTTCCGATGCCGGGGGCTCTGGTAATGCCCTTCACGTCCCCTGTCACAATGGAAAAACGCAGATCTTCCGTGGACGAGGCCGAAAGCAGGGCAAGGCCCCCTTTTGGCCCTACGCCGCTGACGGTGATCAGAAGGCGGAACATCTCCAGGTCTTCCTTGGACAGAAAGCCGTACAGGACCATCTGGTCCTCCCGGATATAGGTATGGGTATAGACCTTGACGGTCTCATTCTTATCGCAGGCCGAAAGCCGTCCTGCCGCCGCCAGCGGGACCCGGACGTTATAGCCGATCCCGTTCACGTCAATGACCGCATTTCCGTCTGCGGTGACTTCCGCGACGGTGCCTGTCAGGTATGCATACATAGTTTTTCTTTCCTTACATCAGAGTCTGACCGCGTCCTCCGGCATGGTAATCCTGCCTGTTACGGCAGATGTGGCCGCGCTGGCGGGGGAGCCCAGGTAGATCTGGACCTTATTGGTGCCCATGCGGCCCAGGAAGTTGCGGTTGTTGGTGGCAAGGACTCTTTCGCCGTCTGTCATGATACCGCCGGATCTGCCGCAGCAGAGGCCGCAGCCGGGGGTGGTGATGATGCAGCCGGCCTTTGCCAGAATGGCCATGTATCCGGCCTTCACCGCATCCAGATAGATCTGCCTGGAGGCAGGCGTAATAATGGTCCTGACAGCCACCTTTTTTCCGTCCAGGATCTTTGCCGCCGTGGCAAGGTCCTCGAGACGGCCGTTGGTGCAGGAACCGATAAAGACCTGGTCGATCTTCGTTCCTTCCACCTCGGCAATGTTTTTAATGTTGTCCACCTGGGAAGGGCAGGCACAGACAGGGACCAGATCCTCTGCCTTATAGGTCAGGGTCCTGCTGTAGACCGCGTCTTCATCTCCGTAAAGCCAGGAAACATCTTCCATCCTGACGCCGGAATATTCGCAGGTCTTCTCGTCTGGAGCAAAAAGGCCGCACTTGGCCCCGCATTCCACGGCCATGTTGGACATGGTGGTACGGGAAGCGACGCTCATTTCTTCTACGGCAGAACCGGTGAATTCCAGAGACTTATAGGTGGCTCCGTCGGCTCTCAGATCGCCCAGGATCCGGAGAATGATGTCCTTGGACATGACATTGGCCGGGAGTTTTCCTTCGATCACCACCTTAATTGTCTCGGGCACCCGGATCCAGAGCTTTCCGGTCCCCAGGATGCCGGCCATTTCCGTATAGCCGATACCGGTGGAAAAGCAGCCCACGCTGCCGTAGGTGGTGGTATGGGAGTCCGTGCCGAATACGATGTCGCCGGGCTTTGCGTAGCGCATCTCTGTCATCAGCTGATGGCAGATGCCGTCTGTCCTGTGGACATGGGTCATGCCCTGCTCCGCCGCAAAAGCGTCGCCGATGCGGAAATGCCTGGAGTCCTCCACCTTGGCGGCAGGGACCATATGGTCATAGATCAGGACTACCTTGTCGGGGTCCCAGATCTTTGTAAAGCCCATCTCTCTGAACTTGTCCACGGCAAAGGGAATGAAAATATCGTGGATCATGACCCTGTCCACGTCCACGGTCACGATCTGGCCGGGGGTGACTTTTTCGATCCCGGTATTATGCTGAATGATTTTTTCGATCAGTGTGCTTCCCATGTCAGTCCTCCTTCAGGATCCCGTTGCGCTTCTGCATGGCTTTGACCAGGCCGCCGGCATCCAATATTTCCATCA
>DETN01000043.1:6221-11985 GCA_002362155.1 Lachnospiraceae bacterium UBA3287 | reverse complement strand
CGGCCTTGCCGGTGGAGGGAGCGGTCATATATACGATCCAGGAAATAGGCTCGTTCAGGACTTCCATGCCGAAAAGTCCTTCCCTCTCTCCGTACCTTTCGGCCAGGCGCTCCAGGACCTTATGGGCAAACTCCACTTCCACAGGATCCTTGCACCATTTGCAGACGCCGGTAAGGCCGCCGTTGTCATAGCCGTTCTGGCTGCCATGGACGGTGTGCAGGTCCAGAAGGATCTTCAGGCCGTATTTCTCGGCCCAGTCAAAAGCCCTGTCCACATATTCGATGCAGCCCAGAAGAGGCGGCCTGTCGCCGAATACATGATAGGGAACAGGAAGCCGGACCAGGTTCAGTCCGTATTCGCTGACCAGGCGGAAGTCGTCTTCGGTAATGTAGGTATCTCTGTGCTCCTTTAAAAGGGCCGCAAATTCATCGGCCGGTGCCTTTCTGGCCAGCCAGGTCTCATCCTCTGCCCCGTAGGGTTCGAAGAGATCGGGCTTCATCCACTTTTCCAGTACCAGCCAGTTGCCGAAATTGGTTCCTCTGATTTTTTCCATAAAGCTGTTCCTCCCAAAAACAGGGTTCCATCAGAAAACGGAAGACCCTTATGTCCCTTTATCTGTCTGCATTCCGGATACAGGACTATTTATCACAGTCTGCTGTTATGAAGGAATCTCTTCCTTTTTCCCTGCTCCCTTTCCCCGGATCAGGAAAAAAGCCCAGGCCGTCTGTCCTGCCAGAAGAACAAGAAAAGCAATGATCACGGGAAGGGGCGTGACAGATCCGCCCGGGAAGATATGATTCGAAAAGTCCACGGCCAGATGTGCCAGGATCACGGCAAAGAGGTCCCCGCTTACGATATATACGGCCCCGAAAGCAAGGCCCACCACGAAGGCGTAGCCTGCCTGGACCAGGGTCTGCAGGAGAGAGCCTCCCACCGCGTTCGTCAGGTGGACCAGGGCAAAGACCGCCGCGGAGAGGAAAAGGACAGAGCGGGGAGAGTGCCCCGCCTTTTCCAGGTTGTGGATAAAGATCTCCCTGAAGATGATCTCCTCAAAGACAGCGGGAGCCAGAGCCGTCAGAAAGAGACCCGGATCCGGCGCTGTCACATTTCCCCCGCCTGTCGCAAAGCAGTTAAAGACGTTCCAGAGGGCAAAGAGAAGGGCCGGCAGCATGACGGGAAGTCCCGTAAAGAGCCTCCCCGGCCTGAAAGAGCGGATAAAGACCAGAAACAGGACCAGGGATGCCGCAAGCCGCCCTATACTGCTGCTGATTTCCGAAGAAGCATATGTCACGGCCTGGACCGGGATCATAAAGATAATTGTTAGGATCAGCGCTCCGATAAAGAGGATGACTTCAAAGATCACCGGATGCCGATATGCGAATTTAAACATGGCTTATATTCCTTCCAAATGAATTTTTACTGCAAAGCGGGATCCTTTCCCCGCAAAAAGCCTGTTGCGGAGATGTTCTTTTTCTGTATACTAAAGCTTGCAGCTTTCCTATGCCTTCCGGACTCCGGAAGATGATCTCAAAAGCGTAAAAGACTATTATGAAACAGATTTCTTCAGATAAGGGCGCACCCGCCGTAAACACCCGTTTTCTGGGCACAGCCGCCATGCTGGCCGCTTCCCTCTGTTTTTCCACAGGAGGGCTTCTGATCAAGCTGATCCCCTGGAATCCCCTTGCCATCAACGGAGTCAGGAACCTGATTGCCTGCCTGGTGATCGGGCTCTATATCCGTATCCTGGGCCACAGACTGAAATTCAACCTGACGGTCCTTATGGGGGCCGTCTCCATGGCGGGAGTGACCACCCTCTTTGCCATGGCCAACAAGCTGACCACCGCGGGAAATACCATTATTCTCCAGTATACGGCCCCGGTCTGGATCGTGATCCTCATGTTCCTCTTCTTCGGAAAAAGACCGGACCGCAGGGCCCTGCTCTCCATCCTTTTCGTCCTGACCGGCATCCTCTTCTTTTTCTTCGAGGGACTGTCCACCGGCAGATGGCTGGGAGACTTCCTGGCCCTTTTGTCGGGCATCTTTTACGCCGGGGTCTTCATGCTGAACAGCTTCGAAAAGGGCGACGCCCTCTCCTCTGTCTTTTTCGGACAGCTCGCCTGCGGGATCTTCCTCTCCCCCATGGTGATCCGGGAGAGCGATTTTTCCCTGCCGGTCCTTATCGCCGTATTTGTCCTTGGCGCCGTCCAGGTGGGCCTTGCCTATATCTTCTTTACCACCGGAACGAAATATACGGATCCGGTCACGGCATCCATCATAAACGCCATAGAGCCTATCCTCAATCCCGTACTGGTGGCCGTCTTCTATAAGGAGATGCTGGGAAAGCTTTCCCTGCTCGGGGCCGCCGTCGTCATCTGCGGCATTCTATACTACAATCTCATGAGTATCAATAAGGCCGGGTCCTGAAAGGGGGATCCGGCCTTCCTTTATGCCCCTGCAGATCACTCTTTCATGCTGAAGATCCGCATGGCCCTTTCCGCGTCCGCTTCCATGGCTTTCTGAGCCCTGAAGGCCAGGTCATGGAAAAAGGTCACGTCCTCCTTTTCCAGCATGTCCCGTACAGCTCCTGCTCCGGCTCTGGCCATGTAGCTGTAATAGTTGATCTTGCGAAGGCCGGAGCGGATCCCCTCCCTGTAATCCTCAGGGCTGACCCCGCTTCCCCCGTGCATGACAAGGGGAAGGCCCGTCCTTTTTGAGATCTCCCTGACCCTTTCAAAGTCAAGGACGGGCTTTGCCTTATAGATCCCGTGGGCCGTACCGAAGCTGGGGGCCAGGGCGTCGATGCCGGTCTCGGAGCAGAACCTTTCCGCCTGGTCCGGATCCGTATAGACGGGCCCCGCGGCCGGGCCGCCCGTGCCCTCTCTGGATGCCATGGCTCCGATCTCCGCCTCCAGGCCGCAGGAGTATCCCCGGATCATTTCCGCTGCCTTTCTGGTATTTTCCACGTTTTCCTCATAAGGCAGGGTGCTGCCGTCGTACATGACCCCGGTAAAGCCGATCTCCAGGGCCCTTTCCATGTAGGAGAGGGTCTCGCAGTGGTCCAGATGGACGCAGACAGGGACAGAGGACCGCTCCGCCAGAAGGACCATGACAGGCCCTATGACCTTAAGGGGCGAAATCTCTTCGTGGAGCTGGGCGTGGGACAGGATGACGGGCTCGCCAAGTTTTTCCGCCGCGTCCAGGACCGCGTTTATGCACTCCAGGTTGGGCGTGTTGAAGGCCCCTATGGCACTTTTCCTTTTTTCTGCCATGGCCAGGATCTCTTTTAAATTTACAAGCATTTCTGCCTCCCTGCGGGTTCTTTGCCGCTTTGTTTCACTTCTGTTAAAGGTTCCTTTTCCTGTACATTGTACAGCACATGCAGGCAGAACGTGAATACGGATCCCGCTCTTTTTAAGGAGATCCGGGCACAGAAACGCCGGGAGACCACCTTTTAAGGGGTGATCTCCCGGCGTATTCATTTCTTATCGAATCCTGTCAGGATCATGCATTTTCCTTATTCTTCCATGCCCACCAGATGGAATTTCTGCTTGGGAGAATAAGTGGTATGCAGGAGCTTTTCAGCGATCTCGCTTCCGGGCTCGCCCAGGAACTCATCATAGAGCTGCTGAATCTGGGAGTTGTCCATGGAAACACGTTTCTGTTTGAAGCGGTCCTCGTCGTAGAGGGCTTTCATTCTGCGGTCCTTGTAGGTATAACCGATCCTGCCGTGTTTCTTTCTGGCGGAAACGATGGACTGGCCGCCGCCGTTGATGCAGCCGCCGGGGCATCCCATGACCTCGATGAAGGTATACTTGGAAATACCGGCGCGGACATCCTCCAGAAGAGGCTTTGCGCATGTCATGGAGGAGGTGATGGCGATCCAGATCTTTGTGCCGTTCAGGTCGATCTGAGCTTCCTTGACGCCTGCCATGCCGCGGCATTCCATGAAGTCTACTCTTTCAAGAGGCTTGCCGTCCAGCTTCTGCTTGACGGTACGAAGGGCTGCTTCCATAACGCCGCCGGTAGCGCCGAAGATGACGCCTGCGCCGGTGTATTCGCCCAGAAGGTCCTGATCGAATGCTTCGTCTTCCAGAGCATCCAGATCGTCCATGCCGTACATCTTGATCAGACGGCCGGCTTCTCTTGTGGTCAGAACAGCATCCACGTCCTGGTACTCGCCGGTATGGAGCTCGGGCTTTCTGGCCTCAGACTTCTTGGCGATGCAGGGCATGATGGAAACGACGAAGATCTTGGAAGGATCCACGTGGTGCTTTTCGGCCCAGTAGGTCTTGCAGATGGCGCCGAACATCATATGAGGGGACTTGGCGCTGGACAGATGAGGCAGCAGCTCAGGATACTCATACTCGATGTAGCGGACCCATCCGGGTGAGCAGGAGGTGAACATGGGCAGGGTGCCGCCCTCTGTCACTCTCTTAAGGAGCTCCGTGCCTTCTTCCATGATGGTCAGGTCGGCGCCGAAGTTGGTGTCATAGACTCTGTCGAAGCCGCAGCGCTTAAGAGCAGCCACCATCTTGCCGGTCACAAGGCTGCCGATGGGCATGCCGAATTCTTCGCCCAGGGAAGCGCGGACTGCGGGAGCAGTCTGGCAGATGACTACCTTGTCGGGATCGTTGATGGCTTCGATGACTTCGTGGATCTCTTCCTTCTCTGTCAGAGCACCCACAGGGCAGGCAATGACGCACTGGCCGCACTGCATGCAGTTGACGTCGTTGAAGGAGCCGTTGTAGATCGGTCCGCAGATGGTCTTGAAGCCGCGGTTCTGCAGGCCCAGGATGCCGATGCCCTGCACGTTCTGGCAGGTACCGATGCAGCGCTCGCAGAGCACGCACTTGGATGTATCACGAACGATGCCCCAGCTGGCGTCCTCGAAGGTAGGCGGTGTATGCTCGCCTTCGAAACGGTTCTGGCGGATGCCCAGCTCGGCGCAGAGCCTCTGCAGCTCACAGTTGGTGTTGCGCTTGCAGGAGAGGCAGTTCTTGTTGTGGTTGGACATGATCAGCTCGACAGTGGTCTTGCGTCCGCGGATGGCTCTCTCGGAGTTGGTCCATACTTCCATGCCTTCGGAAACAGGAGTGGTGCAGGCAGACAGCAGAGCTCTTGCGCCCTTGACTTCCACCAGGCAGACACGGCAGGCGCCGGAACGGATCACGTTCTTTAAGTAGCAGAGTGTGGGGATCTGAATTCCCGATTTGTTCGCGGCTTCCAGAATGGTGTCGCCTTCTTCGGCCGTTACGAACTGATTATTGATTTTAATATGAACTTCAGCCATAGCATGCCCTCCTGATTAATGACGTTCCACGGCACCGAAGCGGCAGTTGCTCAGGCACAGACCGCACTTGATGCACTTGGTGGAATCGATCTTGTATACTTCCTTGCCCGGTTTGCCGGTGATCGCCTCTGCAGGGCAGTTGCGCGCACAGATGGAGCAGGCACGGCACTTGGTGGGATTGATGGAGTATGTCAGCAGGTTCTTGCATACGTGGGCAGGGCAGCGCTTCTCCAGGATGTGAGCTTCATACTCGTCCCTGAAATAGCGGAGCGTGGACAGGATGGGGTTGGGAGCTGTCTGGCCAAGGCCGCACAGAGCGGTATCCTTGATCTCGTTGCAGAGCTCTTCCATCTCGTCCAGCATTTCCATGGTGCCTTCGCCGTCGGTGATCTTGGTCAGCATTTCCAGAAGGCGCTTTGTACCGACACGGCAGGGAGTGCACTTGCCGCAGGATTCGTCACAGATGAATTCCAT
>DETN01000043.1:1714-6127 GCA_002362155.1 Lachnospiraceae bacterium UBA3287 | reverse complement strand
CGCCGGAGCCCATCATGGAGCCGGCTGCGATCAGGTTCTCGTAGGTAATAGGAGTATCCAGTTCCTTTTCGGTCAGGCATCCGCCGGAAGGACCGCCGGTCTGGACCGCTTTGAACTTCTTGCCGCCGGGGCAGCCGCCGCCGATGTCATAGATGATCTCGCGGAGGGTGGTGCCCATGGGGATCTCCACCAGGCCGGTGTTGTTAATCTTGCCGCCCAGAGCGAAGACCTTGGTGCCCTTGGACTTGCCCATGCCGATGGCAGAGTACCATTCGGCACCCTTTCTCATGATCATGGCGATGTTGGCGATGGTCTCGACGTTGTTGATGGATGTGGGCTTGCCCCATACGCCTGCTACGGCAGGGAACGGAGGCTTGGGAGAAGGCATGCCGCGCTTGCCTTCGATGGAAGCGATCAGGGCTGTCTCTTCGCCGCAAACGAATGCGCCTGCGCCCAGACGGATCTCCAGATCGAAGTCAAAACCGGAACCGAAAATGTCCTTGCCGAGGAAGCCCAGCTCTTCCGCTTCCGCGATGGCGATGCGGAGTCTGGATACGGCGATGGGGTACTCTGCACGGATGTAGATATAGCCGTGGTGAGCGCCTACCGCATAAGCCATGATGGCCATGCCTTCCAGGATGGCATGAGGGTCGCCTTCCAGGATGGAACGGTCCATGAATGCACCGGGATCGCCTTCGTCGGCGTTGCAGATGACGTACTTCTCATGGCCGGGCTGGTTCTTTTCGAACTGCCACTTGACGCCGGTAGGGAAGCCTGCGCCGCCGCGGCCTCTGAGGCCGGAAGCCTTGACTACGTCGATAACTTCCTGAGGGCTCATGGTCTTCAGGCACTTGTACAGAGCCTGGTAGCCGCTGACGCCGATGTACTCGTAAATGTTCTCGGGGTTGATCTTGCCGCAGTTGCGAAGGGCAATACGGTGCTGCTTCTCATAGAAGCCGATCTTTTCGATGTCGTAGATCTTTCCGCCGGTCTCCTTGTCGATATCGAACATCTGCATGTCGCGGATGATGTTGCCGCCGATGACATGCTCCTGGATGATCCTGTCGGCATCCTGGGGTTTGACATGGGTATAGAAAACGCGGTCAGGGAAAATAGCGACGATGGGGCCCTTCTGGCAGAGACCGAAGCATCCTGTCTTGATGATGCGGACCTTGTCTTCCATCTCGTGCTCTTCCACCAGCTCTTCCAGTCTTGCAAGGAGCTTTTCGGATTCGCCGGCGGTACAGCCGGTACCGGAGCAGACCAGGATGTTGAAAAGCTGATCGTCGTCTGTCAGCTCGATGTTGCCCTGCAGTCTCAGATGCAGGTACTTCTTCTCGGCTTCCTTTACGGTATTGAGCTGCTCAATGGTTGTGATTCTTTCTCTCATGCCTTGGCCTCTCTTTCTGCAAGAATGATCTTGCGCAGTTCATTGGTGAAAGAGTTGCCCATAAGAGCATTGCCGTATACCTTGCCGTCGATGATGCAGACAGGGGCAAGGCCGCAGGCTCCCAGGCATCTGGTGGCGTCCAGAGAGAAGAGGCCGTCTGCAGATGTCTTGTTGACAGCTGCGCCTGTCATCTTCTCAACGCGGTCTACCAGCTGCTGTGCGCCCTTGACGTAGCAGGCTGTTCCCAGGCAGACATTGATGACATGCTTGCCCTTGGGTTCTGTGGTGAACTGAGAGTAGAACATGACAACACCGTAGACTTCCGCTACGCTGGTGCCAGTGGCCGCTGCGATCTTCTCCATAGCTTCAAAAGGAATATAGCCCAGTTCGTTCTGGACCTCATGAAGCATTTCGATGCAGGGACCCGCCTGATTTCTGTGCCTGGCAACGATCTCGTCGATCTTGCCAAGCGCATCCCCATTTAATTTAGCCATAAACACTCCTTTATGTTTCTCATTTCGAAGCAGGCGCCCGCATAATGCTTTGGTCATTATTTGGGCACACTGCTCCAATTTATCGTTTGTACTTTCAGTATACCCCCTGCGGGGGACTTCTGACAATTCAAATTAACGGATGAAAAATTTGTGTTTATTGGTCATTTTGCCAAATTTGCAGGCCCAGAATGTAAAAATGCACAAATTTCCCTCTTTCTGCCGCCTTTCCGGCCAGGTGAGGGAAGACGAACCCCCTTAAACACAGATCCTTCAAAAACAGATTCCCCGGAAGGGCAGGACCTGGACCCGGCTCTGCCCTTCCGGGGAATTCCGATACGGAAAAAAATATCAGATAACGCAAAAGGCCCTCTCTGTTTTCAGTCCAGGATCCTTGCCGGCTGCCAGTTCAGAAAGTCGCCGGATACCAGGCGGTAGTAAATACCGTGGAAGGGGCCCTGGATGCTGTCATGGAAGCGGTCTTTTCCGTGGGAGTGGGCGTAGACCACCTGCTCAACGCCGTATTCCTCCGCCATCCTGGTAAAGACGCTTTCCTCCTCCAGGATGTTGGTGGGGGGATAGTGAAGGAACATGATCATCCGGCGGCAGCCCGCTTCCCGCGCTGCCTCCAGGGATTCCCTGAGCCGGCCTGCCTCCCTTTCCACCAGCTTGTGCGCATGGGCCAGGGCCTTTTCGTCCAGGCCCACGATCCGCCTGTTCCGGTCCAGATAGAAGGGGCCTTCAAAGGTAAAGCCCTTGGTCCCCACCAGGGCCACGTCCTTATATATGAAAAAGTTTCCCTGGAGGAAGGACAGCTTTCCCCGGTAGATCTCATTCAGTTCCGCCGTTTTCCGGATCCCCCAGAACATGTCATGGTTTCCCCGGGTCAGGATCTTCCTGCCCGGCAGGCAGGAAATATAATCCAGATCCATCTCCGACTCCTTGAGGTTCCTGCCCCAGCTGTGGTCTCCCACCAGGACCAGGGTATCCTCCTCCCCTATGGTCCTCAGGCAGTTTCTCAGGAACCGCTCTTCGTGATTCTTCCAGACAGGGTCATGGAGCTGGCCCGGAGCCTTGAGCTCCGACTGATAGTGGAGATGCAGATCTCCGATCGCGTACAGTGCCATAAGGCCACCTTAAGCGCCTGTCACCTGGATCTGGCAGGACCGCATGGTCTCCAGGGCGGCCAGGTGCTTTTCGGGAGTCACGCCTGCGCAGCAGGATGCGTCCACAGAGATCTTTACTTCCGGCATAAAGGCCTTAAGGAGCAGGGCGTTGGATGCCACGCAGATATCCGTACAAAGGCCCACAAGTTCCAGTTCGATCTCTTCCCTGCCGGAAAGCTCCTTCAGGTCCGCCGCCAGGGCAGTGCTGCCGAAGGTGGGCTTTTCATAGATCTTTGCCCCCTCAAGAAGGGGTGCGATGTCGCTGCGGATCTTCCAGCCTTCCGAACCCTTAATGCAGTGGGGAACCGGCAGATACTTTCCTTCCTGGGTCTCCATGTAGTTTTCGCCGTGGGTATCCATGGTGGCGATCACATTCTCCGGGGCATAGGAGCGGATCTTGTCCTTCACCGCCTCCACGATGGAAAGGGCTTCCTTCGTGCCCAGGGCCGCGTCTATAAAGTCATTCTGCATATCGATGACGATCAGGATCTTTCTCATTATTCTTCTCCTTATGTCAGAGCCGGACCTGCTGTCCGTGCCTGCTGCTCTTTCGTTTTTTCAAAAATACCATGAGGAAAGCACAAATGCAACGTCCCCTCCTCATGTACGGATTCCCGACGCGGCAAAAAAAACACAGACACCCGGCAGGTGTCTGTGCGCACATTATCTTCCTGATAATTTATTTTCTTTTCTTCCGGAACATAAAGTATCTGGCAAAATTGATGCCGATCTTATAGGGCAGGGGACGCAATGCTCTGTCCGCCTCCACCAGCTTTTTCCGGATGGGTATGTTCTGAGGACAGTGCTTTTCGCACTTGCCGCATTTCACGCACTGGCTGGCAAAGGCCGGTTCCCTGGTAAGGCCCACCGTCTGGGCGAACTGGAAGCGTCCCAGGCTCTTGGATTCCGTATACATGAAGTTATAGCATCGGAAGATCCCGGGGATATCCACCCCTTTGGGACAGGGCATGCAGTAGCGGCAGCCTGTGCAGCCCACCTTTTCCTTTGCCCGGATCTCTTTTTTGACTTCCTCCAGGATGGCGAAATCCTCCTGGGTCATGAGCCCTGCTTCCGCTTCGGATGCCACCCGGCAGTTCTCTTCTACCATTTCCAGAGAGTTCATGCCCGAGAGGACCACTGTGACCTCCTTCTGGTCATAGAGCCAGCGAAGGCCCCATTCCGCGGGAGACCAGCCTCTCCCGCTCTTTTTCATCACATCCAGAGCCCCCTGGGGCAGCATGTTCACCAGCTTTCCTCCCCGGAGGGGTTCCATGATCATGACGGCCATGCCCTTTGCGGCGGCGGCCATAAGGCCCGCCCTGCCGGCCTGGGCCACCTCGTCCAGATAGTTGTACTGGATCTGGCA
>DETN01000043.1:0-1657 GCA_002362155.1 Lachnospiraceae bacterium UBA3287 | reverse complement strand
CGTAGTCGTTCAGGATCTTCAGGAAGTTGTCCGTGTTGCCGTGGTAGGAAAAGCCGATATTGCGGATGGCGCCGGAGGCCTTCTTTTCGGCGATCCAGTTTACGATATCCGCCTTTTTGAGGCTCTCCCACATGGCCACATCCGTCATGTGGTGCATGAGATAGTAGTCGATATAGTCCGTCCGGAGACGGGCCAGCTGCTCATTAAAGTACCTGTCCAGAGCGGCTCTGGAGCCGATCATGTACTGGGGAAGCTTTGTCGCAATATTGACCCGCTCCCGGATCCCGTTCTTTTCGAAGATCTGCCCTATGGCCTCTTCGCTCCCCGGATAAATGTAGGCCGAGTCAAAATAGTTGACCCCGGCATCATAGGCGGCCAGGATCTCCTTTTCCGCCTTTTCAATGTCTATACTGTTCCCCTTTTTAGTAAATCGCATGCAGCCAAAACCCAGTACAGACAGTCTGTTTCCATACCTGTCTTCTCTGTATTGCATGGCATATACCTTTTCTGCCCCCCGGCAGTCCTGTCATATTATTCTTCTACTGCTACCAGCTCGATGGTGAAGTTCAGCTCCTTGCCCGCCATCTCGTGGTTGGCGTCGAAGGTGATGAAGTTCTCGTCCTTGGCGGTCACGGTTACGGGGAAGGGCTGGCCTGCTCCGTTTGCAAGATATGCCTTGTCGCCGGGCTTTAAGTTCTCGGATCCGGGAAGCTGGGCCACTTCCAGAGTAAAGATGGCTCTGGGATCCACGGGGCCGTAAGCCTCTTCGGGCATAAGGTGGATGTCCAGGATCTGTCCCACTTCCATATCGGCCACTGCCTGGTCAAAGCCGCGGATCATCATGCCCACGCCGCAGACAAAGTCCAGTGTCTCGCCCCTGTCGTAGGAAGAGTCGAACTGAGTGCCGTCGTTGAGAGTTCCTCTGTAATGGACCTTCACGTTCTTTCCCACGTTCTTTCCTTCCATGGTATAGCGGGGAGCGCCGCCGCAGCATCCGCCGCAGCCGCCCTGGGCTTCCTCGCAGCCGCCGCATTCTTCATCGCCTCCGCCGCAGCATCCGCCTTCTTCTTCGCCGCCATGGCCGCAGCATCCGCCTTCTTCGTCATGATGGTGATCGTGATGGTCGCAGTTGGCGCCGGTAGATGCCAGTTCGCCCTTCAGATAGGCTTCCACTGCCTCGTCGCAGCTGCCGGATGCGCCTGCACAGACTTCTACGCCCGCGTTCTGCAGAGCATTCAGGGCGCCGCCGCCCAGGCCGCCGCAGATCAAAACCTGTACGCCGCCTTCTGCCAGAAGACCTGCCAGGGCACCGTGGCCGATGCCGTTTGAGCCGATGATCTGGCTTCCGACGACTTTTCCGTCTTCTACATCATATACTTTAAAATTCTCTGTTCTTCCGAAATGCTGGAAGATATTGCCGTTATCATAGGTGACTGCTATTTTCATCAAAAATCCTTTCCTTTGGAAATAAAATGTTGCTTTCCCATGGTAACACACCAGCTTCGGTTAGTAAAAGATAAATAAATAATCTTTTTCTTCATGCGGAATCATTTATGTTTCATTATATTTCCATCCTGATTTCCGGTCAGGATCTTACCAGCCAAAGAGGAATTCGTCCAGATCCTCCAGGGCCTCTTTCAGCTCCGGATCCTTCTCG
>DETN01000101.1 GCA_002362155.1 Lachnospiraceae bacterium UBA3287 | reverse complement strand
TTTCAATTCACCTCGATACTTGCAAGATTGTCTGACTACTGATATCTTATAGGTGCTGATAGTTACAATGGCGTCGTTTACTGTACTGGAGAATTGCTATCTATGAGCCGCTTTTTTAAATATCTGATCCTTGTCGCAGCCATCGCCAATCTTGCGATTCTGTTTGTCTATGACGGCGTGATTCCGGAGAATCTTCCCATTCCCTTCATAAGGAATGAGACGGAAAAGGAAGAAAATGCCGGAGAGGATGCCGCACCTGAAACGGCGGTCCTTCCTGAAGAGACACAAGAGAAAGAGCCTGAAACGGAACCGGAGACTGTGAAAGAGCCGGAAGAAGCTGAAACAGCAATGGAAACCGGAGAAGCCGGAGAGACCGAAACGGCTGGTGAAACAGAGACGGAAGAAGAACCTGAACTTCTCCAGTGCAGGATCATATCCGAATACGGTTCCAATGTGCGTTCGGGCCCCGGTCCGGACTATGATGTGGTGGCGTCCTATCCCTATGATACGGTTCTGACCCTGACAGGAGAACCTGACATGGGATGGTATCCGATCCTGGCGGAGGACGGCACGGAAGGTTATATATTCGAAACACAGATACTGCTGCCGGAAGGTATGCTGCAGAGCGAGGCGGCATACTGACCCCGGAGGCATACTGGGGAAAATCGTCTGGAGTATCATGAAAAAGTTTTTCAAAGCACTGGCCGTACTGGTCCTTATTGTGCATGTTTTTGCCGTACTGATCTATATGGGAATCCTTCCTGTGGAACCGTTCACAGGGTTCCGTCTGCCGGATGCCGGAAGGCTGGCCGAATTTTTCCTGCGGATGAATGAAGATACGCAGGAAGAGGAAGCCGCCCTGGTGCCGGAGGAGGAAGAGCAGGAGCAGAAAGCTCCTGCAGAAGCCGCAGAGCCTGCAGAAGAAGGGGAGGAAACGACGGAAGGAGCAGAAGGGAAAAGCCCGGATGCCGCATCCGAAGCAAGGGAGGACGACGTTTCTATTGAGCTTTCCGAGCCCCTTCCCGAAATAACAGAGGACGACCTGTATGATCTGTCCAGGGTCCTTACGGAGGCGGGCGTGCTCAGAGCCTACAACGGCCGGGGGGAAGACTGCTCCGACCGGATCTTCTGCGAACTGGCGGCGGATATAGAAGATCCCGGACATTTCACGGCTGTCTTCTCGGTACAGAGCGAAAACGGACAGATCGAGCGGGGACCATCCGCCGATATGCGGGTGGATCTGACGGCGCCTTTTCTCGCCTTCAGAGAAGAAGAAGTGACCATAACCGCAGGCACGGACTATGATCCTTCCCGCAACATTCTCATCTGTATGGATGTGGACGGCACGGTCCTTACGGAATTTGTCGCCAGAGACGGCAGTCTGAATACGGATCTGCCGGGCGATTATGAAATCACCTTTTATATTTACAGCAGGGTCAACGGCTCTTCCGCATTCCGGAATATGACGGTTCATGTGGAAGAAGCAGGGCAGTGACGGTAAATTGGAAAGAAAAACGATTGACTCCCGAGGTAGTACTGGCATCGCCTCTGGAGTTTTTGTATTAAAATCGTTACTTGCATACGGGTGGTAAAAATCACGTTTTTTCACCAAATTGTTCCCTGTATCGTAGCGATTTAGGATTTTCAAAAACCAAATTTATCAATTTCTCCACTTTTTCCAAGTAATCAGATGGTGGATTGACGACAAATGCATATAGGTCCAGGTACCCTTGGAGATCATCCCTATTAAAACCACTATGAGCATTAAGGAACATTTTCAGGAGGCTGTGAATACGATTAACCGGTTCTAACGGATTTTCACTGTCAGTTAATCCCTTAAGATCTTTTGATGAGTATGTCTTGCTTTTCAGCGATAAGTGCTGTACCAGTTTCCTGTGGGTCGTCTCCTTATCATGAATGAGTACTGATCCTTCAGCTATATGGTCTTTGAAGGTTTCGTAACTGCTCTTCTGAGACGGTTTACCATATCCTTCAATAAAGCAGATAGTATGCTTTTTATCAGTTGCAACTCCTATACAAATCTGATTACGTGACAGCCCTTTGAGAAGAGTTCCATCTTCGTGGTGCTGTCGATCCTTCATAATAACAGTGTAATAAGTCTCATCAAGCCACACCGTATCGGACAAAACAATGGAATCCTGTGAGCCTTGTAGCGTCAGAAACAGCTTTTCAAGCCAATATTTCGAAGTAGATAATGCATTTTTATTATTATTCCAGGAGTCAGCATTTAAGCTAACGTACCTGAATATGTTTGTGCAGTACTCAATCCATTCACTTATAGGGATTCGTCTTGAATCGAATATCGTTCCCGTCGTAGGCTTGAATCGTTGTCCGCATGAACTACACCTGTAGCGTTGAATACCATTACTATCAAGTCCAAACTTCGTAAAGGATGATGACTTGCAGTAAGGACAACATGATGGCACATGAGAATTAATTAATCCTGCTTCACCTGCTTCTTCAATCGAAGGATGCCGCTGGTCATAATGTATTTTATGCTGATCATGTATAAATTGCTGTGTGGGTGTCATGTTGGTATTGTCCCAAGATGTTTTGCGCCGAGATTGTCTGGTTTTACGTACCATATAAATCCTCCATTCGGACTGATTATATGGTTGCTACCACCCGTTTGCAAGTAACGATTTTTTGTATTATACAAAAAGCCTTGGGAAATCCTGCATGTATTTATACGTAGACTTTTCCTGCCGGTGTTTTCCTTTCAGGAAGCGGAAGGAGAGAAAATAGACGGACGGTTTTTGGACATAAAATGTTGCAAATTAACAAATATTTAAGATATACAAAGAAAACACTCATAAGTTTCCACAATGCGTTCTGCAGCGGCCAGATGTTATAATGTCTTTGCATCCGTTAGCTGCATCTTCCTTTTTGTAAATGACCGGTGAGCCGCGTCTTTATGCGCATTCTCCCGGTGCTCCAAAGGCAGAAAAGACAAAGCCTCCAGTAAGACGGTGTAATTATGTCCAGGAAAATATGTTTTATTACCACCATTCCCCTTACAATTGAAATGTTTGTCTACCCCGCGGCGGAGTATCTCAGGGCCGGCACAGACTGGGAGATCACGTTCATCACCGGCATGGACGAGGAATTCAGGCGTCCCATTCCCGAAGGCGTCCGCGTACTGCGGGTGCATATGCACCGGGGGATGAGCTTCGACGGCCTGCGTGCAATTTACGAGCTCCGAAAGATCTTCAGGCGCGAAAAGTTTGATCTCGTCCAGTACTCCACGCCCAATGCCTCTCTTTACGCTTCTGCGGCCGCCTTTCTTGCGGGCGTTCCTGTAAGGCTTTACTGCCAGTGGGGGATCGTCTATGTGGGCTTTGCCGGCTTTAAGCGCTGGATCTTCAGGATGGTCGAAAAGACCGTCTGCCGCCTTTCCACCTGGATAGAGCCGGACAGTTTCGGAAATCTGCGTTTTTGCCGCAGCGAGGGGCTCTATTCGGAGAAAAAGAGCTCTGTGATCTGGAACGGCAGCGCCTGCGGCGTAAAGCTGGACAAGTTCGATATTTCCCGACGGGATGAGTGGCGCAGAGCCATCCGGGACAGGTACCGGATCCCGGAGCATGCGGCCGTCTTTGGCTTTATCGGCCGGATTACCGCCGACAAGGGCATCAGCGAGCTCTTTACGGCCTACAGACAGATCCTTTCCGAAATGCCGGATTCCTATCTGATGCTGGTGGGCTTTACGGAGAAAACGGACTCTGTGGACGCCGGGCTCTATGCGTGGGCCGAACAGGAGAGCCATGTACTCTTCTGCGGATTCACAGATGTGGTGGAACAGTATCTTTCTGCAATGGACGTATTCGTTCTGCCCAGCTACCGTGAGGGCTTCGGCGCCGTTGTGGTCGAAGCGGAGGCCATGGGACTGCCCGTCATCGTCACGGATATTCCGGGACCGACCGACGCCATGCGGGAGGGAGAGACCGGCCTGATCGTAAGGAAGGGCGACGCGGACTCGCTGGCAGACGCGATGCGAAGGCTTGGAAGCGACAGCCTTCTCCGGGCACGTTTTTCGGAAAATGCAGTTTCCTTTGCCCGAAACTCTTTTGACCAGGCTGTATTTATGCGTCATATTATGGAAGACCGAAAGCGTCTTATGGGAATCACGGAATGAAAGTTCTGATCGTTGGAAAGAACAGCTATATAGGCCGGCGCACCGGAGAATGGTTCGAAGCAAAACCCGTGCCTGTCCGGGTGAATTACATCAGCGTGCGGGATGACAGGTGGAAGCAGGCAGACCTGTCTTCCTACAGGGCAGTGATCTACGCTGCCGCTGTTGTCCACCGCAGGGACCGGGTGCCGGAGGAAATTTATGATGCGGTAAACGCGGATCAGCCCTTCGAATTCGCACAGGCAGCCAGGAAGGCAGGCGTCGGACAGTTTGTCTTTCTCAGTACCATGGCGGTATACGGCCAGGAGAAAAAGCTGCCTGCCGGCTGCATAGTGGACGCCGGCACGCCCCTCAGGCCTGCTCCCGGATACGGCAGCAGCAAGCTTAAGGGGGAGAAGCTGCTGCAGAGCCTGGAAGACGATACATTTCATGTTTCGATCATACGAGCCGCCAATGTTTACGGAAAGGGCTGCAGGGGAGGCTATATCTCCGGATTTGCCAGAATCACCTCCCTGCTTCCGGTCCTGCCCCGGGCCTTTGAGGACTGCCGCCAGGGAATGCTCTTTGTGGACAATCTGGCAGAGCTGTGCTGGCTGGCGGCAAATTCCTCCTGCTCCGGCGTTTATCCTGCCCAGGACGCTGCTCCGGTAAGCGCTATCGAAATCATGCGCGTCATGGCCGGAATCATCTGTCCCGGAAAGAAAGAAGTGGGGGCAGAGGGGCTGCTGAAGCTCTTTCAGGGAAACCCCCTGGTCAGAAAACTCTATGGCGGCGTTTCCTATGCCCAAGAGTATGCCAGATGCCCCCTGGGCGAGTATCAGCTTGCAGAATTCGGCGATGCCATCAGAGAGTGGTTTTCGTGAGAAAGATAAAAGACGTGTGAGGACCTGCAGGCGGAAGGATGCGGTTATGGATTTGGTTTTTGTTTACGGAGACAGGGTAGCCCTGGACAGGGAAGGCCGGATTTACATAGGCACATCCTTTTCACAGAAGGTCTTCGACAGATATCTGGAGCACTTTGACCATCTGATCCTCATGATGCGCAGGGCCGGGGTGAATCCGGATGACAGGGAGACGCTATCCGGCATGAACCGGATAGAGGATCCCAGGATCCGGGCGGTCTTTATGCCGGATACCACAGCGTCCCTGAAGAACTTCGCTGATCCCGGCGTCCGGATCCGGATCCGGAAGATCCTGGAAGAGTATATCTGTCCGGAAAGGGCGGTTATTCTCCGGACCCACTCCTACTACAGCTATGTGGCAGCCGGGATATGTGTCCGGAAAAAGATCCCCTACCTGGCAGAAGCCGTGGGCTGTCCCTGGGATGCGCTTTTTCACCATTCTCTGAAGGGAAGGCTTCTGGCTCCCTTTGCGGCAGCCCAGATGCGCTTCTGCATGCGGCATGCCTCCTACGCCATGTATGTGACGCGGGATTTCCTTCAGAAGCGCTATCCGGCGGGCGGCATAAGCGTGTCGGTATCGGACGCCGAGCTCCTTTCCCTGGACCGGGAGGTGCTGGAAAAGCGGAAGGAGCGCATAAGGGCCCTGGAAACAGAGCCTTCCCGCAGGCTCCGGATCGGGACCGCGGGGGATGTGCAGGTGGCCTACAAGGGGCAGCGCTTTGTCCTGCAGGCTCTGGCGGGCCTCAAAAGGAAAGGCATCTGTTCCTTTGAATACCGCCTGGCCGGAGGCGGGGACAGAAAGGGGCTGGAGAGCCTGGCCGTCCGCCTGGGCATCGAAGACATGGTGGTTTTTGAAGGCCTGATGCCCCATGAGAAGATCTATGACTGGCTGGATTACCTGGATCTTTATATACAGCCCAGCCAGGTCGAAGGCCTCTCCAGAGCCCTGCTGGAAGCCATGAGCCGGGGGCTGCCGGCCTTTGGATCGGATGTGGGAGGCAATCCGGAACTGCTGGATCCCTCCTGCCTGCACCGGTGCGGGGACGCAGGGGAGATCGAAAGGCAGCTGGAGGCCCTGACGCCGGAGAGAATGCTGGTCCTGGCAGAGAAGAGCTTCTGCAGGGCGGGAGACTATGAGAAGGATCTGCTGGAGAACAGAAGAAGAAAATTCCTTGCCCGCTTTGCGGCGGATCTCTCTTCCCAGCAGGACAGGAAAATAGGAAGGCAGGGAGAAAAGACTTGAGGCTTGAGGTCAGTCCCTTGTACAAATACAGAGAAATAGGCGGAGAACACTATCTGATCCCTGTGGGGGAGGCGGCCGTAAAAAGGAAGGACCCCCTGCAGCTGACGGATACGGCTGCCTTTCTCTGGAAGCTTCTGAAGGAAGGCCGGGATGAAAAAGAGGCCGCCGATGCCCTGACGGAGGAATTCGAAGTGGACAGGGCCGGGGCCGCGGAGGCCGTAGATGGCTTTATCAGGGCCCTTCTGGCCGGAGAGATGGCCTTTGAAAAGGGGCGGGAAGCATGACAGAGCAGATGGACAGGACGGGAAGGATACTCATAAAGGCCCTTGCAAGCAGCCTGGAGGGAAGGCTTCTGGAGGATCCCGGGCTTTCTGAAAAGGAATGGGAAGAGGTCATGAGCCTTGCCGCGCTCCAGTCTGTGCTCCCCCTGGTATTCGAATCGGTATGGCCCCTTCTCCCGGAGCAGCTGGAAAAACGCTGCAGGGCCGAGGTCCTGACATTAGTCACGGGGCAGGTGAGGGCTTTTGAGGAATTTGCGGGGGTCTACAGGGCCCTTTCCGAAAAAGGAATCCGGCCTCTGGTCTTTAAGGGGGCAGTCTGCCGCTCCCTCTATCCGCAGCCGGACTTCCGTGTCTCGGCCGACGAAGATATTTATGTAAGGCAGGAGGACTACATGGAACTCCACAGGGCCCTGCAGGATCTGGGATTTACCTGTACAGAGCCCAGCTTCCGCAGCGCCCACGAGACCCTCTACCGGGGCAGAGACCTTATGATCGAGGGCCACTGGCAGCTCTTTCCCGAAGAGAGCGCCCTATACGGGGAGATGAATTCCCTGTCGGAGGGGATCCTTTTCAGGACGGAAGAAATGGAAATAGAAGGGACCGCTTTTCTGGTGCCGGAACCTACGGACCATATGATCTATCTTCTGCTCCATGCCATGAAGCATTTCGTCCTGGCAGGAGTGGGGATCCGGCAGATCTGTGATATAGCCCTCTGGGGCCGCAGGTACAGCATAGACTGGGACCGTGTCCGGGATACCGTGTCCTCCCTGGGAGGATTGACTTTTACGGAGGCGCTTCTGGATGCGGCAGCTGCCTGTTTTGATATGCCTCTGCCCCGGGGCTTTGAAAAAAGAGACAGCAGCCGCCTGGTCATGGACGCTCTGAAAGGCGGCACTTTCGGCGGCAGCAGCAGGGACAGGTGGAACAGCGCCTCTCTTACCATGGCCGGAGGAGACGGAGCTCTGCCTCTTCTGAAAGCGGTCTTTCCTTCCCGGACGGTCATGGAGGTCCTGTATCCCTGGGTCAGGAAGAGCCCTCTGCTGGTGCCGGTCAGCTGGGGAGTCCGTCTTTTTGGCTACGTAAAAAGGATCGGAAAGGAGGCTTCGCCCCTGAACAGCATCCGGATCGGAAGGGAGCGGTCAGCGCTTTTAAAGGAATACGGCATTTCCCGGCAGAAGGGGACCTTTCCGTACGGGGAGAACAAGAGGAGAAATGAGTGATGAAACCGGTCCGTGTGCTGCATTTTTTTCACTCTCTGGATTCCGGAGGCGTATCCAGCTTTGTAATGAATGTATACCGGCAGATGGATACAGATCTTGTCCAGTTCGACTTTGCCCTGACGTCCGGAGAGAAGGCTCTCTATGACGATGAGGTCATCTCCAGGGGCGGAAGGATCTTTTATTTCGATCTTTCCCGGGGCTTTTTTTCAAATCTTATGAGAATCCTGCGGGAGGAAGGGCCCTTTGAAGTTCTCCACAGCCATCTCTTCTTCTATTCGGGTCTGGCCCTTCTGGCGGGCCGGATGGCAGGGGTGCCGGTCCGGATCGCCCATGCCCACAATGCCCATACGGGGGAGAAAAGATCCCCCGGCAGAATGGCCTACGAAAAGGCCATGCAGGTCCTGATCCGGACAAATGCCACCTGTCTTCTGGGCTGTTCCGAGAAGGCCTGCCTTTATGTGTTCGGCGGGGGCAGGAAAGGAGCAGGGCGTTCGGTGGTCTTACCCGACGGCATTGACTGCGACCGCTTTGCTTTTGACCCGGCCATCCGGCAGGAGATCAGGGAAAGCCTGGGACTGGAGGACAGGTTCGTTGTGGGCCATGTGGGCCATTTTAACCCGGCAAAGAACCACAGGAAGATCCTTTCCGTCTTCGGAGAAGTATACAGAAGACGGCCCGATGCGGCCCTTCTTCTGGTGGGGGACGGAGAACTGGAGGAGCAGGTCCGACAGATGGTCCGGGACATGGGCCTGCAGGACCGGGTGGTCTTTGCGGGAGCCAGAAAGGACGTGGAGCGTTATTATCAGGCCATGGACGTATTTCTCTTTCCCTCACGCTACGAGGGCTTCGGCATGGCCATGATCGAGGCCCAGGCAGGAGGCCTTGCCTGTCTTGCTTCGGATGTGGTGCCGGAGGAGACCAATGTGGATGGAAGGGTTCTCTACCTTCCCCTGGAGGCGGAAGACGCCCTGTGGGCGGAAAAGCTTCTGGAAGCCAGAGGACGGGAAGGGGGACGGGCGGACCTGGTCCGGGAAAAGTTCAGTGCGGGTTCTGCCGCAGCCGCCCTCAGGGACATCTATCTGTCCCGTCAGGAGGACTTATGAGAATACTGTATGTGGCGGGGGAGAACCCTGCGGTGGAGGCCATCCTGAACGGAATGGATACAGAGGGCCTTTCGGGCCTTCCGGCCTTTTATCATCCCTTCAGGATCCTTCTGGAGCGGGGGCATGAGATCGACCTTCTCCTCTATACCCGGGAGAAAAAGACGCTCAGGGAAAGCCGGTATTTCCATAAAAGAAATCTGATCCAGGTATGTGCCAGGGGGCGGCTGCCCCTTTCCCTGGAATATCTCCTGCAGATGTCCTCCGCGGCAAAAAAGCTGCTTTCCCGGAGGCACTATGACTTTGTATACGGCATGAGCGAGGGAGCCCATCCCGTCCTGATCCAGGCGGTAAAAAGAGGGATCCCCTGCGGTCTCCGCCAGTTCGGGACCCAGGAGATGGCAGACGTGCTGGAAGGGAAAAAGACCATGGCCGCCAGGTATCTCACGGCTTTCAGGGACTATACCTACATTACCCTTTCCATGTTCAGCAGGAAAAATTTTATCCTTGCCACCAACGACGGCAGCAGGGCCGACCGGATCTATGACCTTCTGGGCGTCAGGGAAAAGAAGTTTGACTTCTTTTTCTGGAGGTCCGGGGTGGAGATCCCTGCCGTAAGGCCTCTGCCGGACCTGGGGGATCCGGCGGCCTATCCGGCAGCCTTTGATCCCATGGCTCTTTCCATGGTGAACCGGGTGGCGGAAGTAAAGCGCCAGGACCGGGCCGTCCGGATCCTGGGAGAGCTGCACAGGCGGGGCTTTCCCTTTCATCTATATCTGGTCGGTACCATCGACTCCCGGAAGATGTATCAGGCGGCTATGGAAGCGGCGGACGAGTACGGGATCCGGGATTATGTGCACTTCGAAGGAGAAAAAAGCCAGAAGGAGTGCCGCATGTATGCCAGAAACTCCCTGGCCACCCTGCTTCCCTGCCAGTGGAACCGGGTCAATGTCTTTTATGAAGTCATGGGAGAAGGGGCTCTGGTCCTGACCAACGACAATCATTCCATCGACGAGTTCATAGAAGACGGGGTAAACTGTCTGGTCTACGAAGAGGACAACTTCGGCCAGGCTGCGGAGAAGCTCATAGCCGCTTCGCAGGATCATCTTCTTACGGAGAGGATCCGCTGCGATGCCCACCGGACAGCGGCTGCCCGTTTTATGAGCATTGAAAAGAGATTCGGACTGGAAGCGGATCTGGTGGAGGCTTCGGCCGGGGGACGGGATCTTTCGGGTTTTCCCCCCGTCCTTTAAAGGAATCTCCCCGGGGCGGCAGCGGATAAAGAGGATCATACATGACAGGTGCAACTCAGAATATCAAAGAAAAGGCGGTCTCGGGGCTTTTGTGGCGCTTTCTGGAGCGCTTCGGGGCCCAGGGAGTCACGCTCCTGGTCTCGGTCATCCTGGCCAGGCTCCTGGATCCTCAGGTATACGGCACCGTTGCCATCGTGACCGTCTTTACGGCGATCCTGAATGTCTTTGCCGACAGCGGCCTGGGCAGCGCACTGGTCCAGAAGAAGGACGCGGACGAGCTTGACTTTTCCACAGTCTTTCTTTTCAACCTGGCCGCCAGCCTGGTCCTTTACGGCATCCTCTTTATGACCGCCCCCCTGATCGCTTCCTTTTACCGTATGCCGGAGCTGACCCCGGTCCTCCGTTTCATGAGCCTGACAGTCATTCTCTCCGCCGTTAAAAATGTCCAGCAGGCATATGTGGCCAGGCATCTTTTGTTCAGACGCTTTTTCTTCGCCACCCTGGGCGGGACCCTGGGGGCTGCCGTTCTGGGCGTATGGATGGCCTTTAAGGGGTACGGGGTCTGGGCCCTGGCGGCCCAGAGTGTTTTCAACTGCGCGGTGGATACGCTGATCCTCTGGCTCACTGTGGGCTGGCGGCCGGGGGCGGCATTTTCCATGGACCGCTTCAGGGGGCTTTTCTCCTACGGGTGGAAGATCCTCGTGTCCACCCTGATCAATACGGTCAACAACGACCTGCGCCAGCTGATCATAGGAAAGCTCTACAGTCCCGAAAGCCTGGCCTTTTACAATCGGGGCTATATGATCCCCAATACCTTTGTGACCAATATCAATACCGCCATCGACTCAGTCCTGCTGCCGGTCCTGTCCGGGGCCCAGGACGATCAGAAGAGCCTGCTTTCCATGACAAGGCGGTCCATCCGGGTGGGAGCCTATGTCATGTGGCCCATCATGCTGGGGATCGCGGCGGTATCAGGCCCCCTGGTCAGGATCCTTCTGACGGAGAAATGGCTGCCCTGCCTGCCTTATGTGGTCATCTTCTGCGTCTTCTACGGCTTTACGCCCCTGCAGACCGCCTCTCTCAACGCCATAAAGGCCATAGGCAGAAGCGATGTATTCCTCCGCATGACCGTGGTCAAAAGAATCGTGGGATTTGCGGTGCTGCTTGCCACTATGCGGCACGGACCTCTGGCCATGGCCCTGGGAAATCTTGTCATCTGCGCGGCGGAGCTTATGATCAACGCTCTGGAGCAGCGAAGACTTCTCGGATACAGATACAGGGACCAGATCTCTGATATCCTGCCATCGGTCCTTCTGGCATCTGCCATGTCCGGGACAGTATGGTGCGTAAGACTGCTGAACCTTTCAGACCCTGTGACCCTTCTTCTGCAGGTCCTGACGGGGGTCCTGGTCTATGCCGCTGCCTCCGTGCTCCTTGGTTTCGATAGCTTTTACTATATCCTGGATACACTAAAGGCCCTCCGGGGACAGGGCAGGTCCTGACAGGGCTGCATTTAAGGAAAAGACAGCAGAGGCTGGAATTAAAACACAAACGATATGGAAGCTGCAGCAAAGAAAAATGCGGGAATAAAACAGAACAGAATGCTCAGGCATGCCCCGGCGGAGGAGACCCTTTCGGCGGAAAGTATTTTTGTCTCCTTTGTGTTTTTTGTGGTCCTGTCACAGTTTCTGATCCACGGAAGATCGGAGCTTCTGACACTGCCCCTCAGGCCTCTCATCGTACTGATCCTTACCCTGCAGGTGGTCAGAAGGGGAAGGCTCCGCCTTCCCGTATGCCGGACGGCGGCGGTGATGTCGGTCTATCAGATCCTGGTCTGGTTCGTCCTTTATCCGCGGGGCGGGTCCATCAGAGAATATCTGACCCTTGTATTTTACTTTATGATGCTTTTCTGCGTGGCCAGTTTCCCCTGGAACCGGAGAGAGCTGGGACTGATCCTCTCTGCCGCCTTCCTTGCCACGGTTGTCTGCGCAGCTGTCTTTTTTTTCAGCAACAACATGCTGGACTTTTCGGACCATGAAATGCACTTTATGGGGGCGGCTGTCAACCGCAACAAGAATGCCTATGCCTTTGCCTTCGGCATTATTCTGGGCAGATCCTTTCTGGCTTTCGGAAAGGGCCGCAGCAGACTGCTTATTCTGGCGGCCATGTGCTTTGAAGGCTACTGTCTCCTCTATTCCAGATGCAGAGGCGCCTTCCTGGGCCTGATCATCGCTTACATGGTGATCTGCTTTCATAAGGGGGCCCGGATGTGGAAAGAGGGGAGTCCCTTTACCTTCCCTTATGTCTTTGGCAACGCCCTGGCAGTGGCCGCAGTCTATTTTCTGCTTAAAAACAGCGTTCTGAGCCGGCTGGTGGACAGCGAGAATCTCTCAGGCCGGGATGAGAGCATGGAGCACGCCGTGGAACTGTTTTTCAGGGCCCCTTTCGCGGGAAAGATCTTCGGCAACGGCATGCTGTACGAGAGCGCAAATACGGAGGGAATAGGGGT
>DETN01000100.1 GCA_002362155.1 Lachnospiraceae bacterium UBA3287 | reverse complement strand
CTCCGCCCAGATGGCGCCGGTCAGGATGCAGAAGGTCAGGAAGAGAAGACCCAGGGAAACGGAACGGTAGGCGATCAGGTCCAGCTTTTCCCTGGAAGGCACATGGCGGTCCAGAAAACTCTGGTCCTTCATATACTCCCGCATCAGGAAGATGATGCCCAGGACAAAGGAAACGCCGAAGCCCCCGTAGCCGATGATGGCGGAGGATACGTGAAAGCCCAGCCAGTTGCTGCGAAGGGCCGGCATCAGCTCGTGGACGTCTTTGCTCTGCATGGCGGCATAGCCGATGATCAGAAAGATGACCGGGGCCGCAAAGGCGCCCAGGACATGGAACTTATAGCGGTATACGAAGATAAGGCTCACCAGGCACAGGCCCCAGGCAAAGCTGGTGGCAAATTCATACTGATTGGTCAGGGGAAGCCGTCCTGCCCCCACTCCGCGGACGATCAGAGCCGCCGTATGAAGAATAAAACCTGCCGTCTGCAGGATCACGGCGACCTTTGCCATGCCTTCCCGCCTGGCGGCTATAAAAAGGAAATAGACCACCATGGCCGCCACATACAGCAGCATGGTGACGGTGAACAGAACATTTTCAATCTGAAGATAATTGCCGCCCATTTAAAACCTCTTTCATTCTTTTATTTATATTTTTCCGCTTCCTCCAGGAGACGGTCACTGAACAGAACGCCTCCCTTGCGGCTTACGCCGTGCACCGTCCAGGCCCCATCCTCATCCCGGACCGCCCAGATACGGGCCTCCTGCAGATAGAAGGCCAGGATCAGACCGGCCAGGACTACCAGGCCGCCCAGAAGCGCCAGGAAGGTGAATCTGTCTCTCTTGATCTGAATCAGGGTATAATTTCTGGCGTTGTCAAAGGTGACCGTATACTCGTCAATGGTCAGCTCTTCCGTTTCCAGCAGGGCATTCATGCCCAGCATGGATCCCGCGTAATAGACCGAATAGAGATAGGCCGGATTTTTTACGGAAGAAGAAGCGCTCATGGGACCCTTTTCGGGGTCCAGAACGTAATCCGGATAGAAAGCGTTGAGATAGATGACCAGATCCGGCTTATCCTCCACGGGTGTGAACTCGCCCGCATAGATGACCTGGTCCTGGAGGGGCTTTCCATTCTTCCGGATATGGATATCCGCCGCCCAGCCGGTGGAGTTCTGGAAGAACTTCATGCCGAAGATGCGGGCCGGATGATTGACGCTGATCTCGCCGCTTTCCTCGGCTCCGTCCGAGGGACGGCGGACCGTGATGCCGGCCGTGTACTGGGATACGGTATCGTCCTCCCGCAGATCCACATCAAAGGAATCGATGGTCAGGATGCAGCCGGTCTCTCCTATGGCTCTGGAATCTCCCGGCAGTCCGTAGACCGTATATTTTTCCATGGTGGCCTGGCCCAGGCCGAAGCCCAGGATCAGCAGGAGAATGCCCAGATGACAGACCCAGGCGCCCCAGAGGCCGATGCGGTTTTTGACTGAAAACTTCCACTCCTTATCCGCTTCTCTTCCGGATTTTATGCTGCCAAAACCCATGGCTTTAAAGAGCCCTTCCGGATCCCTGACGCCAGTCACGGATATACTGCCCTCTTTCCCCACAGATGCGGCCGGATCGGCTTCCCTGGCCGAAAGGCGCAGGATGGAAGGGAGCCTCACCAGGTTGCAGAAAAGCAGGTTCAGGCAGAGAAAGGCGGACAGGAGGATGAACCACCAGCTGTGAAAGAGATCATCCAGCTGCAGGGCCATAATGGCTCCTGCGGCCCTTTCGCCGTACTGACGGGCATAGACCTCATAAGGCTGCCCCTGGGTGATCACGCTGCCCACGGAGCAGGCCGCCGCCAGCACCGCCAGCAGGCCTATGGCGAACTGCATGGAGCAGGCGAATTTCCATATCTTTTTCAACGTATTCATGTCAATTTCAGGTTTGTTTCAGGCAAAAGTACAGGGGAGATAAAAATCTCCCCTGTACACTCTGTTTTCAGTATCAAAGCCGGTCCTGTTCCGATCAGAAGAGCATCATTCCCTCATCGATCAGTGTTTCGGATCTGTCCAGACAGTCGCGGGCCAGCTGGGAGTTATGAGCCCCCTCTGCATTCTCCACATAGCAGAAATCGAAATACCACTGAGCACAGCGGTAGATATAGCGGAGCTCCTCCAGGTCGTCTTCGTTCACGCTGCCGGACTGATTGGCCTCGGCCAGTTTGTCCTTGAACTCGGAAAGCTTGTTGCCGACCTCGGTCTCGCGGGCCGTGATCTCATCCTGGATCCTGTGGACGAAGGCCACCATATCGGTGTCTCCGTGGCACTGTGCGCATGTGGCCAGCAGGGTCTCGTTCTCAAGAGGGCTGACCAGCATGTGGCTGTGGTAGACGGTCCCGTCCTCAGCCATCTCAATGGGCATATGGCAGTCGGCGCAGTTCAGAAGCCCTGCATGCTTGCCGTAAGCCGTTGTCTCAAACTCGGGATGCTGGGCCTTCAGCATCTTTGCACCTGTGCTTTCCTGTGTCCAGTCTGCAAATCCCAGATCGTCATAGTAGGCCAGGATGGCTTCCGGTGTCATTTCCTCCAGACCGTGGTAAGGCATCATAGCCTCCTTGGTCTCCGGAACGAAATAATACTCGATGTGGCACTGGCCGCAGACCAGGTTTGCCTTGTCAAAAGTGTCCACGTTGCTGCCCAGAGCTTCGTGCACATAAGAATGGGTGACTGCGAGCTCGCCGCCGTTGCCGGCCTTGTTCTCATGACAGTTGTAGCAGCTCACCGTCTCCTGCATCTGGGCGTGGACCTCGTTGAAGTCCATGCTGTAAACACCTACGCCCTGATCGTTGACCAGCTTTGTGAAGTTGGGCGTTTTGCAGGTCAGGCAGTTGGCCGTGGCATGGGGACGCTCGGTGGCGTACACATCATCCAGCGTATAGCTGTGGCCTCTGGCGCTTTCGTAATCCTTGGCAAAGCCGTAGCCTTCATAGATGTTGACCAGATAGGGAGACTCTTCCAGATAGCTGACGTGGTATTCGTTTTTTGCGTTCTCGCCCATGGACAGGGCGATCTCGGGATAGACCGAAGCCCATTCGTCGGCGGAGATCACTCCGTCCGCAGAGGCAGCTGCCGGAGCTTCTGCCTGGATATATTCAATGTCGGCCCGGGTCAGAGGTTCCATGGAGTCAGAGCTCATTCTGAGAGAATAATAGCCGCCGTCCACTCCGGCTCCCGCCAGCAGAGCGGCACCCACGGCCGCAGCGGCCGCAGTCCTGATGATCTGCTGTTTTAATCCTTCTCTATTCATTATGTCCACCTTCTTTTTGTTCTATTGTCTGTAAATCAGGAAAAAACGTACACAAAAGGGCCTGTCTTAAACATACAGGTCCTTTCTCTTTGTCTGCTTATATTTTAACAGATTTCAGATACCAGAGTCAAGGATAGTAACCATATGGTTCTGAACCGTTTCATGCCTCTTGTGTGAAGATTTCTTTATTTACCGTCCCGGGGAATGGGGATCATGATCTGCAGAGTGAAGAAGCCGTCTCTGATACCGAATTCCGCCGTGCCGTCGTACTTGGCGACAGCCTGCCGGATGCTCTTGATGCCGTACCCGTGGGAAAAGGTATCCGCCTTGGTGGTGGCGGGGTTCCCGTCGGGAAGGAGCTCCAGCTCTCCGTCCGTGGTATTGCGCAGAGTGATCATCAGGAAATTCTTCTTGCGGGAGACGGACATATGGACCATCCTGCGCTCGGGGTCTTTCACCAGGGCTGCCGCTTCAATGGCATTGTCCAGGGCGTTTCCGAAGATGGTGCACAGGTCAATGACATGAATAAAGTCCAGAAGCCTTCCGTCTGCCACGCAGGTAAAGGTGACCCGGCTGTTGCGGATCCTCACCATCTTGCCGGAAAGGATAGTGTCCAGTACAGGGGAGCCTGTCTGCCGCTCCGGCCTGTAATCCTGCAGCTCCCTGTCCATGGCGTCGATCCATTCCCGCCGCTTTTCGGGATCTGTTTCGCCCCGAAGGCCGTCCAGCTGATGCTTGAGGTCATGATACTTCATATTGATCAGGTCTATGCTCTCCTGATAGGACCGGTAGGTCTCATACTGTCCCTTTAAGATGTTGCCGATCTCGATCAGCTCCCGTTCTGCTCTCAGGTCATACAGCCTGGTCATAACGGCAAAGCCAATGGCCAGTCCCCCCAGGTCAATAATGGTACGGAGGTTGTGGATGTCGATCAGGGTCTGGGAGGTAAAGGGGGTCCTGGGCATGATGAAGCTCAGGTTGCTGAAAACAAAGATGATCAGGGTGAGAATGATCTGGGGAGCGGTATCCTTCCAGGTCAGCTCTATGGGGCTCCTTCCCTTCATATACTGAAGGATGATCCGGGAAAAAACGCCGAAGACCAACAGGAAGACCGCAAGGATAATAAAGATCTCCAGGGGCAGACTGTCGATCCCGGAAATGAAACGGGCATAGGAGCAGATCTGCCAGGCCAGGGAGGCCGCCAGCTCTGCCAGCAGGAAGCCGGTACAGGTCCGGTAAACGATTCCCGGAAAGCCCAGATCCAGTACGATCATCATAAACAGGCACATGATCAGAAAAGCCGCCACCATGCAGGGGAACCAGAGAAGCAGGACGCTTCCTTCTGTCAGAATCAGAAAAGAAGTCAGGACCAGGAGAAGAAAGCCCGCGCAGGCGGCCATCCTCCAGCCCTTTACCCAGGGGCGTCGGGGCAGAAGGAAAAGACTGAGCACACAGGACATCCATTCCGCCAGGGCGGTGATCAGCCTTGGAATGTCAGAACTGGCGGTAAGAAGATATTTTTCAAGCATGACTTACTCTCCGAGATAATTCATCAGAACGTTCATGAATTCACTTCTTCTGGTCCGGCTGACAGGCAGGGCCCTGCTGCTGATCAGACAGTCGCCGCCCCGGATCCCGTCCACGTGGGCCAGGTTGACCAGATATCCCTTGTGGATCCTGTAAAAACCAGTCCCGGAAAGAGCCTCTTCCGCGTCCTGCATCTTCTGCCGCACAGTGACATCTCCGTTGACTGTATGATAGACCAGGTTGTGGCGGTCGCTTTCTATATAGAAGAT
>DETN01000157.1 GCA_002362155.1 Lachnospiraceae bacterium UBA3287 | reverse complement strand
AGCTTCATGGTCTCAATGAACTCGCTAAGAAGCTCCTTGTGGGGAGGCACGTCAGCCAGGTTCATGGCGCCGCCAAGCCGCCCTTCCTTTTCGAAGAGGACCGGCTCGAAGCCTCTCTTTTTCAGGACGATGGCGGCCTGCATGCCGGCGGGGCCTCCGCCGATCACGGCCACCTTCCTGCCGCCGCCGTTTCTGTTCAGGCAATCGTCGCCGAAATGGAGTTCTCTGCCCAGGACGGGATTGAGGGTGCATTCCAGGGGACGGCAGAGGTTGAGGATGCGGAAGCATTCCATGCAGCCGATGCACTTGCGGATCCTGTCATCCTTTCCGGCCCTGGCCTTATTCCCCCATTCGGGATCCGCCAGATGGCCTCTGCCGATGCCGATAAAGTCGCAGACGCCCTCTTCCAGAAGAGCTTCCGCCACGGAGGGATGCTTGATGTTGTTGACGGCGATGACGGGAATGGAGACGTTCTCCTTAATGGTCTTTGCCAGGTGCTTTTTCCAGGCTTCGGGGAGGGATGCGGGCTCTATGATGGTATAGCCCGATTCATAAGTGCCGCACGATACGTTGATGCAGCTTACCCCCAGCTTTTCGCAGGTCTTTGCGATGACCACGGCTTCCTCCAGCTTCAGGCCGTCCGGAATGAATTCGTCGCCGTCCAGGCGGACGGAGATGGGATAGGACTTTCCGCAGTAGGCTTTGATGCCCATGATGATCTCCACCAGGACCCGCATGCGGCCCTCCAGGCTTCCTCCGTACTTATCGGTGCGGCGGTTGGTATGAGGGGAGAGGAACTGGCCAATCAGATAGCCGTGGGCGGCGTGGATCTCCACGCCGTCGATGCCGGCCCTCTGGCAGACCACGGCGCCGGACACGAACTGGCGGACCAGCTTTTCCACTTCCTCCGTGGTCATGGCCCTGGGCTTTTCTCCGATGACGGCGCAGGTCACATCCGATGCGGAGACAGGCTGCCTGCCGCCGATCAGACGGCTGGGCGTCTGGTTGCCGGGATGGTGGAGCTGGACGAAGATCTTCGATTCGAAGGCGTGGACCGCCTCGGCCAGGCGGGTCAGGCCGCAGATGAACTTCAGGTCGGTCACGGACAGCTGGCAGGGCGTGCCCACGCCGGTCTCGTCGTCCACCCGGGTGATCTCAGTAATGATCAGGCCGGCGCCGCCCCTGGCCCTTTCCTGATAGTAGCGGATGATCTCGGGAGAAGCATCCCCCGTGGAGGCTGCCAGAGAGCAGCCCATGGCGGGCATGACGATCCTGTTCTTTATTTCCAGGCCGCCGATGCATCCCCTTTCAAAAAGTTTTGTGTACCCCATAAAAATCTCCTTTCGTTTTCTTTAAGGCTCCGCCCCCTGCGGAGCAGTTCTTTCCTTCTAATATCTATTTTATAACATCTCCTTACCGAAGCGAAAGAGACTTCCGCGATTATGAACGGCATACCAAATCAAAAAGAATGGTTTTCCGAATGCCAGAAGGGATCTCCGGGACCCTGTCCGGGCTGGCCGCGGCGTATTTTTAATCCCCTTTTAACAAGACAGGCCATCCGCCCGTGTTCTAATCGGGGGAGAAATATAGTATACTGTGTCAGTAGGGGCGGGGCCCGGGAAGGCCCTGCGGAAAGAGAGACGATCATGAAAAAATACAGACTGATCACGGCCCTTCTTCTGGGAGCGGTCCTTTGTTTCAGTGCCTGCGGAGGAAAGGAGACTTCTCCCGCGGCTCAAGGCGCGGCCCAGGAGGCTGCAGAGGAAGAGAGAGAAGAGGCGGAAGAGACCGTGGATGAAGAAGACCTGACAGAGGAAGCTGCGGAAGAGGAAGACCTCTTTCCGGAGCTGGCGGAATTTACCGTCCACGACATTTACGGAAACGAAGTGGACCAGACCATCTTTGAGGGAAAAGAGCTGACCATGGTCAACATCTGGGGGACCTTCTGCCCTCCCTGCAAAATGGAAATGCCCGATCTTGGAAAGCTCAACCGGGAATATGATCCCGACCGTTTCCAGGTGGTGGGCATCGTATGCGACCTGATCACAGAGGACCTGACCCTGGATCCGGACCTTGTGGAAGAAGCGAAGGCCATAGCGGACGAGACCAGGGCCGACTACACCCATCTGGCCCTGGAGGGAGACCTGATCCCCATGCTTTTCAGGTTCGATTCCGTTCCCACCACTGTCTTTGTAGACGCAGAGGGAAACCAGGTGGGGACTTACTATGTGGGGGCCGACAGCGAAGAAGGCTGGAGGGCGGTCATAGACAGCCTGCTGGAAGGAGACGCCTGAGACCAGCATTCCTTAGAGATTTCAGGAGGAAAGCCAAATGAAAGAAAAAATGAAATTTGTAAAGCCGATCATCTGCATGGCCGTCGTGCTGGCCGTCATCGACTATATTTTCTGTCCCGCCTGGAACATCCAGTACGAGGGCTTCTGGTTCATGTGGATGCTGGTCTTTCTGGCCGGATCCTTTGCTTCCGTGCCCATGTGGAACGACGTGTTCGGGGTCCGGATCCGGGGCAGACGCCCGAACAGGAGCCCTAAGAAAAAGGCCCCCGCTCCCGGGAAGGAAGGGGAGGAAGAAGAGGAGGAAAAGGAAGGCCCCACTGTAGAATCCTTCTACCTGCACGGCGGTGTGGTGACAAGGGGCGAGCGGATCTTCCGCAGGGTCATTCTGGCTGGCTTTGTCCTGCCCATCCTGATCATCTTTCTTGGCCGCTTTTTCTCCGGCAAGCTATTCCACGCCAGGGCCTATTCCGCCATTCTGAACGTTCAGGACGGCGTGACGGAGGATTTCCCCAATGCGGAATCCACCTCCTCCATAGCCCTGATGGATACCCAGTCCGCGGCCATGCTGGGAAACCGTGAGATCGGATCCTTAAGCCATGTGGTCTCCCAGTACGACGTCTTTGCGGAAGACTACGTCCAGGTCAACTTCCATAACAGTCCCATGAAGGTGGCTCCCCTGGGCTACGCCAGCATCTTCAAGTGGTATGCCAACCGGAAAAACGGCGTGCCCGGCTATGTGACGGTAGACCCCGTTTCCATGTCCGCCTCCTATAATGAGCTGGAAGAGGGCATGCGCTTTGTTCCCAGCGCCTACTTCCATGAGGATCTGATGCGGCATGTCCGCTGGTCCTACCGCAGCGATATGTTCTGGGACATCCATTTCGAAATCGACGAGGAAGGCAGAGCCTGGTATGTGGCCCCCATTTACGAGCATTCCATCTTTCTTTTCGGCGGCACCAGGATCACGGGAGCGGTCCTGATCGATCCTGTCACCGGCGCCATGGAAAAGAAGGCCGTCCCCGACGTGCCCGACTGGGTGGATGTGGTCTATCCCGGAGATCTGATCTGCGTCCAGTACAATAACTATGCCCAGCTGCAGAAGGGCTTCTGGAACTCCGTTATCGGCCAGATCGGCTGCAGGAGAGTCACCACCAGGCAGGGCAGCGACCAGGAGGAGGAAGGGATCGCTGACTTCGGCTATATCGCCAAGGAGAGCGATATCTGGATCTATACCGGCGTTACTTCCGTCAACGGGGACAGCTCCAACATCGGCTTTATCATGAGCAACGAGCGTACCGGCGAGACCCGCTATATTCCCTGCTCCGGCGCCGATGAATTCTCGGCCATGAGCGCCGCCGAAGGCGAGGTCCAGGAAAAGCGCTATCAGGCCAGCTTCCCTTCCCTGATCCAGATGGACGGCATTCCCACCTATATCATGGTCCTCAAGGACAACGCGGGCCTGGTCAAGATGTATGCCTGCGTCAACGTGGAGCAGTACAATATCGTGGCCACCTCCGCAAGGCAGGCGGACTGCGTCGCCAAGTACAAGGCCCTTGTGGCAGGCGACATCACCGGCGAGCAGGCTAATTCCGATACAGCCCTGCCCGGTGCGGGCGCTCCCGCGGATACTTCCTCCTGGGAGAAAAAGACGCTGAAGATCAGCCGCATGGTCAGGCTGGATGTGGACGGGACCACCTATCTTTATATCTGGGACGGACATGACAGGGTCTATCACGCAAGGCTGGTGGACGTCATTGACCTGGCCTTCGCCTCCGAGGGAGATACGGTCAGCGTCCTGACGGACGGCGAGAACTTCCTTCTTGCAAAGCAGCCATAGCCGGCAGGAAGGATCCGTAACCGGCAAAGGGACGAATTCCTTTATAAGAGCATCCTTTACCGGCCGCGGGGCGGATAAAGGGTGCTCTTTTTTGGGTTTTCGGGCAGAAGGCGTCCCGGGCGGAAAAGGGCCCTTCTTCGGAAAGTGGTATAGGAATGGGCGAAATTGTGCTATAATCGCTTGCAGGGACCTGCGCCCCTGGCTGAGACGGTCTGCGAAGGCAGCCTCTGCCTGGGGGGCGGGGCATGCAGGAACCGAAATAATCGGTTATGAGGAGATGTAAAAAGATGAAACTGAAACATTTGCTTGTCATTGCCGCGGCCGGGTGCCTTCTTGCCCTGACAGGATGCGGCATGAAGGGAGAGGAAGCTGTCAAGCTGGTACAGGAAAAACTGGATGAGGCCGCAGAAGCCATGACCGACCAGGAAGTGCAGGACCTGATCCTTGAAGGCGCTCCCTGGGACCTTGCAGGTCTTCCTGCGGAGGACCATGCGGATCTTCTTGCCGGGATCCGGTCTAAGGCCTCGGTCCAGGCATCCTCCGCGGAAAAGACGGAGGATGGCTTTACGGTCACAGTGGATGTGACCCCTGTCACATTTGAATTTACCGAAGAGGAGGTCATGGAAGCATACAGGAACCTCCTGTTTACGGCCAGGGACCAGGGCCTTTCGCCGGAAGATCTGAAAGGGGATGCTTTCAGACAAACGGCGGCGGAAACGTTCCTTTCCATGGCGGCCGGCAAAGCGGCGCCGGCAGAGTCCTTTCAGGATACGGCAGACATTACCGCTAAAGGGGAAATGGACGAGAAGGCCGTTCCTGACATCCTGAAAAAGACCTTTGCCTTTGCATGGCCCGCGATTTCCGAAGAGACCCTGACGGGAGAAGCCTGTGTGATCCTCTATGATCTTCCCGGGACCTACCTGGGGAAGGGGGATCTGACAGAGAAAGTCTCCGGAGAAGTGGACAAGACCTTCGGCGTAGAGTCGGAAGGGACTCTGCTGATGGATCTGTATCTGGTGCTGAACGACGACTATACCATGGATTTTTATGCGGATACGGCCCAGTTCGTCCAGGCCACCAGAGAATACTATGACAAAAACCTGGACAAGTGGTTCGGGACCATGGGCACCACGGTGGAAAAGGTGGTCCAGGCCGGCCAGTACAGTTCCAGGCAGGAGATCCTGGATTCCCTGCTCAAGTCGGCGGGATATGACGCGGCCACCAATACTCTGCCTGCCATCGACGATACCTCCTACAGCGGGACCTGGCATTTCGAGGACGGCGCAGTGGCCATCGACGACAAAACGGACCGTTTCGTGCGTCAGGAAGACGGAAGCCTCTTATCCTTCTTCGAGGATATGGAGATCTCCTTCGTAAAACAGTAAAGGCAGCAGCAGAAGAAAACAGAAAGGCCCTGCAGGGGAAGGCAGCGTAAATGCGCTGTTCCCTGCAGGGCCTTTTCGGCTTCCTCCTGTTTTCCTGACAGGACCGGGGTCAGTCGAAGATGGAGGTCTTCATAACGATATAGGTGAAGATGCCCTCCGACAGAAGGGTATCGTCCTGGTCAAAGACGCTGACATCCACCACCGTCAGCATGGAGCCGGATTTGACCAGCCTTGTCCTGGCCTTTAAAAGGCTGGTGTGGAGACCGGGACGCAGGTAGTGGAAGGAGGCGTCCACGGTGGCGATCCGGTTCCCGCAGCAGCCGGCGGCCGCTCCGCCCACCGCGTCGGCCAGGGTGAACATGGCCCCTCCCTGGACAGAGCCCTGGGGGTTGGTGAAGGTCTCGTCCACGGGAAGCTCTCCCTCCGCGTAGTCTTTATCGATCCGGGTGATCTGAAGGCCCAGCTTTCTGGCAAAGAAGTTGAGACTGTTGCGCTGTTCTCTGACCTTTTCATAGAGTTCCATTTCTTTCCTGTGATCCTTTCCTGTATCTGTGCTATGATGGTTCGTGATGGAAGATCTGCCTGCGGCGGCTCTTTCTGTCTGAAAGTATATCAGAAAGTACCGGAGGAAGGGAAGCAGCATGAAACTGTATGTGCTTCGGCACGGCGAAACAGACTATAACGCGGGAAACCTGGTCCAGGGGACCACGGACATCCCTCTTTCCGAAGAAGGCAGAAGGCAGGCCCTCAGGGCCAGAAAGAGGGTGGAAGACCTGGGGCTTTCCTTTGAAAGGGTCTATTCCAGTCCCCTGCAGAGGGCCCTTGTGACGGGAGAGCTCGTGACAGGCAGGAGCCGGGAGACCTTCCTTGCGGACAGGCGGCTTCGGGAGATCGAGGTGGGAGCCCTGGCAGGGCGGTCTACTCTGGAAGATACGGAGATCATGCGGAATTTCATGTGCTTTCCGGACCGGTATGTCCCCCTTCCGGGAGGAGAGTCCTTTCCGGAACTGGTAAAAAGGGCCGGGGACTTTCTGGAATGGATCAGGAAAGAGGACCTTCCCGGATCCACCCTGGTGTGCACTCACGGAGGATGGATGCATGCCATGCGCATGTATCTGGAGCCCGGTCCCATGAGGGATTTCTGGAAGCCTCCCATCACCAACTGCACCATGTTCGTTCTGGAAACGGGCAGGGAGGGCAGGTGGAAGATCACCGATATCATCGAAAATACGGAAGGCAGAGCCCTGGGTTTTTGAGGGGCTCTGCCTTTTTATGTCATTTATAATATTCCCGGCAGAAATCCAGGAACTTCTGCATGCCGGACGAGACATAGCGTCGCCACCTCCGTGGAGACGGCAGCCCTTCTTTCCAAGAAGGCTCTGATGCGTCCCATCGGATCCCACAACGAGAACGAAAGAGCGGCAAAGATGGAGAAGCTCCTGGAAGACGGCATCAACGCCATCGGCCTTGGTCCCCAGGGCATGGGCGGCATGAAGGAACAGACCGCGGCAGCCTGTAAGGACTTCGGATGCATCCATGTGGTCATTCCCGCCGGCAACGCCGTGGTGGCAGCCGTCGCCGTGGAAGAGATCGTGAGAGCGGAGTGGAGAGACCTGGGCATGCCCGAGACCCTCTGGAACTGCAGAGTCAAAGAGTTCGGTCCCCTGATCGTTTCCATCGACGCACAGGGCCGCAACTACTTCGAGGAAAAGAAGGAAGAATACAACAAGAGGAAAGACGAACAGATCGAAAAGATCTGCAAGGAAGTAAAGTTCATCAAATAAGCTCTCCATAACTCATTTATATTATTTCAGGCCGGGGCCGCTGCATCTGAGTATGCGGCGTCTCTGCCCGTTGAAAAGAAGACTTGTGCCTTATAAAATATACCTTAGAAGAGAGCGGGCGGAAGGCAGCGCTTCTGCCCGGAAAAAAGGAGTGACAAGAGACATGAAGACATATAAGATCGCGGTGATCGCGGGCGACGGCGTGGGCCCCGAAGTTATTGCAGAGGCTGTCAAGGTCCTGAAGGGCGTATCCCGCAGGGACGGAAGATTTGAGTTTGTTTTTGAAGATTATCCCTGGGGATGCGAATACTATTTAAAGACCGGGGAGATGATGCCGGAGGACGGGCTGGAGATCCTGAAGGGATACGACGCCATTCTTTTGGGAGCTGTGGGCTATCCCGGCGTGCCGGACCACATATCCCTCCGGGGCCTTCTTCTGGAGATCCGCCACGGCTTTGACCAGTACGTGAACCTGCGCCCCGTAAAGCTGCTTGAGGGAGCCCCCTGCCCCCTGAAGGATGTGAAGAGGGAAGATATCGATATGACCTTTGTTCGGGAGAACTCCGAAGGAGAGTATTCCGGATCCGGCGCATGGCTCTATAAGGACAGCCCCCAGGAAGTGGTCATCCAGAACGGCGTCTTTTCCAGAAAGGGCTGCGAGAGGGTCATCCGCTATGCCTATGACCTGGCCAGGAAGGAGAAAAAGACTCTGACCAGCATCAGCAAGGCCAACGCCCTCAACTATTCCATGGTATTCTGGGACCAGATCTTTGCCGAAGTGGGCAGGGAATATCCCGAGGTGGAGACCCATTCCTATCTGGTGGACGCGGCGTCCATGTTCATGGTGAAGGACCCCGGCCGTTTCCAGATCGTGGTCACCTCCAACCTTTTCGGCGATATCCTGACGGACCTGGGGGCTGCCATTTCCGGCGGCATGGGCCTGGCGGCCGGCGCCAACCTGAATCCGGAAAAGAAGTTCCCTTCCATGTTCGAGCCCATTCACGGATCCGCTCCCGACATTGCGGGAAAGGGCATTGCCAATCCCCTGGCCTCCATCTGGACGGCGGCCCAGATGCTGGATTTCTTCGGTTATGAGGACTGGGGAAGAAAGATCGTGGATTCCATTGAAAGGATGCTTGTGGAGAAAAAGGCCCTGACGCCCGACCTTGGCGGCACAGCCTCCACCTCCGAGTGCGGAGACGAAATGGTCAGGATCCTGCAGGAAGACTTAAGCATGTAAAATCATGCCTGTAAAAAAACACGGAAAAAGAAGGAGCCATGCGGAAAGAAAAAAACTTTCCGCATGGCTCCTCTGTTATGAAAAAAGTGCGTCACTTAAAAAATGACCGATATCATCTTACCTGTGCCTTCTGAAGGCCAGGGCCGCTGCAAGACCCGCCGCCAGAACCATGACGGATGCTGCCGAAAGAAGGTATGTTTCACTGTCATAGGAAGAAGTCTTTTCGGCTGCCTCTTCGGGTCCTGAAGAAGAGGCAGTGTTATCAGACCCTGCAGCCTCCTCCCGGCCTGTCATTCCGGGACCTTGAGAGTCCGAGGGAAGATCCTGAAGGGAAGCGTCCTCTCCATCCTCCGTCCCGGCAGTCCCCTGATCCGGCGTCTGGGGCATCTGAGGCATCTCCCCATCCGGCATTTGAGGCATCTCTCCGTCCGGCATCTGAGGCATCTCCCCATCCGGCATTTCGGGGGGCTCTCCGCCGGGCATTTCGGGCATTTCTCCGGCGGAGGATTCTTCAAAGGAAGCTTCCCTGTCCCTGCCCCGGCCGCCGCCTTTGCGGGCGCCTTCCCGGCGGAATCCGGAAGATGAAGATTCCGCCGGATCTTCATAAGCTGCAGAGGCGTCCTGATCGGGCCTGCCGCCCCCGCCCCGGAAACCGCCTGCCATACCTCCGGAGGACATGCCTGTTCCCGCAGTCCCCGCAGATGTGGACATGGCTGTCAGGGTGACGGATTCCTCATGGTCTCCGGCCTTAACGGTGTAGCTTCTGCCCTTTTCCATTTCAGGGCAGCTGAAACTGACACTGGTAAAGCTGTAAGGGACTTCCCAGGACAGAAGAGAAGTGCCGTCTTCCGAAAGCAGATCAAAAAGAGATCCTGCTTCCGTTTCCTGGGATAGGCTTAAGAGGACAGCGCACTGGGCAGAGGATTCGTCAAAGGCTTCCGCCATGGAAGAAGCGCCGCAGGCAATGACCGTCCCGCCCGTGATCAGGCAGGAGGCACCGCCCTCGCTGTTATAGTCTATGGCAGAGTTGCCCCCGCTCCCGATGAGGCTGATCCGGACCGTGCCGCCGGAGATCAGGACATCTCCGTTGGAATCCAGGCCGTCTGCGTCCCTGCCCGTTCCGTTCAGGATGGTCAGGCTGCCGCCGGAGATATGGATCCAGGTATCCGATGCGCTGCTTTCCGCAGAGGCTTCCGTATCCGTGATATCTGCTTCCGGAGGCGATTCGGGCATTTCCCCTGCCCCCTGGTCTCCGGAGGCATCCTGTCTGCTTCCTCCGCGGCCGCCTCCGAAGCCTCCCATGCCCGGCTGGCCGGAGGAGCCTCCGTTTGCGTTAAAGCCGTCGTCTGAGGATACGATAGATATATCGCCCCCCTGCTGGTCTATGGTGAGGGCCTCAATGCCTTCATAGGATTCGTTGATGACTACCGATCCGTCCGTAATGAGGAAGGAGGTGTCCGAATGGATGCCGTCGTCTTCCGCGGAGATGACAAGGCTTCCTCCTGCCAGGGTAATGTCTCCGGCTGAGTGGATCCCGTCTCCTCCGGCCGTTATGGATACGCTGCCGGATTCCATGTACAGGGGAGCGTTTTCTTCTCCGGTGGAGAGACCGTCATCCCCGGCGTTTATTGTCAGATCTGCGCTGCAGATCCGCAGAGAGTCGCTGGCATGGATGCCGTCGGCAGGGGCTTCTATAACGACGGTGCCTCCTGTGATGACCAGGTCGTCGTTGGCGTCGATGCCGTGTTTACAGGAAGCCGATACGGTAAGGGAACCGCTTCCGTTAACAGTCAGATCGTCGTGGGAGAAAATGGCGCCTCCGGTATTGTCAGAAAGGGCCTCTTCAGAGTATGTTTCGCCGCTTGTCACGACGTTTTCCGTCCCTTCCGCCAGGGTAAGGAAGACCTTGTCGGCCTGGTCGATGCGGATGGCAGCGTCGCTACGGCAGGTCAGGGAAACGCCGGAAAGAAGGATCCATACCTTGGAATTATTGTGGGCGTCCACGATAAGGCTCCCGTCCGTCAGCTCCCCTGTCACGATATAGCGGCCGGAGGAGGCGATGACCACGTCAGAGCCCTTTACATAGGCTCCGTTTCCCTTTACGGAGGCGGTGCTGCCTTCCAGCGTGATCCAGACCGCGCCTTCCGTGTCCCAGCTGCCGTCCAGGTCGTTCTCCGTAAACCAGGCGGAGCCTTCGTTGGTATCCGTATCCAGGTCTCTGACCACCTGTATGCCCAGGGATTCCCCGTTCATGAAGAGGACTGTCAGAAGCACCGTGCATATCAGGACCGCCAGACAGATCCGGTCAAAGTGCCTGTTTGCCTGCATGACATTCTCCTTTTTTTAACCCATGTAGTCGCCGTTGTAGCTGACAAGAACAGCGCTTTCCACGCCTTCAATGCCCGCCAGGGCGTTGATGAAATCGGTATTGTCATCCTTCAGGCGGATCTCCATGGTCAGCTCGATCTGGTCCTTCCTGACGGTCTTGCTCTTTACCACGCATTTTGACACCTTTTCCTGCAGGAAGGCTGAGGCGGCCTTTTCACTTTCGGAGGAGGAGCACCGGAGGACGGTGATATAGGGGTCCGAACTTTCCCTGCGGTTTGCAAAGAAAAGAAGGATCAGGCCGATGACGATGCTGCCGAATACGGCCAGGGGGATCATGCCCGCCGCCAGTACGATGCCGGCTGCGATGGCCCAGAAGAGGAAGGCGATGTCCAGAGGCTCTTTGATGGCGGTCCTGAAACGGACGATGGACAGGGCGCCCACCATGCCCAGGGAGAGGACCACGTTGCTGGTGACGGCCAGGATGACCAGAGTGGTGATCATGGTCAGGGCCACCAGGGTCAGGCCGAAGCTGGAGGAATACATAACGCCCTGATAAGTCTTTTTATAGACCAGGTAGATGAAAAGGCCCAGGCCGAAGGCCAGGACCATGGCCAGGACCATGTCCAGGATGCTGACGCTGGCTACGTTTTCAAGGAAGCTGGATTTGAAGATATCGCTGAATGACATTTTTTGTTCTCCTCTGTTTTTTGAAATACTTTATGTAAGGTTTTACCTTGTGCTGCCCTCAGGGGATCCTCAGTCATAGATCCGGCACTGGGCGTACTTGGAAAAGGCCGTGACCCGTCTGCCGGGCGTCTGGACGCAGTCCTTTATGACGGAGGGCAGGTAATTGTCCCATTTGACCTCCAGAATAATGCCCGCATCTCC
>DETN01000078.1 GCA_002362155.1 Lachnospiraceae bacterium UBA3287 | reverse complement strand
TTGCAGCCGCTGCCCAGCTTGACAAGGCTCATGGCCTCCGTATCCCTGCCCGTGGCCACAGGCCTTCTGTGCCTTGTGACCTGCAGGCCCCCTCCCAGCTCCGCCGTCAGATAGGGGAAGGCCTTCATATCGAAGGTGATGCCTTCGCCGATCCCGTGGTCCGAGCCGATGGCGTGGTCGTTGCGCTCCTCTGTGAAGATATAGTTGCCGCTGGGCTCTATTTCTGTCAGGCGCTGGTCCCAGGGTGCTTCGCAGTAGCCGCCCATGACAGGCAGCATGCCGCCCGTCACCGCCCCGCCCCAGCCGGTGGCCGTATAGAGAGGAACATCAAAGCCGGTCTCCTTTGCCATGGCGAGAAGGGCCTTCATGTGCCTTTCGCCCTCTTCTCCGGTCAGGCCGCCGCAGTGGCCGTACTCGTTCTCGATCTGGACGCCGATGATGGGGCCCCCGTCCTTCATAAAGAGCCCTTCCACTTCCCGGAAGATCCTTTCATAGAAGCCTCTGACGATCTCCATGTAGGCGGGGTCGTTTGTCCGGGTCCTGAGCTTTCCTTCCCGCTCCAGCTCCATGAGCCAGTCGGGAAAGCCGCCGTTTCTGACTTCGCCGTGGGCCCAGGGCCCGATCCGAAGGAACATCTTGAGGCCGCATTTTCCCACGGTCCTCACGAAGGCGCCCAGGTCCCTGCAGCCTTCAAAGTCCCATACCCCTCTCTCCTCCTCATGGTGGATCCAGATGGTATAGGCGGAGACGATGTCCACGCCCCCTGCCTTCATCTTCAGAAGCTCTCTTTCCCAGTCCTCTTTCCTGACCCTGCTGTAGTGGATCTCGCCCATGACGGGGAACCAGGGCCTTCCGTCCGCCGTCAGGTATTTCTCGTTAAACGACAGTTTCGTATCCTTTGTGATCTCCATGTTTTTTCCGTCTCCCGCAGGCTTTTTCTTCTTAAAAAACCTGCCATGGGCCCGGAGGGCCCATGGCGGTCTACAGCTCTTCCCTGCAGCAGAGAGCCGCTGCAGGGAAGAACAGGCAAATGCAAATGAAAATAAAGTTATAATCGCCGGGCAGACCCTTCTCACAGGCCCCCGTCCCTGTCAGGCATCTGCGTGCTCTTTTCCATACGGATGGTATAGCCCTCCAGGATCTTTCCCTTTACCTTTTCTCCCCCGATCATCCGAAACAGAAGGGAAGCTGCCTCCGCTCCCAGGGCGTCCTCGTTAAAATAGACCGATGTGATCCGGGGAGAGGCGCTCTCTAAAAGGGAGCTCCCGTAACAGGAAGCGATGCCTATATCCTCCGGGATCCGGATCCCCAGAGCGCTGCAGCGCACCAGGATGCTGCCGGCCAGGCGGTCGCTCATGCAGACGATGCAGTCCGCTTTCAGGTCCAGACACCTGCGGACCGCCAGATCCACCTTTTCGGAGTCCAGGACTCCCAGGATCATCAGGTCCGGGTCCGGTTCAAGGCCCGCCTCACGGTGGGCCTCTTCAAAGGCCCTTTTCCGGATACCGGTAATGACATGGGTCTCGTCTCCTCCGATCAGGGCAAGCCGTTTCATGCCGGACTGAAGAAGGCGGCCCGTCAGGTCCCTGCAGCCTCTCAGGTTATCCTGATCCAGACAGACTATGTCAGGATCATCGGAAGCCCCGATGGCCACAAAAGGGAAGCCTTTCTTTTTCAGATAGGAAACCGCCCTGTCCCTGGTCATTGTCCTGGTCAGGATGACCCCGTCCGCCTTGCGGTGTTCTACGATCCGCTGCAGGCCGGTGAGGTCGCTGCCGCTGACCACGGAGAGCATGATGTCATAGCCCTCCCTTTCGGTGACCTGTGCCACGCCGGCAATGCACTTTCTGAAAAAGGGCAGGTCCACTACCCCGTATTCTCCGGGAAGCGTCACGCAGATATTGAAGGTACGGCTCTGGGCCAGGCCCCTGGCCATGCTGCTGGGTCTGTAGTTGTGCTTTTCGATGTAGGACCTGACCCTTTCCCTGGTCTTCTCCGATATTCTGCCCTTGCCCGATATGGCCCGGGAGACCGTGGTCTTGGATACCCCCAGGGCAGATGCGATGTCATCAATGGTCATGTTAGAGGCCATAAAGTACCTCTCTTTCCTTTACTGCCGCATGAAAAGCATGGGAATAAATTCGTTTAGCCTTTGACTGCGCCTCCGGTAACACCTTCGACGTAGTACTTCTGAAGGAACATGAACAGAAGGGTAACGGGAACCGCTACCAGGATGCCGCCTGCACAGAACCTGGTGAAGTAGCCCTGATAGTCATTGGTCCATACCCATCTCTGCAGGGCGACCGCCACGTTGTAGGAATCGCTCTTGCCGAAGGCCACGTAGGATGCGAATACGAAGTCGCACCAGGGAGCCATGAAGGATACCAGCATGGTATAGATGATGATGGGCTTGGAAAGAGGAATGATCATCTGATAAAGGATCTGGAAGCGGGTGGCGCCGTCGATCCTGGCCGCCTCGTCCAGAGCCTTGGGCATGGTGTCAAAGTAGCCCTTGCAGACATAGTAGCCCATACCGGAGGAAGCCACATAGATCAGGATCAGTCCGGGGACCGCGCCGCCCTGGGTCAGGCCCAGCTGCTTGAGCAGGAAATACAGACAGATCATGGTCAGGAAACCGGGGAACATGCCCAGGACCAGCCAGATGTTCATCAGGAGCCTTCTGCCCGCGAAACGCATTCTGGACAGGGCGTAGGATACGAAGATGATCACCAGGGTCTGCAGTACGGAAACGAAGCAGGCGATGATAAAGGTATTGGCATACCATCTGGTGAACTGGCACCCTTCCGAGAACAGGAATTTATAGGAGTCCAGGGAGAAGTGCTTGGGCACCAGATAGTTGACCATGCCGCCGAATTCCGACTGGTAGGAGCGGAAGCTCTGCAGTACCAGACAGAAGAAGGGGAACAGCCAGATAATGCTGATCAGGATCAGCACGATATAGGAAATGGTAAGTCCGACTCTTTTCTTGTGTGTCATTACTGGAATCCCTCCTCATCTTTGACGGACGGCAGAACATTGTATACCACCAGAGAGATCACGGCGGTAACGATGAATACCATGATACCGATGACAGCTGCGGTCTTGTAGTTGGTGTCGTTGACCGTCATCTTATAGAGCCATGTGACCAGCAGGTCGGTATAGCCGGCCCCGCCCTTTAAGTTCATGGACTGGGGCTTGCCCTGGGTCAGCAGGAAGATGACGTTGAAGTTGTTCAGGTTGCCGATGAACTGGGTCAGCAGGAAAGGTCCCGTGACGAAGAGCATGTAGGGCAGGGTAATGGAGAAGAACATCTGGAAGGCGTTGGCGCCGTCGATCTTTGCGCTCTCGTAGAGGTCTTCGGGGATGTTCATCAGAAGTCCCGTGGCGATCAGCATGATGTAGGGAATGCCCACCCAGAGGTTGATCACGATGATCAGGATCCGTGAATAAAGGGGATTGGTCCAGAAGGGAATGGCTCTTGAGATCAGGCCCCACTTGATCAGGTAGGAGTTGACCAGGCCGTCCGCCGCGAACATCTTGCCCACATACAGAAGGGATACGAACTGAGGGACCGCTATGGTCATGACCAGGATGGTCCTCCAGAGCTTTTTGAACCTGATGCCCTTCTGGTTGATCAGAATGGCCACCGCCATGCCCAGGAAATAGTTGAGGAAGGTGGCGAAGAAGGACCAGACCAGGGTCCAGGTCAGTACGGTGAAGAAGGTGGATCCGTAACCCTCTCCTCCGGTGGAGAAGAGGTTCCTGAAGTTCTCCAGTCCCACCCAGGTAAAGAGCTGTGACGGAGGCTGGTGGTTGTAGTCATAGTTGGTAAAGGCAACGCAGATCATGAAGAAGATCGGCAGTACCGTGAAGACGAAGATGCCCAGGCAGGGAAGTGCCAGCAGGGTCTTGTCGAAGTTGTGGTCCAAGAGGGAATGCAGGTCCTGTCCGTTGGAGGGAAGTCTTTTCCCCATGGCCAGGAGATGCTGGGCCTCTTTGTTCTGATAGAGGTTGATCCTCCAGAGGAGAATCAGGGCCAGGATGGCAAAGATGGACAGAAGGCTGTAGAGCAGGATGAAGAAGGAGTTGTCCCCGTAGGAGACCGTGCCGTCGGGATTGAAGCCTCTGCCGGAGGTTCCCAGCGTTCCGAAGTCCTTCAGATACTGCATGCCGAAGCCGAAAATAAAGTACAGAAGGCCGGCTTCACAGGCCAGCATGGAAAGGCCGCGGACCCACTGTCCCCGGAGGAGCTGGCCAAAGCCCATAATGATATAGGAAATACGGGTCCTGAAATCTCCTCCGGCGAAGGTGGTCCCGATGTCCTTCAGATCCGCGCCGATCCATTTGAAAAATCCCGCGATCTGCATACCGATTGTATTTTTCTCTTTCATTGATTATCACTCCCGGTCCGATGCATGTCCCGGCAGATCCGCCCCGGATGCGCATCGGACTTAAATCTCCCTTGCAGGTTACAGAATTGCTGCGGGGCGGAGTTTTTTCCGTCCCTTTTTAGAAACTACGGGCAGGGTATCCCGCGAGACGCCCTGCCCGTAGAGAGAATTCAAGGAATTCGTATGATATTCAGCTTTAAAAATGTCTTACTGAGCATAACCCTCGCAGGTGGTCTGGAAGTCCTGAAGAGCTGCCATCAGAGCTGCGTCGTCGGCGTTGTCATAGTCGCCGGAGATGACGGAGTCGCCAAGGGAGGTTGCCAGTGCCCAGTAGTCGCCGGGATACTGTCCCTGAGGGATGGTGAACTGCAGCTGCTCGCCCAGAGCGGACAGCGCTTCGTCTGCCAGAACTTTTTCATTCTGCTGTGCGTTCCTGTTGGAAGGGCCCCAGCCTGCTGCTTCATAGCGGGCTACCTGGACTTCTTCGCTGGAGAGGTACTGAGCCAGAGCCTTGCAGACCTGCAGCTTGCCTGCATCTGTCTGAGGCTTCACGCCCATGAGCTTGAATCCGCCGAAGCCGCTCATCTGATAGTCCTTGCCGTCTACTGTGAAGGAAGGAAGCTTGGCGCATGCATAGTTCTCGCCGAACAGATCCTTGGCTGCGCCGGAATCCCATGTGCCGTCTACGATGGCTGCGCAGTTGGCTGCGTTGGAAACGGAAGAGCCGTTGTTGAAAGCGGGAGACTTGTGAAGATTGATCATGGCCTTCAGAGCTGCGACGCCCTGCTCGGAAGCGTAGGAAACGTTGGCCTTTGTGAAGTTGCCTGCATCGTCTGTCTCATAGGTCAGTTCTGCGCCGGTGCCGAAGAAGAATGCTGTCTGATACCAGCCGGAGTTGATCTCCATGTAGAAGCCCTTGCCTGCTGCTTCGCAGTCTGCAACGATGGCATCCAGGGATGTGGGATCTGTGACGACGCTCTTGTCATAGTAGAGGAAGTAGCCGTTGTCGGAGGTCAGAGGATAAGCGTAGAGAGTGCCGCCTACGGTGGCTGCATTCACGGAAGCCTCGTCGTTCCAGCCGGATACCAGGGTCTGCTCGTCGCCCGTAATGGGGGTCAGAGCGCCTGCGGAGACCAGTCTTGCCAGCTGGTCCTGCGCGAAGCCGTAGATATCGGCGCCGCCTTCCACGTCTGTGATCACGTTGCCGGCCGCATCGCCTTCACCTACGGGCTCTACGGTCACGGTGTAGCCTGCCATGTCGGGGTTGGCTGCGAAGAAGGCATCGCACTGGCTCTTGGTAAAGTCTACGACATTCTCTGCCACCCAGATCTTGATCTCGCCTGAGCCGTAGTCCACAGCCTCGGTCTCGGCGGGCTGTTCTGCGGTCTCGCCTGCGGGCTGTTCTGCGGGCTGTTCAGCGGGCTTGGAGCCGCCGCAGCCTGCCAGAAGAGCAGCTGCAAGAATGCCTGTCATCATGATAGATACGATTCTCTTTTTCATAAGTACCTCCTTGTTTTTCTGGTCGGATGCAGGCCCTCCGCGGGCTGTGCAACCGGTTGTTCACGATTCCAATCTACATCGTTTGATCCGGGCAGTCAATCTGCATTATGCCAAAAACAGGCCTTCATTTTTGGACATAATGCGCAATCGGTTGCCCGCCCGTTTACGAAACTTTTCTCCTTGTCAGTCAGCGGATAAAATTTCGTAAACTTTCGTCTTTTTCTGAATATAGGATACTTTACCGGATCCTTTTTGTCAATATCCCGATTTCACGAAATTTCTCTTTAAAAATCAGGCAGGTATAGTTTCGCATTGCTTCGCTGCGACTCTTCCCTCCTTGCAATTTTCGAAACCCGGGATTAGACTGTAGATAAGGGCCCGCGGCTTCTTGCGGGCTCCCGGGAGGGTATTTTTTATGGCAACGATGAAGGATATAGCGGAAAAACTTGGGATCTCCCTCAGCACCGTCTCCAAGGGGCTCAACGGAGGGCAGGACATCAGCGATGCCCTGCGCCGGACCATTCTGGACACGGCGGTGGAGATGGGATACCAGAACAGAAAGGCCGTAAAAAAAGACCGGCGGCGGATCGCGGTCTTTATCGAAAACATGGATTATGAGGATCCGGACTCCTTCGGCTATGAGATCGTCCTGGGCTTTCAGAAGGCCTGCTTCCAGGAGGACTGGGGGGTGTCCGTCCTGCCTCTGACAAAGGAATTCCAGAAAGACTTCTCCTACGACGCCTGGATGCTGCAGGAGAAATACAGCGGGGCCATGTTCATGGGCATCTCCCTGGATGACCCCTGGGCCTCTCAGATGAAGGAGACCGCCATTCCCACGGTCCTTCTGGACAACTTTATTCCGGACAATCCCAGGGTCTGCACCCTGTCCACGGACTCCGGCGAAGGCATGGAAACGGCCCTTGCCCACCTGGCGGCCCTGGGCCACGAAAAGATCGCTTTTCTGGACGGGTCCGCAGGGTCCATGGTCTCCGACCGGCGCATGGTCTCCTATCTGAGCAGCATGGCGGCCCATCAGCTGCCCATCGATCCCATGCTGGCCGTCTACGGCTACTTTGTGGCGGAGGCGGCCCCCTACCACGTGCCCGGCTTTCTGGACGCCGGCGCCACCGCCATCCTCTGCGGCAACGATCTGATCGCATCGGGCGTCATCGAATGCTGCCGGGAAAGAGGCTTCCGGGTGCCGGAGGATATCAGCGTCATAGGCTTCGACGATCTTCCCCTGGCAGAAAAGCTGGATCCGCCCCTGACCACCGTCCGCCAGGACAGAAGCGCCCTCGGCCGCATGGGCTGCTACGCTCTTTTTGCCATGATCGGCCAGGTCCCCTTATCGGGTGCCACCCTCCGTCCCCGGCTGGTGGTCCGCTCCAGCACGGCTCCCGCCAGGCCCAGGGTCGCCCTGCAGCGCAGCGAGGACAAGGACTCCGTGGCCTTTGTGAACCCGGACCTCTATCTGAATACCGTACGGCAGAGACACCTCTGGTAGAAAGGAGGGCGCCTGTGATCAGACTGGAAATACCGGCCCCGGATGGCAGGCTCCTTAAGGGCCTTCTCTTCGATCCGGATACATATGGTAATGACGGAAAGTATCCCCTCGTCATTTTTTCCCACGGTCTGGGGGCTTCCTTTAAAGATATCCGCCACCACGGACCGGGCATTGCAGAAAGCGGCATCGCCTGTCTTTTTTTCGATTTTTACGGAGGGGGAGACCTTTCGGAGAGCGGTGGCTCCATGAAGGACATGTCCGTCCTGACGGAAAAGGAGGACCTTCTGGCGGTCCTGGACTTTGCCCTCTCCCTTCCCCGGACAGACATCTCCCGGATCTTTCTTATGGGCGAGAGCCAGGGAGGCCTGGTCTCTGCCATGTGCGCGGCCGGGCGCCCCTGCCATGTAAAGGGCCTTCTTCTCTGGTATCCCGCCTTTTCCATCCCCGGGACCTGCAGGGCCCTTCTGGAAAAAGGCTCCTGCCCGGAAGACCTCTTCGGCTTTCCTCTGGGAGAGCGGTATTTCAGGGACGCCGCCAGCCTGGATACCGAAAAGATCTGCCGGGATTACCCCGGCCCCGTCTTTCTGATCCACGGGGAGGAAGACCTGCTGGTCCCCGTCTCCTGCTCAGAAAAGGCCGCTCTCCTTTACCGTGACAGCACCCTGGAGATCATCCCCGGGGCAGGCCACGACTTTGAGGGGGCAGACAGCGTCCATGCAAGGCAGGCCTCCGTCAGCTTCATGAAAAGGTGCCTCTGAACAAAACCGTCTGACGCTTAACAGATCCTGCACTCCCGTCCCCGCCCCCAGCCCCTATGATACATAAAAACCGCTCTCCCGGGACAGGCGCCGGGACCGGAGAAAGGAAGCGCTTATGCGAAAACAGAAAGGAAAGCGGGAGCTCCTGAAAAGGCTCCTCCTTCTTATAACAGGGACCGTCATTCTTTTATCCGGCCTTGTCCTTACAGGGTGCGGAGCAGGAAAAGCCCCGGAAAAAACGGATTCTTCCACGGAAGAATCCGAGGAAACAATAGAAGCGGAAGAAAACGGAGAAGACGAAATGAAACAGGAGGACATTCTGGATATTCAGTTCCTCAAATGCGGCAAGGCCGACGCCATCGTATTATCCTGCGGGGGACAGACCATGGTCATCGATGCCGGCGAAGAGGACGACGGGGAAAAGCTGGTCTCTGCCGTAAAGGAAACCGGCGCTTCACAGGTGGATGTCCTGGTCATTACCCACTTTGACAAGGACCATGTGGGCGGAGCGGACGCCCTGCTCAGGGAAATGGAAGTGGACCGGATCTATCTTCCCGACTACGAGGGCGCAGGGACCGACTATGAGGAGTTCACGGCCCTGGCTGCGGAAAAGGATCTGCAGGTCACCCGTCTTAAGGAGGATATAAGCTTTTCCCTTGGAACGGCCTCGGTCCTGATCGAGCCTCCCGCCTCCTATGAGACCGGGGACTCCGATGAGGAATACGACAACAACTTTTCTCTGATCACCACCGTCACCCACGGGGAGAATACCCTGGTCTTTATGGGAGACGCAGAAAAGGACAGGATCCGGGAGTGGCTCTCCGAGGGAGCAGACAGGACCTGTGATCTGATCAAGATCCCCCACCACGGAGTCTACAACAAGGCCGTGAAGGAACTGGCGGCGGCCGCTGAAGCATCCATCGCGGTCGTCACCGACTCCGACAAGAACCCTGCGGATGCAAAGACCCTTGCTGCCTTTGAGGAAAAGGGGGCGCAGATCTTCTCCACCAGAGACGGCTCTGTGCACGCCGTCAGCGACGGCACCTCCCTGACAGTTTCCCGTTAAAACAAAGGGCCGTCAGATCAGAATTACGCTTCGATTACCCATGAAAATAAGCGGATGCAGCCTGCGCAGACCGGTACCCATACGATCTGCGCGGGCTGCATCCGCTGTTTTTTTCAAAGTTCCTCATGCCGTCTCTGCCTTTATATTCCCGCTTTGTACCTTTCAGCCCAGGCAGGGGCAGGGTCCCTGACAGTGATCTCCTCTCCCGTAAAGGGCTGGATAAAGCGGCAGATCAGGGCGTGAAGGTGAAGGTCCACATTTTCTGCCCTGGGCACTTCTTTGCCGATCCCGATGGGGACCGCCCCGAAGCCGTACAGGGGATCTCCCACAAGGGGATGGCCTGTGGACGAAAGGTGGACCCGGATCTGATGGGTCCTTCCGTGCTCGATCCGGCAGCGGACCAGGGAAAAGGTCTCTCCCTCCTCCTTTCTGGTCCCCAGGACCCGGCAGAAGGTCCTGGCCTCTTTCCCTTCGGGACTTACTTCCATGTGCATGGTATCCCGGATCCTGCGAAGGGGCCTGTCGATCACCAGCTCCTCTTTTTCAAAGCTTCCCCGGACCTCTGCCAGGTAGATCTTTTCGAAGGTCCCTTTTTTTCTCTGGTCCCCCAGCATGGCCGCCGCCTCGGCGTGCTTTGCAAAGATCACGATCCCAGAGGTGTCCCGGTCCAGGCGGCCCAGGAGAAAAAGCCTTCCTGTAATGCCCTGGCCTTTCAGATAGAAGGCCGCGGCGTTGGCCAGGGTATCCGCATA
>DETN01000097.1 GCA_002362155.1 Lachnospiraceae bacterium UBA3287 | reverse complement strand
TGATCGAGGAGAACGAATACAGGGAATCCAGGAAGGTGGAGGACCTGGTCATTGCCATCGATACCTCCGCCTCCTGCCAGTCGGTCCTGGTCCAGAGGTTCTTAAACGAGACGGCCTCCGTCCTGAAAAGCCAGGAGAGCTTTTTTCATAAGGTCAACGTCCACATCATCGAATGCGACGACCAGATCCAGAAGGACGTGGTCATCACGGACCTGGAGGACATGAAAAAGTACACGAACGGCTTCGCGGTCAGCGGAGGCTTCGGCACGGACTTCCGGCCGGTCTTCGACTACGTGGAGAGGCTGCAGAATAAGGGGGACTTAAAGCACCTCCGGGGCCTTATGTACTTTACGGACGGCTTCGGGACCTATCCCACCAGGCCCACCCCCTATGACACGGCCTTTGTCTTCTGGACCGAGGAGGAGCACAGCGACAAAGAGGTGCCGGACTGGTGCCTGAAGCTCTACCTGAAGGGCGATCATTAAGGAAAGAGAGAAACGGATGAACATACAGGAAGCCAGACAGGAAATCATCAATACCGTGCAGGCCTATCTGAAAAAGGACGAGACAGGGACCTACGAGATCCCGGTGGAGCGCCAGCGCCCCATTCTCATGATCGGCCCGCCCGGCATCGGCAAAACGGCCATCATGGAGCAGGTCGCCAGGGAATGCGGCATCAACCTGGTCTCCTATACCATTACCCACCATACCCGCCAGTCGGCCATAGGTCTTCCCTTTATTTCCAAAAGGATCTACGGCGGCCGGGAGTATTCCGTTACGGAATACACCATGTCGGAGATCATTGCCTCCGTCTATGACCAGATCGAGGCTTCCGGCGTAAAGGAGGGCATCCTTTTCCTGGATGAGATCAACTGCGTTTCCGAGACCCTGGCCCCCACCATGCTGCAGTTCCTCCAGTACAAGACCTTCGGCCCCCACAGGGTGCCCGACGGCTTTCTGATCGTCACGGCGGGCAACCCGCCCCAGTACAACCGGTCGGTGCGGGACTTCGATATCGTGACCCTGGACCGTATGAAGAAGATCGTCATCGAGGAGGACTACCAGGCCTGGAAGGACTACGCCTACAGGATGGGGATCCACGGATCCGTCATGGCCTATCTGGAGATCCGGAGGGACCATTTCTATTCCATCCGGACCGAGATCGACGACCGCTATTTTGTTACCGCCAGAGGCTGGGAGGACCTGTCCCGGGTCATCGCCGTCTATGAAAAGATGGAGATCCCCGTGACGGAAAACCTGGTCCTGCAGTATATACAGGATCCCGAGATCGCCCGCCACTTCGCGGCCTACTACGATCTCTACAACAAGTACCGGAACGTCTACAGGGTGCCGGACATCCTGGAGGGCAGGGCCGAAGGGACAGCCGGCATGAAGAACGCCCCCTTCGACGAAAAGCTCTCTCTTCTGGGGCTTCTCATCGATTCCCTGGGCAGGGAATTCAGGGACTATGCCTTCGGCCTGGACGTGCAGAAGCTCCTTTACAGCCAGGTCCTGGCCCTGCGGGCAGGCCTTGCGGAAGGAGGAAAGGCGGCCTCCGCTCTGGCAGAAGATCTGGGGGCGGCCCTTAAAAAGGACCTGGAAAAGAAGCTCAGGGCAAAGATGATCTCCAGGGAGGAAGAAAAGGCGGAGCGCACCGTCATCGGCCTTCTGGGAGAACTGGAAAAAGATCTGATCCTGAACCAGAAGGGAGACAGGTCCCATGACTTCGGCCTGGTAAAGAAGTGGTTCACAGAAAGGGAAGGAGCCAGAAAGGCCCATGCCGCGGCGGCGGGAGACCACCTGACCAACGCCTTTTCCTATCTGGCAAAGACCTACGGAGAGGGCCAGGAGATGGTCATCTTCCTGACAGAGCTGGCAGGGGGCTATTACAGCCTGAAGTATGTCAGCGAGTGCGGAAACGAAGCCTATTACCGTTACAACCGGCTCCTTCTTCTGAAAGACCAGAGAGAAGAGCTGCAGAGCCAGGTCCTGGAGCTTCTGGACCTGTAATAAAGAAAAGAGAAAGGGAGATAAGAAACAATGATCCGATACATACTGGCCTCCAGATCCCCCAGAAGAAGAGAGCTTCTGGGACAGGCAGGTCTTACTTTTGACATCATTCCCGCAGAGGGAGAAGAAGCGGTCGTTTCGGAGGATCCCGCAAAGACCGTCAGGGCTCTGGCCAGATCCAAGGCAGAGGAGATCGCTGACGGAATAGAAAACGGTGACATCGTGCTGCCGGAAAGGACGGGGACCGCTCAGGCGGACCGCCTGGTGATCATAGGCTCCGATACAGTGGTGGCCATAGACGATGAGATCCTGGGAAAACCCAGGGACTGGGCTCATGCCTACGCCATGATCCATGCCCTGCAGGACCGGACCCACCATGTCTATACCGGCGTTTCTGTCATCTGCCTGGACTGGAGAGGTCCGGAAACCGTAAGGACAGAGCACACCTTCCACGAATGCACCGAGGTGCATGTCCTGCCCATGGACGAAGAAGAGATCAGAAGCTATATCGATTCGTCGGAGCCCTACGACAAAGC
>DETN01000120.1 GCA_002362155.1 Lachnospiraceae bacterium UBA3287 | reverse complement strand
CCGCTGTTTTTGCGGAGTCGGCAGGCACATTGTGGTCCATGATAAAGACCACCTTTTCGGGATCCGCGATCCTGGGATGCTTTAATTTATTATGATACATGTCCACCGTCAGATGGGTGGTACCGTCGTTGGACATCATCCTGTCCAGCGTAACGGTATGGATGTCATTGGGCTTTACAAAGTCCACGCCCGCGGCCCTTGCTATGATCTTTTCACCGATTGTCATTCCCATGATCAGACCTCCTCCTTATTGAGAGATGCGATCAGACCACCCTGGTTGAGGATGTTCTGCATGTAGGCAGGCAGCTTTGTGCAGGTAAAAACATGACCGCCTGCGGTCACGGTGCCTGCCGTCAGATCCAGATCGGCTTCTCCGCCGTCTTCCACGTTCTCGTAGAGATCCTTGCAGACAATGACGGGAAGGCCGATGTTGATGGCGTTGCGGTAAAAGATCCTGGCAAAGGACTTGGCGATGACCGCCTTGATGCCCAGGGCCTTAAGTACACTGGGGGCCTGCTCTCTGGAGGAGCCGCAGCCGAAGTTCTCGGCGGCCACGACGATATCTCCTGCCTGGGCCTTCTTTGCAAAGGAAGGATCCAGGGATTCAAAGGTATACTGGCTCATCTCCTCAACGTTGGGGAGGAGGAGGTACTGGGACGCAATGATCTGGTCCGTATCGACATCATTATGGAATTTCCATACTTTACTGCTCATGGATGCTGGCCTCCGGTTCATCTGTATTTGGTGTTAAAGGCATTTTATCTGCCAGGCAGTATTTTGACTGCCATGGTCACTGACCATTAAAACATATTTTCGAATGTATTTCAATTGCAAACTTAAGACCCTTCTGCCTCTCCTCCCGCCCCGGCCTCCTCTCCTGATGGAAGCTCCCATTCAGAGAAGAGACGTCTTCCGCCCCGGACAGGTGAACCGGCATAAAAAAACCGGGGCCCCGCATAAGCGGGACGCCCGGTTAAGGAAGGGTCATACAGTTTTCTCAGGTGATCAGGTTCTGATTTCTCCATTCCCTGGGACTGACATGGAACATTTCCTTAAAGGCTCTGGAAAAATGAAGCTGATCAGGATAGCCTACCGCAGCCCCGATGTCCCTGACGGATACATTGGAAAATTTAAGGAGGCTGCAGGCCTGGGTCATCCGGTACTGGATCAGGAACTGGCGGGGAGAGACTCCCATGCTTTCCCTGAATATTTTTGAGAAATAGGTACGGTTGAGGCCGCAGTATTCTGCAATATTTTCGATGGAAATATCCTGAGAGTAGTTCTTCTCGATGTAGTTGACCGCATTCACGATATAGTATTCCCGGATCCTGTCGGTCTTGGGGGAGGCGTTTTTCCCGCCGGAGCGCAGGAGAATGTCCAGGAACAGAAAGGTATATCCCAGCAGGGCATAGGCGCTTTCCGCATGGGATTCCAGCATGGAGATCAGAATCCTTTCCATATCAGTCTTGTCCCTGTCTTCCCCGGTATGCCAGACGGGATGATCGAAATCCAGGCCTGCCGCAAAAAGAGGCTGGGAGATACAGGCCCCGTCAAATTCCAGCCAGATGTATTCCCAGGGCTCTTCTTTATCCGCCCGATAGGTATTGATCTGCTGGGGAACGATCATAAATCCCTCTCCGGGACCGATCTGATGGGTATGGATCTTTCCCAGCCGGTCAGTGGATTCCAGCGTGCCCCGTCCGGAAAGAATATAGTGAAAAAGATAATGGTTTCTGACGGCGGGTCCGAAACTGTGGGAAGGTCTGCATTTCTCTCTTCCGAACTGAAATACATTGACGTCTATGAACTGGCCGTACTGCAGGTATTTGTAATCTTCCTTCCTGTCCTGATGGACCCGGTAAAAATCAAATTCAACACTCTGATCTATGGCCATGATATCTCTCCTGTCATTGCATCTGCTGTAATCCGGCTCTCGGAAAACATTATACCAAATATTTATGTCCTGAATGATGCATTATCCTTCCGAACTTCCTGCACCCGTCCCGGAGAAATTAAAGCCGCGTATCAGCCCTTGACGCTTCCCAGGGTCAGTCCCTTCGTGAAGTATTTCTGAAGGAAAGGATAGACCATCATGATGGGCAGAGCACCCAGGAAGAGCTGGGCGGCACGTCCGGTCCTGGCGTTCATCTTGGAAAGGATGGCCGTGATATCCGCACCGTTGCCGCTGGACTGCAGGAGCTGTTCGAAGTTGACCAGCAGGGTCTGCAGATAAGTCTGCAGAGGATATAAGTTGGGATTGCTCATGTAGATCAGTCCGCTGAACCAGTCGTTCCAGTGGAAGACCATCTGGAACAGGCCCACCGTTGCCAGGGAAGGTCCCAACAGAGGGAAGATGACCATGGTCAGGGTCTGGAAGGGGGTGGCTCCGTCAATCCAGGCAGCTTCTTCCAGTTCCTTGGGCAGACCTCTGATAAAGTTCATCAGAATGATCATGTTGTAGACCGGAAGGGCGCCGGGCAGGATCAGGGCCAGGATGTTGTTCTTAAGGCCCAGTTTACTGACCAGCAGGTAAGTGGGGATCATGCCGCCGCTGAAGAGCATTGTGATCACAAAGAATATCACATAGGCCTTTCTGAAGCGGAGCTCGTCCCTGGCCAGAGGATAGGCTGTCAGGACCATCAGGGCCAGGTTCAGCAGGGTTCCCAGGGCCACGCGGATAAGGGAAATACCCATGGCTCTGAAGAATTTTGCTCCCTTGATAACATATTCATAGGAGGCCAGAGTAAAGTCCACGGGGAGAAATCCGACCTTGCCGGCAGAGACCGCGGCGTTGTCACTGAAGGAAACTGCCAGCAGGTGGATAAAGGGGAGGACACATATAATGCAGATGGCTCCCAGGAAGATGATCAGGAAAACATCAAAAGGGGTAGTCTTGTTTTTCTTCATATCCTTATCCTCCTAGAAAATCCTGTATCCGGCCAGTTTGTCGGCCAGCACATAAGAGACGGCGATCAGGATCGCGGATACTACGGATTTGAACAGGCCGACAGCGGTACCTACGGAATACTGGGCCTGCTGGATACCAAGACGGTATACGTAGGTATCGATGACATCGCCCGTCTCATAGACAACAGGGCTGTACAGGTTGTAGATCTGGTCAAAGCCCGCGTTCAGGACATTGCCCAGGGAAAGGATCAGCATCAGGACGATGGTGGGCATCAGAAGAGGCAGGGTGATCTTGAACATCTTCTGCCATCTGGTGGCGCCGTCCACGTCGGCGGATTCATACAGGCTGGGATCCATGCCGGTCAGGGCCGCCAGATATACGATAGTGCCGTAGCCGAAGCCCTTCCATACGTCCGAAAGGATCATGGTCCAGGGGAAGACTTTGGAGCTGCCCAGGAAGTTGATGGGAGCAAGGCCGACGGAGGTCAGGATCGAGTTGAGAGCCCCGTCGGTGGCCAGGATGTCCATCAGAACGCCGGCCATGATGACCCAGGAAAGGAAGTTAGGGATATAGATCAGGGTCTGATAAAATCTTGTGATCCTGCTGGATTTCATTTCATTCAGAAGCAGGGCGAAGGAAACGGGCACGATAATGCCCAGGGCCAGCTTCCAGATGGCAATGAAAAGGGTATTAGTGATGGTACGGGTAAAGGTCGGCTGATTGAACAGATATCTGAAATTCTCCAGTCCTACCCAGGGCGAGGAAAACCCCGCCCCGACGTTGTACTTTTCAAACGCAATGATAAGTCCGTACATAGGGATATAGGAGAAGATCAGAACCACCAGTACACCGGGCAGAAGCATCAGATGATACTGCCACTGGTTTTTCAGTTTTTCTTTTTTCTTCATTTGTCTCTCCCTTCAGAGCTGCTTAATGGTCCGGTACCTTAGGATCACTTACCGTATGTATCGTTGATCTCCTGGGTGGCCTGGCTGCCTCCGGCAGTCTTCCACTGCTCTACCAGCTCATCAAAGTAATCGATGTCCTTTTCTCCAACGATGATCTTGGTGAAGCCCTCGATCAGGATATCGTTCAGAGTGCTGCCTGCTGCCTGGAGAGTGGGTGTAGGGGCGCCCCACATGGCGTCCTTGACATACTGTCCCTCATCCAGATAGACTTTGGAAATGCCGTAGGCAGACCTGTCGTTGCCCTGCTGCAGCCAGTCGCCGACACCGTTCACGTCCTGAGAGGTGTTCCAGGCTACGCAGCTGTTGAACTTGGAGACATTCTTGCCCAGATCGGAGGTATCCACCTCTTCGCCGGCAAGCCATTTATCCACGGCTGCCTTGACCTGTACGAACTGGTTGTAGTCGGTCATGGGGTTGATGACTCTGGTAGGGAAGACGATGTTGGGATAGTTGTTGTCATAGAGGCTGGAGATAAACTCATGGGTCTCTCCGGCTTCCACGGCATCGTCCATCATGTAAGGGAAGAAATTCACGATCTTCATGACCGCTTCGGGATTCTGGCAGTTCTTGTTGATGACAACATATCCGTTGTTGTTGAATGTCACGCTGCCCATGATCTTGCTGCCGGTCTCGCTGGGGATCTCATAGGGATAGAAAATGGCTTCGGGTCCGTTGTTGGCGATCAGGTCCGGAAGGGGATTGTAGCCGAACCACTGGGCGAAGAAAATTACGCCGCATTCGCCGTTGATCATGCTCTGGAACATCTTATCGTTGTCCATGGTCACGAAATCGGACTTGAGGATGCCTTCCTGATACCAGTCTCTGTAGTGTTCGAGGGCTGTCTTCATCTCCGGCTGAATGGTACCGTACTCGATGGAGCCATCATCCTTTCTGACCCAGATGCCGGGATGTGCGCCGTAGGCCAGAGCTGTCCTCATCAGGTTGTCCAGGTTCTGGTTCTCGGCAAGGCCGTATCCGCCGTACTTCTCGGCAAAGGTCTTTGCGATGGTCAGCACCTCGTCCATGGTCGTGGGCGCCTCAAAGCCGCATTCCTGCATCCAGTCCTGACGGATCCAGACATACTGGAACTGGTCGATGGGACCGTAGCTCATCTGAGGGATGCCGTAGAGGGATCCGGCGAATTCGCCGGTAGCCCATGTATCGGCGTTGTCTTTCCGATAGCCCTTGAGAGTATCGGAAGCGTATCTTTCGAAAACATCGTCCAGGTTCATGATCATGCCTGCGTCATGAAGCTGGGTCAGCTGGTTGGAATCCACATGGAAAACATCGGGAAGATCGCCGTCTGCGATGGAAAGATTAAGCTTGGTGGTATAATCGTTGCTGATCCATAAATTCTGCAGATCGATATTGAATCTGTCCTTGTAGGCCTGATACCAGGGATTGTGCTGATAGTCGTCGTCTCCCTGGAAAGCGGTGCCGGAATTCTCTTCACCTACGACGGTGACAGTAACGGTCTCCTCATAGGGAGCCCAGATGTCATCGGGGGCCTTTACAGCGGCGCTGCCTGTGGAGCCTGTGGAACCTGAATTCCCGCCGCCTCCGCATGCGGCAAGGCTGACGGTCATGACGGCTGCTGCGGCGATAGCAAGTATACGTTTTGTTTTCATTTTCCCTCCTTGATCTGAAACAGTACGAAAACAACTTTTTTCTTCTTATCCCGGCCGTGGATATGAATTTTCGGGCGCTTTCCGTACAGGTTTTTGTCTGCATACCAGTGCCCTTCCTTCTGTTCCATTATATGTTTGCTTGCCATTTCGATGAATATCCTGCCGCCGCACGAAATATGCCATTTTATACAGATTCAAAGCTCCTGTATCCATAAAAAACAACATTTTTGTATATATTTAAAAACAGATATATGGAAATTTGTATTTTCCGAAAGAGACATATGGTATTATCCCCTGAAAACGCTAAAAAAAACCTGTCCCGGGCCGGTATATCCAGCCGGGGGCAAGCTTTGTTTCATGTCTTTTTTACCGGAAATCATTCATTCCGGCATCCTTGTTTTATTTCTTCCTGAACCTCTTTACGGTAAAAAATACCATGAGGGCGATCAGGACTGTTCCGATCACGTTGACTGCCAGAGTGACCTTTTCTGTCAGGCGCATGCCGTCCTTAAAGACGCTGCCGGGCATGGCCCCGTTCATGGCCTTGGAGTTGGCCACGGTATAAAGCACACGGTGCATGGCTTCTCTTGCATAGTGGTAAGTGGTTGCATCGGGATTTTCCCAGTCGAAGATGGCGGCGTTTTTGTCGTAGGTCAGCTTCATATCGCCGCCTGCTTTGATCATCTGGTTGGCATCCATGAAGACGCCTGTATTGGCGTTGTCTGTAAGGATCATGCCCTTAAAGTCCCATTCGTTCCTGACGATTCCGGTCAGCAGGCCGTAGGAGCCCCCGGTCCAGGTGTATCCGATGCGGTTGAAAGCGGTCATGATGGCCTGGCAGGCACGATAGGGTCTGGTCTCCATGGTATAGGAGCCGTTTCCGTCGGATGCAAGGTAATTCAGATCGATATCGCCCACCTTCATGCACATTTCGAAGGGAAGCAGGTAGATCTGCCTTGCGGACTGCTCATTTAAGAAGGTAGCGATGGAGAACTGGCCGGCGCGGTCGCCGCGGTGGTTTTCCTGATCGTTGAATGCCAGGTGCTTGATGTAGGTATACATGCCTTTGGAGGCAGCTCCCTTAACTTCCAGGGAGGCAACGGTACCGGAAAGGAAGGGGTCTTCCGAGTAATACTCGCCGTTTCTTCCGGAGAAGGGCGTGCGGTGGATATTCATGGAAGGAGCATACCAGCCGTCAGCGCCGCCGATCAGAGCCTCATTGCCGATCATTTCGCCGTATCTGGCAGCGATCTCCTGGTTCCAGGTCTGGGCTACTGTCATGGGATTGGGGAACATCTTTCCTGTGCCGCCGTAGATCAGGCCGGCTGCCGTATCCGCATCGATGTTGAAGGGCTTGTTCACGGAATCGATCACTTCGATGCCGTAGCCGGACTGAGCGATGGTATTGTAATAATCTTCCTTTGTCAGCTGGTCCAGCAGCTCCTCCCAGAGGGGATCGTCATAGTCCAGTCCCCGCATTTCGATGAGAGTGTGGCCGTTCTTTTTTCCGAATACGATCTCGTCGTCAAAGGTCATTTCCGGTGCCCCGGACTCTGCGGCATCCAGTCTGGCCAGATCGTCGTCGGATATGGTCTTGGTCCAGGTATAGGATACGCCGTCATCCCCGTTGATCTCGTTGCCCCAGGTGCTGACCATATCGGAAGGAGTTCCGTCATGTACGGGGAATGTGCCCGTCCAGTCGTTCCTTGTCAGATAAGTCACATCGCCTGCAGCATCGGCAAGCTGGTTGGTGATCTCCTTTTTGCTGTAGGAGTCGGCTGCATAGGTGGTCAGATCGGTATCAGTATTTTCAGGGACATACTCTGCTGTCAAAGCTGCATTTCCCTGATCGTAGCCTGACTTGGCTGCAAGGATGTTCAGAGCTGCGTCGTGGGCATTTCTACCTGCTGTCAGATAATAGGTGCCCGCATCCAGGATATAGGTGCCGGCTCCCTTGGCGTCGTAGGCCTTGAACTGCTCTTCCTTTACGCTAACGGTCAGGGTCTGGCTTTCTCCGGGCTCCAGCAGGTCTGTCTTGGCATAGCCTGCCAGCTCAACGGCTGCCTTTTCCACGCCGTTTTCCCTGTCGTAGTCGGTGTAAGGGCTCTGGAAATAGATCTCAGCCACGTCTTTACCGGCAGCGTCACCGATGTTGGTCACTGTAAGGCTTACAGTGCAGTCTTTGCCGTTCCACTGGGTCTTAAAATCGGACCATTCGAAATCGGTATAGGACAGGCCGTAGCCGAAGGGATAGATCACTTCCCTGTCATAGTCGAAATCACCTGCGTTCCCCTGGCCCAGAACGGCGTCCTCAAAGCGGGTCTCGTAATAGCGGTAGCCCACGTAGATGCCTTCCTCGTAGGAAACGTAATTGTACTTTGTCATCTCCCCGGCTTCGGAGGTGTACTGAAAGTCACCGAAGTTCTGTGCTGCGGGGGACCTTAAGGCATCGGCTGCAAAGGTGTCCACGGTGCGGCCTGAGGGGTTGACAGCGCCTGTCAGCACATCCGGCAGGGCCTGCAGTCCGTCAGGGGCATTGATGACAGCCTTGATGGAGGGATAGTCCGAAAGCCAGTCCAGTTCAAGGGCCGCATTGGAATTGATGACCAGGACCACGGTCTCGAAGTTGTCATTGAGGTAGGAAAGGATCTCTCTTTCGGCTGTATCGGGCTCCAGGTATGTCCTTGCCTTATCCTCTTCGCTGTCCGCGTGATTGTACATGCTGCGGGGCATGTCGCGGCCTTCGCCGGCCACTCTTTTGAGGATATAGACGGGGACCGTTCCCTGGGCGCTTTCCAGAAGGCCTTCTTCACTCTGCAGGGCAGAGAGGGGACACTCATTGATGCGGAAGTCTTCCGCATCGCCGAAGCTGATGGAACCGGAAGCAAGGCCGTAAGCCTTTCCGCCTCCCTTTGAATAGAAATCCCAGAGCTTTTCGTTGATCTTAACGCCGGAAGCCGTAAAGAAATCCTTCAGAGGGCTGCCGCCGCCCAGCATTCCGCCGCCGACGGAAAGATCGCTGTTGGCGGAGAAGAGGGAAAATGAAGCATCGCCTGCAGCGGGCAGAGCCCCGTCTTCATTCTTTAAAAGGACCAGGCCCTCGGACGCGATATCTCTTGCAAGAGCATCCTCGGCCGCACCGATGGTTTCCTTCGTATAATCCGCCTTATTGTATTCCAGATCCAGGCCGTCTGCAGCGGCACTGCTGTTGTCAACGGTTCTGCTAAAGCCGTTCAGAATAGAGTTGCCCATCCGGTCATAGCCCGGAAGGATCACGTTTGCCGCGAACATTAACACTGCCAGAATCAGCGTCAGAACAAGCGACAGGATGGTCTTGATCACTTTTCCTACAATACCTTTTTTCATTTGTACCTCCTAGTATAACTCCTGCTTGGGCCGGCCCCGCCGGTCTTATCTATGAGTCATTTCTATCACAGACCATAAAAAAGGGGGCATTTCTGCCCCCGTCTGTCATTTTTATGTCCCCATCGGTACTTTTCGGGTATTTTTCATCCGGTCCGGCTGCCGTATCATACACTTTTCACTCCTTATACCGGCTTACGGAGCCTGCAGCGTAATACGGATGCACCTGCTGCCGTCCAGATCCCGGATCTGTACGAAGCCGTCGTATTTTTCAAGAGTAAACTCCAGGCTTCGCAGGAACTGGCTGTCACCGGCATCATCATACTTCTTTTTTCCTTCTGGCAATGGATACTCTGCCGCTGCGGATATGAGAGAAAACTTCTCCGCCACATGAAATCGGATCCGCCTCAGGTCCTTTGGCAGAATGCCGGCTTCTCCTATGGCTTTTTCAAAGACCCTGTCGAAAACAGCAAAAAGATCCGCCCCGTCCATAAAGGACAGCAGCTTTCCGTCCACAATGCAGGTCAGTTCTATGTCCTTTCTCCTGCAGACTTCATTCTTCTGGGTCAGGATGGTATCCAGGTCCCTGCAGCCGGTCCGGATAAAGGAATCATAGATCATGATATCCTTCATGAGAGATCGGATCTCCTCCTTCTGGGCATCGCTTGCAGCGCTTTTTAGCAGATGGCCTGCCTGGTGGCGCAGGTCGTGGCATTTACGGTCCACGGTGCTGACATTCTGTCTGTAGAGCTCATACTGCTCTCTCTGGGCGATCATCAGCTGCTGCCGGACAGCGCTCTCCTCCAGTTCGGCCAGCTGCCTCTGCCTGTCCAGCTGACTGAAAAGGGCAAAGCCCGAAAAAGCAAGGGCATAGACCGCGTGCAGCGGCTCGAAATCATAGGTGGAGGCAAGGATGCTGACCGCCATAATGATACTCAGGGCATAGAAAAGCAGGACTGTCGTCCGAAGAGGCGCCGCAAAATAGTGCCCTTTGTGGATCATCTTTCTGGCAAAGAAAAACCACGCTGCCAGATAGACCAGGATATGTATGGCCCAGTAGAAGAAATGCTCCGGTCCGTCCGCCACATTCCTTCCAGCGGCCCAGTTGGCCAGGATCCGGATACAGTAGGCCATATGCTCAGCCAGATAGGCACAGATTTCGGCATAAACAGCCTCCATGAGAGAGACCCGGTAAATAAAGGCGATCAGCCCTATAAAGATCCCTACGATCACCATGTTGATGACAGCAGCCCCCACAGGTCCCGCAGACCATAAGCCCTCCGCCAGCTGTCCGCCGCCGGAATATGCATATTGAGAGGCCGCGTCAATGGCAAAGCAGCCTGCCAGAAGCAGCAAAGCGGCCAGAAAAGATTGGAGCCGTGGTCTGTCCCTGCGCTCCAGCAAAAAAGTGAAGACCAGGGCTGCCGCAGCCTGTTCCAGTAAATACATCGTAAGCCTGCCTTTCTTACATAACCTTCCTTACCGATCAGCCGATGAAGTCTGCCAGATCCTGAAAGAACTGCTTTTTTCTGGACCTGCTGACAGGAAGAAGGACACAGTCCTTTTCGTCTTCCCCGATCTCCACCGTATCCTTTCCCACCCGCAGCACGAAGCGGGGGTTCACAAGGACCGACTGGTCGCAGCGCAGGAAATGAGAAGGGGCCAGCTCTTCTTCCATCTTTCCTATGGGCTGGCGCAGTTCATAAATCCTGTCTTTCGTATGGACCCGCAGGGTATGCCGGTCCACATCTATATAGCGGATGGAACTGGCCGCCACTTTTTCCTTTCCGTCCCCGAAGGGAAGAAAGATATACTGTTCCTGAAAGCGGGACACTCTCTGCAGGGCCTTTTCCAGACGGGGGCAGAAGCGCTCATAGGAAAGAGGCTTGATCAGATAGTCCATGGCGTCCACTTCATACCCCCGGACCGCATACTGGGCCAGGGTCGTAATGAACACAATGACGGCCTGATCGTCCTTTTCCCGGATCTTCCCGGCCGTATAAAAGCCGTCCAGATGCTTCATCTGCACGTCCAGAAAGAAAATGTCGAAAGATTTTCCCTTCTCTTCCTGGGCTTCCAGAAGGTCCATGCCGTCTTCAAATTCAAAGACCCCGGCATCCACCTTTTTTTCAGCGCAGTATCTGCGGATATATCCCGTGCATGTATCCCGAAAGGCCCTGTCATCCTCTGCAACCGCTATCCTGATCATATCTTTTTCCTTTTCGTTTTAACTTCGCGGCAGCCATAACATATAGCGGCCACTCTTATTATAGCCTTACCGTCGGAAAGGAAACAACACTGTATAAAGTGCTGTGAACATGCAAAACATGACTGTAAAAAATGATTCCGGGTGCTGCAGGTCAAAAAGCTCCTCCCGGAGCTGCAGTCCTTTCCTGCAGCCCGGGAGGAGCTGTCCGCCGCTGTATATGCATCCGTCAGAAAAATCATGAGATCCCTTCCGATCAGACTGCAGCGTTTCCTCTTCTGTTTTTATTCGATATTCCTTACGACTCCCGAAAACAGGACAGATCCGTCCCGGCCAGTGACCATAAAGAGGAAGGGCCTGTCAAAGGTAAGGTCGATCACTTCCTCCGGTTCCAGGGCTGCCGTCTCCTCTACGGACAGTTCCGTATAGGCGGCGCCGGTGACACCGTTTTCGTCGATCTCCACCATGGCCGCATGCTCTGCCGCGGTCAGGGCAAGTCCGTCTGCATCCTTTTTAAGAGGGCTGAAATCCGAAAGGGAAGGATCCATAACGTCCCTGATTCCAAGCTCCGAAAGGACAGGGATCAGATCCGTTTTTCCGCTGACTTTGAATTTCGGCAGGGTCAGATTCACCTCCGGATAAGACCAGCCCTCTTCCCCGCCGCGGGAGAGGACCTTCCAGATCTCCGGATCTGTCAGGAGGGCATTTACGTCCTTTCCTTCAGCTGGCAGATAGAAATGCATGGCCCCGCTGTCCATAAGGCCCAGACTGATGCCGGTAAAGGCGTCCGTACGGTATATTCCCATGACATCGGACCGGTGCATCATTTCTGCCTCCGTATCCCCTTTTACTCCGTGGAAGGTCCCGGGACTTGTGGCGCCTTCCCAGAAGGTATCGTACCAGGCTGCTTTATAATAAATGGTGGATACCAGGGCCAGGACCGTATCCGGTGAAAGCTTCATCCCTTCGGTATATTCCTTCAGAAGACCGCCGGTGTTCTGATCTGTCCATGCCTGCAGGGCATGGGTCATCTCTTCGGATCCCGGGTCTCCTCCAAAGGCCGATGCGAAATAAATGTCCGAGAGCCTGCCCAGGGTATCCATGTCGTAGTCATCTCCTGCCCGCAGCCACAGGGAGTTGGCCAGAAGACTTTTCAGATTAGGGGTATCGGCATAGTTTGCTTCCCAAAGGGCCCGTGTCTTTTTCCTCAGCTCTTCCATATCACTTACATGCAGGGCGTCCAGGATCTGCTGCCTGCTCTCTCCCTCCGTCACTTCCGAAAGCATGGCCAGGGCGATACAGGTATTTAAGGGAGAGCATACCGTATTGTCCTCCCCCGATGAGAGGAGTTTTTCCATGATCTCCTGATCGTAGGCTGTCATGAACGCGGCGTATCCGGAAGAAACGTCTGTCTTCTTCCGCTGATTCTCCCACCATTCTCCGTAGGCATCGCTCTCCATGTACTGCTCCGGGGTCAGATCCGCCGCAACCGGCTGTGGATACGCGGCCTGGGTCAGGATCAGGTCTAAGGGAATAGCCTCCGCCAAGTCCCCGGAAACCGGTTCAGCCTCGGCAGGCGCCGCTTCTTCCCCCTCTTCAGGAGGCATCTCTTCGGCTGCTTCCTCTTCCATTCCTTCTTCCCGGGCCTGCCCGTTTTCTTCCTTTCCTCCCTTTCCGAAAGGGAGCCTTGGAAGGATCAGGGCTCCCAGGATGCAGAGCACAAGGAAGGCCGCGGCCATGCTCCATATGGCCCGCATGCGGGCTTTTTTCCTGAAAGAGGCCTGCTTTGCCTCCAGTATTTCTTTATCGTCCAGATCCGAAAGGACCTCAAAAAGATCTTCGCCTTTCACAGTTCATATCCCCTTTCTTTCAGATATTCCCGGAGCCCTGTCCGGATGCGTGAGAGGGACACCGATACATTGTTTTCGCTCATGCCCGTCTGCCGGGCGATCTCGGCCGCAGAGCAGACATACCAGTAGCGGAGGATAAAAAGCTGCCGCTTCCCCTGCGGCAGCGAGGACAGGAAGCGGTCGATCTCGGCAGAGAGTTCCTTTCTGAGGACCCGGTCCACAGGGTCCTCCTTCCCGGATACGATCTCGGAAAGCTCGTCCAGCACCAGGGACGTCTCTCCGCCGCCCCGCTTTTTCCGGCGGTCTGCCTTATACCTGTCAAAGGACAGATTTCGGGTGATCTTCCCCAGAAAGGTCTGCAGGATGGAAGGCCTTTTCGGGGGCATGGCATTCCAGGCCCGCATCCAGGTATCGTTGACACACTCCTCCGCATCCGGCGCTTTTCCCAGTATGTTGTATGCGATCGTATGGCAGTAGGCTCCGTACTTCAGGGAAGATTCCTGAATGGCCCTTTCGTTTCTCTGCCAATAAAGCTCTATGATTCCCGTATCTTCCATATGTACTGCCTCCCCTTTCCATAGTAACATGTCAGCCTCTCCGGCATACCGCAAAGTTGTTCATCTGCAGTTCTATTCTTCTTTCGGATTTTCCTTCCCGGCTGATCCGGCCTCTGCCGCGGACAGATCGAAGACTGCCGTATCCAGGATGGACATGATCTCTTCCCAGTGCTTCTCTTCCCAGGAGGAACAGTCCTCATTCATGGCGATGACCTGAGCCGGTGCTGCGGGGCTGCCGTCTCCGAAAGTGATATAGTCCCAGTGCTTATGGTCATCATAGGTCCCCATTACGGCTCTCCCACCTGCCAGGGATATTTCCTCTGCTGCAAGCCCTGTCCCGCAGACCCCGAAGAAATCCGTAACGACCAGCCAGACCCTTCCAGAGGCAGCGTCTTCCGGCTCCAGAGCAATTCCGTACAGGCCGTATGTCATATCTTCCTGACCTTCCCCGTAAGCTTCTGCCTTCCAGCCCTTTGGGACATCGACCGAAATTTCCCCAAGGGATCCTGCGACAGATATCCTTTCTCTTCCATTTTCCCACAGATTACGGTCCTCTCCGGCTTCATCCGGACCGGATTCCTTTTCAGGCGCAAAGCTTCTGTCTGCGATCACAATACTGACCACCTGGTCCAGTCTTGCAGGAGAGGTCTCCTGGATCCCGCCCCGGTAAGTGATCTCCAGCCAGTCTCCCTCTTTCGGCTCCGGGGACGGGGCCATTCCTTTTATATTCACCAGAAAAGCATCGGAGCTTCTGGCTTCTTCCGACCCCTGGTCCGGCTCTACCAGCATGGTCCCTTCCCTGATCTCCAGGATCCGGGCATGGAACAGATGGACCTCCTTCTTCTGCCCGCACCCGTAAATGGCTTCCGGGACCAGAAAGAGCAGCAGCAGAAGGCAGATCCCTGCTGTCTTATTTCCCCTGCGCATATGATACTCTCCTTTCCGCGGCAGGTGCCGCTGCCTGTTTTACGCTTCCTTTACTCTATAAGACGACAGATCTGTGCCATATCTTACACACTTTCAGAAAAGAATATGAAATATCTGTCCGGTGGGAACTAATAAACCTACGACAGAATAATTCTGTCTTTCTGATATTCAGTTTTCCCTGTATCTGCGGGGAAAACTGATTTTGTCGCCGTTCTGTCGCCTCTTTCCAGAGCGACGTAATCCACAGGCCCCGGAAGGGGCCTTTTTATTACGATATTCAGGATCAGGGGCCCTTTTTCATGCGACAGATATCTGCCCTTTTCCCACCGACAAAAAAACATCTTCCCTGCGGCGACG
>DETN01000180.1 GCA_002362155.1 Lachnospiraceae bacterium UBA3287 | reverse complement strand
TCCAGGATCTGGCCCAGGTACTTGTCGGAGAAGCCGTCCTTCTTGGCCCGGATCAGCATATCGTCGGGAAGAGGGCTGCCCTTCCTGGCAATGATGGCTTCTTCCTCGTCCACCAGTTCCTTCATCTGTTCGATGAAGTACTTCTTGATCTTTGTGAGGCTGTAGAGCTCATCTACGGTAGCGCCCTTTCTGAGGGCCTCATACATAATGAACTGGCGCTCGCTGGTGGGATACATGAGCAGGCGGAGCAGTTCCTTTTTGTTCATCTGGTCGAAGCCCTTGACATGGCCCAGGCCGTAGCGGTCCTTTTCCAGGGACCGGATGGCCTTCTGGAAGGCTTCCTTGTAGGTCTTGCCGATGGACATGACTTCGCCCACCGCTCTCATCTGGGTGCCCAGCTTGTCCTGTACGCCCTTGAACTTCTCAAAGGCCCAGCGGGCGAACTTGACGACGACGTAGTCCCCGTCCGGAACATACTTGTCCAGGGTGCCGTACTTGCCGCAGGGGATCTCCTTCAGGGTCAGGCCGGAAGCCAGCATGGCGGATACCAGTGCGATGGGGAAACCGGTGGCCTTGGAGGCCAGAGCGGAGGAACGGGAGGTACGGGGGTTGATCTCGATGACGATGATACGGTCGCTGACCGGATCGTGGGCGAACTGAACGTTGGTACCGCCGATGACCTGGACCTTGTCAACGATCCTGTAGGCCTGTTCCTGCAGACGGTCCATAACCTCCTGGGAGATGGTCAGCATGGGAGCGGTGCAGAAGGAGTCGCCGGTATGGACGCCCATGGGGTCCACGTTCTCGATGAAGCAGACCGTGATCATGTTGCCTTCTTTGTCGCGGACCACTTCCAGTTCCAGCTCTTCCCAGCCCATGACGGATTCTTCCACCAGAACCTGGCCCACCAGGGAAGCCTGCAGGCCGCGGGCACAGACTGTCTTCAGTTCCTCTCTGTTATAGACCAGGCCGCCGCCTTCACCGCCCATGGTATAGGCGGGACGCAGGACCACGGGATATCCCAGTTTGTCGGCGATGGCAAGAGCCTCGTCCACGCTGTAGGATACCTGGCTGCGGGCCATCTCGACGCCGATGGAGTCCATGGTCTCCTTGAACTCGATCCTGTCTTCGCCGCGCTCGATGGCGTCGACCTGTACGCCGATGACCTTTACATTGTATTTGTCGAGGATGCCGGCTTTGCTGAGCTCCGCGCTCAGATTCAGGCCGGACTGTCCGCCCAGATTGGGAAGCAGTGCGTCAGGTCTTTCCCTGGCAATGATCTTCTCCAGTCTTTCCACATTTAAAGGCTCGATGTATGTGACATCGGCCATTTCGGGGTCTGTCATAATGGTGGCAGGATTGGAGTTGACCAGAACGATCTCATATCCCAGACTGCGCAGGGCCTTGCAGGCCTGTGTGCCGGAATAGTCGAACTCGCATGCCTGACCGATAATGATAGGACCTGAACCGATGATCATGACTTTGTGGATGTCTGTCCTCTTGGGCATTTATATTCCTCCTTATTAACTTAGAACGCATAATTATGCCGGATTTCAATCTGTCTGATTATAATATCATCCCCCCGAAAAATCCATGATAAATTTCAGTTTTGCTAACTTGCATAAATTTTGGTCAATTCCGGGCCGATTCCCCCTCATTTTCAATAAGAGCGGGGAAAGATTCTTTCTTTTTTCTGCCTGTCAGGACTCCGGCGATGCCGGTCAGCACAAGAAGAAGGATGCCGGTCAGGGTGGAGAGAGCCCCCAGCTTCAGATAAGGGACCTCGTAGGTCATTTCCACATGGTTGTCCCCGTCGTCCAGGGGAATGCTGACAAGGGCCCCGGCGAAGGCTTCCGCCTCCCTGGCAGAGCCGTTGACCGTGATCTTCCAGCCCCGGTCCATGGGGACGGATACAAGAAGGCTGTCCCCGTCCTCCGCTTTCACGTCCGCTGTGATTTTCCCGTTTTCAATGGTCCAGGCTTCGGGCTCCCTCTGGGCAAGCAGGGAGGAGACCCTTTCCATGGTCTCCAGATCCAGATAGTAGAACTGGGGCTCTATGGCGTCCACGGCCCTGTCCACAGGGGCCATAAGGCCTGTGTCGGTGGCCTTGGCATCTTCGATCTCTTTGTCTGTCAGGAAGGTCTCCGCAGCCTCCGGAAGGACATCCAGTTCAGTGTCTCCCGAATAGATCTCGGCCTGGAAGGAGATCCGGATATGGTCCTGGTCCGAAGGGATGTAGAAAACAGTAGGGGAAAGCCACATGGAATAGTTGGCATAGTAGGCCTCTCCCACCGTCAGTCTGGCGTGAAGGTAAACGGGGGAGACCAGGTTTCCGTATACGGGGGCTCCCACGGGGATCCCGGATACATCATAGGAGACCAGAAGGGGATCCTCCCGGTCCGTTTCATATGCAAGCGGTCTGAACAGGAGGGTCTCCTCTCCCATAAGGGCGCTGTAGACCCGGTTGACATACTCGAAGGAATTGACGTCCGTTTCCTCTGCGTCCTCTTCCTCCCCCTGCCAGACCAGGGCCATGGGCAGGGCATAGGGATTCCTGTAGACCTTTCTTGCCATCTCTTCTCCGGATTCGTCGTCCTGGTAGACTTCCGTTCCGAACTCAGGGGCTTCCTCCAGGCCCGCCACGGGATAGGCGGAAATGATATATTTCACGCCCAGAAGAGAATCCACGGGAAGGATGGAGGTATTGACGATGGACATGCGGTCTTCCATGTTCCTGTAGCCCATGCGGTCCAGGAAACGGAGGGTCTCCAGGTGGCTGTTGGAGGTATAGCCCACGATAGACCAGACCCCTGCCGCCATCATGTCATTGTAGGTATTCTGGATATGGTCGTAGTTCTCGGCCCTGCCGCCGGTCTGGCTGATCCTGTAGATCCCGTCGTCGGCTTCTTTTACAGCCCCGGTCTGCCTGACCAGCATATCCATAAATTCGGTATATTCGTCCGCATTTTCCTTCCTGTAGTTGTACATCTGGACCTTGGCGTTGTAGACCAGTTCGCCCATGGTAAGGACCAGGCAGAAAAGGCCCGCCAGAAGGGCCGCCCATCTGTGCTTTTCCATCCGGAACATGACATAGGCCCCGGACGCTGTCAGGAAGGTAAAGATCATGGTCATGAACAGCATCTTGAGCTCCGGCTTTCCGTTGGCATACTGGGCGAATCCCAGAAGCATGATAAAGCCTGCCGCGGTCCGGGTCAGAAGGCCGGGAGTCTTTTCGTCGTCTCCGGCCCGGTCAAAGAAGAGGGCCGCCAGAAAGATGACCGTAAAGCTGCCCAGGAAGGCATAGCGGTACCAGTAGCTGTCCACCCTCTTAAAGAGAGAAAAGACAGC
>DETN01000071.1:13504-14759 GCA_002362155.1 Lachnospiraceae bacterium UBA3287 | reverse complement strand
AAGATGATCCGTATGGCGGAAATGCGGGGCAAGCAGGTGGTCACCGCCACCCAGATGCTGGATTCCATGATGCACAATCCCAGACCTACCAGAGCCGAGACCACCGACGTTGCCAACGCCATCTATGACGGCACCACCGCCATCATGCTCTCCGGCGAGACCGCTGCCGGCGCCTATCCTGTAGAGGCCGTCAAGACCATGGCCAAGATCGCCGAGGCTGCAGAAGCCGATATCGATTATCAGGAGCGCTTAAAGCGCATCGGCGCTTCCATCGGCAAGCAGGGCATTACCTCCGCGGTCTCCCATGCCTGCTGCACCGTAGCGGACGAACTGGGCGCCAGCGCCATCGTATGCGTTACCAAGTCCGGCTTCACGGCCCAGAAGATCTCCCGTTACAAACCCACCGTTCCGGTCATCGCCTGCACCACTGCCTCCTGGGCAGCCTGCCAGATGAACCTGCTCTTCGGCACCACCAGCGTCAGGATCGGCGAAGAAGAAAACGAGGACCTTCTCTTCAAATCCGCCGTCAATGCCGCCAAGGCCACCGGCATCGTCAAGGCCGGCGATACCGTTGTCATAGCCGCAGGCCTTCCTCTGGGCGTCTCCGCATCCACCAACACCTGCAGAGTCTGGAAAGTGGAATAAAGAGCCCTTCCCGGCCGGGATCCGGTCTTCAGGGCTTTTCCGTCTCACATATACCCGATAAAAAAACGAGCCAGGAATAATCCTGGCTCGTTCTGTTTCTGTCATTTCCTGTTTACGGAACTTCCGGAAGTACCGTATCGTCCTGATGGCCGCCTCCCGATGAGGATCCCTGTCCCGAATCGGATGAGCCGCCGCCGGAGGAACTTCCCCCGCCCGATGAGCTGCCGCCGGAGGAACTTCCCCCGCCGGACGATCCCTGCTCCTGGCTTCCGCTGCCGCTTCCGCCGCCGGATGATCCCTGTTCCTGACCGCCGCCGCTGCCGCTTCCGCCGCCGGACGATCCCTGTTCCTGGCTTCCGCTGCCGCTTCCGCCGCCGGAAGGATTCTCCTGATTTCCGGACTGCTCCTGGCCGCCTGTATGCTCCTGGCCGGAGTTGTTTCCGCCCTCAGAAGGGGTATTGCCCTGGTCTGCTCCTTCCTGATGAGAAGGATTCTCCTGCCCCTGCTCTCCGGTATTTTCTCCGGTTCCTTCATGGGGCTGCTGGGAATTTTCCCCTCCCTGGGAAGTATTTCCGCCCTGAGAAGTGTTCCCTCCCTGGGAATTGTTCCC
>DETN01000071.1:8909-13448 GCA_002362155.1 Lachnospiraceae bacterium UBA3287 | reverse complement strand
TTGTTCCCTCCCTGGGAATTGTTCCTTCCCTGGGAATTGTTTCCTCCCTGAGAAGCACCCTGCCCTGGACGGCTGGTCTGCTGCTGGACCGGACGTGTCTGGTTCTGATCTGTGCCGATATACCCGCTGGTTCCGTCGTTCCCGTAAGATCCGTAGGTCTCTTCCTGCCGGACTTCTTCGTCTTCCGCCAGATCCTCCCGGTCTTCAGCTTCGGTCTCCTCTTCGGCCGGCTCTTCCTCGGGCTCTTCTTCGGGCTCCTCTTCGATGAGGGCAGGCTCGGTCTCCTCTTCTTCCTTCTCCACGGCAGTCACTTCCGAAACCGGCTTCTTCATTTCTTTCCCTTTGTCCTTCCTGCTCTGCGTAACGAACAGACCGACTCCCAGGACAACAGCAAGAATCAGCAGCAGATATGCGGCCACTTTGGTTTTTGTAATTCTGGGTCTCACGCTCTTTTCCTTTCCCTGCTTTCATACAGGATGCAGGCACCACTTTACATCCGGGAACAGGACCGGCCCCGGATATACTTACGCACTGCTTCTGTATGACATTTTTCTTTTCACGAATTACATTTATGTTATGCGAAAACAGACCCGTTTGCAAGCCAAATGCCGTCAGTTGCCCTTATGCATGTTTAAAATGACTGACACTTCCGGCGGCCTTCCCCTTTCCCTCTGCCCGGTATCATGAAGGAAAGCAAAAAGCCCCTTCCGGGCAGTATCGAAGCTGCAGCCCGGAAGAGGCTCTGTGGTTTCCGCATATAAATCTCTGACCTTCTGCGGTGCGAAGACTTCGCTCCGTATCACTCCTGGCGGAGATCCACGCCGCAGTTTTCCAGCTTCTCTGTCATCTCCACCTGAGACATAACATTACGCAGGCCGATCACCTTTACGCCCTTTTCCTGGGCCTCGCTGAACATCCTGACAAAGTTCATGGGGCAGAGCACGATCGTATAGTTCTCAGCTACCGTTCTGCCTTCGGAAATGGAACAGTGTCCGGTCTTTTCGATCTTATAGCCCTTAGTGCGGATGATCTTGTCCAGTGTCATCCCCATCATCAGACTGGTTCCGGTGCCGTTGGCGCAACATGCAAGAATACTGACCATTCTTTTTTCCTCTCCTGTAAATAAACCTTTTTCCTGCCGATTTGCTGACAAGGCTTATTATACCTTATTTTGCTCCAAACGAAAGCATAGAAGAACAGTTTATTATTTTTTAAGGCCTGCCGCCTGCCGGGACAGAAAGCCCTTTCCGGGGAGGACCTTTTCTTGCGCCTCTGTCTTAAACTCTCCCCTTTCAGCCTGCATGTGCTATAATCATACCTGTCAGAGAAATTATCCTGCACGGGGGCGAAGGCCCCCGTGATCCATACAGTTTGGAGGTCCATATATGGCACAGAAAAAGATCGTACTGACAGGCGGCGGGACCGCAGGTCACGTGACTCCCAATATAGCCCTTCTTCCCTATCTGAAGGAGGCCGGCTACGATATCTATTACATCGGTTCCAAAAGCGGCATCGAAAAGCAGCTGATCCAGGACTATAAGATCCCCTATACGGGCATTTCCACCGGAAAGCTCCGCCGCTACTTTGACGTAAAGAACTTCACCGATCCCTTCCGGGTCATAAACGGCTTTTTCGAAGCCAGGCGGGCCCTGAAAAAGCTGCGGCCCGACGTGGTCTTCTCCAAGGGAGGCTTTGTCAGCGTCCCCGTGGTCCGGGCCGCCCACTCCCTGAAGATTCCCTGCATCATTCATGAGTCCGACATGACCCCGGGACTGGCCAACAAGCTCTGCTACGGGGCGGCCGCCAAAGTCTGCTGCAACTTCCCCGAGACAGTAAAGACCCTTCCCGCCGGCAAGGCTGTCCTCACCGGCACCCCCATCCGGGACGAATTATTTACCGGCGACAGGGAAAAGGGCCTCTCCCTCTGCGGCTTTACGGCCGATAAGCCCGTCATCATGATCATGGGCGGAAGCCAGGGGGCCGTGGCCGTCAACAAGGCGGTCAGGAATCATCTGAACGAGCTCCTGAAAGACTTCCAGGTGGTCCATCTCTGCGGCAAAGATCATCTGGATCCCTCACTGGAAGGAAAGGCGGGCTATAAACAGTTCGAGTACGTTAAGGAGGACTTAAAGCACCTCTTTGCCGCCGCAGACCTGATGATCTCCAGATCCGGCGCCAACGCCATCTGCGAGATCCTGGCCCTGCAGATCCCCAACATCCTGGTCCCCCTTGCCGCTGGTTCCAGAGGCGACCAGGTCCTGAACGCCAACTCCTTCGCCGAGCAGGGATACAGTGTGGTGGTAGCCACCGACGATCTGGACGCTAAGATCACAGAGACCGTAAAGGAAGTCTACGAAAACAGACAGGCCTTTAAGGACGCCATGGCGAAGAGCAGCCAGAAGAACGCTTCCAGAGTCATCCTGGATCTGATTGAAAAGGCCTGATTGGAAACCCTTATTTCTCCTGAGCCTTCAAGGCCGGCAGATACAAAAAACGCATATGAAAAACAAAAAAGGCCAGGAGTCGGTGTGATTACCCACGGACGACTTCGTCGGCCGGGGCTTCGCGAGGCTGTTCAGCCTCGCAGGGTCAACACATACCCTCTGCCCCCTGTTACGGGGATCACTTTTATGAAGCCTTTTTTACGAAGGTCTTTTTCTTAGGGAAGGCTTCCGGCAAAATTATCGTCCGGAAATATCAGAAAAAATACCAGCAACATTATGCAGGTCCTGGACCAGTATCTGACGAGAAAATAACAGCTCCTGAACGGCAGACAATACGATTGTTTTTAAAATACCAAAATACTCAGTGTATACAGGTCAGTGTATCTTTCCGAAAGATCTGAAAAATTCAAGGAAGTCTGCCCGAAAATCCGAGCAGACCTCCTTAATGCTTCTTACCAATACTGTCTGTCTCCGGTTTTCTGATTACAGCCGGTAGAAAAAGAACCATAATGCCAGATGCAGAAGAAGAAACAGCGGAACCAGGATGGTAAAGCGTTTCTTCTTCGTCTTATGATGGCAGATCTGCATGGCCAGAAGGGCTCCCGCCCCGCCGCCGAGAAATGCGGACAGAAGGAGGGTCCTTTCGGGGATCCTCCATTTCTGCCTCACTGCCCTTTGTTTATCCGACGCAAACAGAAAGAAGGCAGCTGCATTGATCAGAACATAATAAAAAATGATATACTTTTCCATCCCGCTTCCTTTCCGCGCTCCGGATCCTCCAATCTCCCGCTTCCTGCTCCAGGTTTTTTTATTTACCGGAATTCGATCTCCAGCTCATAGGCAGGGGATATAGAGGAGATCAGGGGATGATAGATCTCCCAGACCGACAAGACGGCAAAGCGGTCTGCCTCCTCCTGTACCCTGTCTTCCTCCAGCTTCTCTTCCATCCTGGCTCTGGCCTCTGTCTGGACTCTAGCGGTCTCTTCCGCTGTCAGACGGATCTCTCCCAGGGCCAGAAGTCCCTTATCCACATCTCCGAACTCGATCTTATCACTGGGGATATTGATCTCTTCTCTGAGGGCATGGGGGATCTGGATCTTTACCTTGTGGATATTTTCCTGCTCATTCTCCTCCAGGGAAATATCGTCTTCCGTCAGCTGACTCAGGTCCACCGTATAGGTGGCAGTTCCGTGGTATGTCAGGATCTGGGTCTTGGAAAAGGCTTTCAGCTTTAAAAGCCCCGCATTCGTTATGGTGGCCGCATCGGATACTTCTCTGCTGTAGACTTCCAGTTTTTTCAGCTCTCTGGCGTCTCCCAGGACAGCCTCTGCAAAGTCCGCTGCCGTATAGCCGAAAAGGCCCTGATTCTCCAGGGTCATATCATGGCCCTCCACAGGCCCCTCTCTCTTTAAGAGACCGGAAGGATCAAAGAATCTTTTTGCAGCCAGAAAAACAGCTATGACAAGAACGACTGTAAGAATGGAGGAAAAAATACCGCTCCTCCTGCTGCCGGAGGCTGCCCCTTTCCTGGCTGCCTTTTCCACCTGCTTCAGAAACTGGTCTTCGTTTTCAATGTGATGCTCACTCATGGGATGCTCCGCCTTTCTGCACTGATACTGATGGCAGGAACCCTGCCTGCCCTGTATATTATGCAGCGGAGCCTCTTTTATACAACGATTCTTATTTCGACAACAAATCCCGGAAAATACGGTTCCTGTACCTTCCGGGATATGCTCTGCTTCGTGCTTACTTCTTACTGGCCGGCCAGGGCATCCCTGTGGGCGCCCAGCTTCTCCACGTTTTCATATTCATAGTCATTGAATACGCTGTCGCTGAACTGGTCTGACGGGATCGTTCCGTGATACCAGGAAAGGCCCTCGTAATAGTTCTTATAGGTTTCGGTGCCGAAGATATAGCCGTGGCGGGCGTAGATCTCGTTGATGGCGTACTGGGTCTGGGACAGTCCCAGGCTCCCGATCTCCCCGTCGGAAAGATAGCGGCTGCTGCTGTCGGGGAATACCTGGCCATTCGTGGTGACCACCTGCTGCTCCTGCCGGGGTTCTTCCTGCTCAGGCTCTTCAGGCTCCTCTTCGGG
>DETN01000071.1:0-8829 GCA_002362155.1 Lachnospiraceae bacterium UBA3287 | reverse complement strand
CTTCCTGGTTGACATCCTCCACCACATGCTCTCCGAACAGGCGCTTTCTGATCCCGTCGTTCATCAGAAGGAAAAGGATCAGGGCCGCCGCAAGAAGGATGGGGATGATGATAAAGGGAAATCCTCCCTTTTCCTTCTCTTCTTTATAGCTCTTTCTTCCCGTCTCTCCGGGGACATAGAGTTCCAGTCTTTCTCCGCATACGGGACAGAAATCCGCATCCTGGTCTTTTATCTCTTTTTTGCAGTTGGGGCAGTACATGATCTTTTCTCCTCTCTGCCGTCTTTTCTCTTTCGCTTTCCCAAAGGGGCGATGCTAAATGGTATCTTACCATATCCGGAGACGTTTTTGCATCCCCGCATGCAGGGTGAGACAGTAAATTTCAGGCAAAGCCGGTTTCAGCGGAAAGACTTTCAGCGGGATTTCCCAGCTGGCTCTATGTTTTCTCTGAAGACATGTTTTCCCTGAAGACATGTTTTCCCTGAAGACATGTTTTCCCTGAAGACTTTCCTTCCCCGGGGCCGGGAGAAAGCCGCGGCGTCCCTCCTCCGATAACCCCCCCTACCCTAAAAAAGCTCCGCACGGGGGTCCGTGCGGAGCTCATTATGCCGCCGATCAGGCGGTCTTTCTGCCGTTATTTACTTGCCGATGACAGTAGCGGGCTTGGACAGATCCAGGCTTCTGATAGCCTTTCTCAGAGGCAGAACGCTCTTAGGGTTAACGGAAAGTTCGTCAACGCCATAGCGGAGGAATGTCTCTGTCAGAGTGGTATCAGCGCCCAGCTCGCCGCAGATGCCTACCCATGTGCCATGTCTGTGACCTGCTTCGATGGTCATCTTGATGGCGCGCAGAACTGCGGGATGATGTGTATCGGAGAAGGGCTCCAGTTTTGCATTCTGTCTGTCGATCGCGCAGGTGTACTGGGTCAGATCGTTTGTGCCCAGGGAGAAGAAATCGACTTCTTCAGCCAGCTCGTCTGCACACAGAACAGCGGCGGGAGTCTCCACCATGATACCGATCTGGATGTTGTCGGCGATCTTGTAGCCTTCCTTGATCAGTTCCTGACGGCACTCTTCCATGATCTCCTTGCACTCGCGGACTTCGCGGACGGAGATGATCATAGGGAACATGATGCCCAGATGGCCGTATGCGGAAGCACGGAGCAGAGCACGGAGCTGTTTCTTGAAGAAAGGCTTCCTGGTCAGGCAGATACGGACTGCTCTGTAGCCAAGGGCGGGGTTCTCTTCCTTGTCCAGATTCATGTAGTCGATGGTCTTGTCTGCGCCGATATCGCAGGTACGGATGATAACAAGCTTGGGAGCCAGAGACTCAAGGACTCTCTTGTAAGCAACGAACTGCTCTTCTTCTGTGGGCTCTTCCTTGCTGTTCAGATATACGAACTCGGAACGGAACAGGCCTACGCCTTCAGCGTCGTTCTGGTTGACAGCGCCGACGTCGGAAGGGCCGCCGATGTTTGCATAAACGTGTACTTCATAGCCGTCGATGGTGGTGGACGGTTTGCCCTTCAGTTCCTGAAGAAGAGCTTCCTTCTTCAGATCCTCTTCGTGGCGGGCGGTCAGGACCTTGCGCAGGTCTGCATCGGGCTCGATGTAGACGCAGCCGTTCTTGCCGTCGATGATGGCGTCCTTGCCATCCCAGCTGTCATCCACTTCCTTACACTGCATCAGTGCGGGGATGTTCATGGAACGGGCAAGAATAGCGGTATGGGAGTTGGATGAGCCCTCTCTGCAGATCATGCCCAGAAGCAGGGACTTGTCCAGCTTGACTGTCTGTGAAGGAGCGAAGTCGTCAGCCACCAGGATGGAGGGCTCTGTGCCCTGCATGGAAGCGCTGTCCAGACCAAGCAGGTTGTCCAGGACCATGCCCTGAATGTCGATGATGTCGGCTGCACGGGCCTTCATGTAAGGATCGTCCATGTCTGCGAACATCTGAGCATAGTTTGCGTAGCCTTTCTGGGTCGCATACTCTGCGCTTCTCTTCTGGCCTGTGATGATCTCCTTGACGGAATCATTCAGGTCGTCGTCTTCCAGCATCATGGCGTGTACAAGGAATACCTCTGCGATGTCCTTGCCGGCGTCCTTGACGGCCTTCTCATACAGAACGTTCTGCTGGGCAATGGCCTTCTCTACAGCTGCCTCATAGCGGGCGACTTCTGCTGCGGGATCATCAATCGTATTTTCGTTGATGATTCTTTCGGGCTCTTTATAGATCTTGATCTTGCCGATGGCAATACCGTTAACAATACTTTTACCGTTTCCAACAAGCATAGCTAATAACCTCCTGTGGGATCCCCCCAATCGGACCGGTCAGGGCCCCGGATCCCTTGTGAAGTGAACGTTACCCGCATATAAAAACGGGCAAAGAACGAGTACGTCATATATTCGTGCTTTGCCGCTTTCATATGGTGTCATACATAAAACAGAGCTGCCCGAAGGCAGTTCTGTTTCACGCATTTAATTTCAGTATTTAATTAGAAGTTCTCTTTCAGGAATGCTTCGATTGCAGCTGCGCATGCATCTTCGTCAGCACCTTCGACCTGAACAACGATAGAATCATTCTGCTTTACAGCAAGGCCCATCAGAGCAAGAAGCTTTCTCATATCGCAGCTCTTGTCGCCCTTGATAACGGTGATCTTGGAGGTGAACTTCTTAGCTTCCTTTACAAGGATGCCAGCGGGACGAGCATGAATTCCTAACGGATCTGTAACTGTGAAGTTAATTTCTTTCATTGTTTTCTCCTTTACATTATATGTTTTTGTCCGAGATTCACTGCGAATCCCAGTTGCATGACCTTATTATACTACAATTTCACAAAAAGAGAATGTGCCTGTGTGAAATTATTATGAAAATTTTTATAGATTATGTCCTTTTTAAGTCTCCGGAACAGTCACTTTTGTCTAATCTGAAATCCGCACCCCGAGAAAAATTCTCAGGGTGCGGAGATTCATTTAAGCTATGCTGCGATTCCGATATCGCCGTGTTTTATGTTCGTTTATCCGGACATATAACGGCATCAGCCGCAGACAACACCGTCATAATCATCGGAGTTGGTCAGCAGAACGACGACGCAGTCCGGATGATTTGCCTTTGCGATCTTGGCTCTGTCGAAGGTCATGATGACCTGGCCCTTCTTGACCTGGTCGCCTTCGGCTACTGTAGGAGCGAAGCCGTCGCCGTTCATGGCAACAGTGTCAACGCCGACGTGGATCAGCAGTTCCATGTCGCCAGGGCCTGTGATGCCGATGGCATGCTTGGACTCAGCAACGGAGGAGATGGTGCCGTCATAGGGAGCGAAGATCACACCCTCGGTGGGGTTGATGCCTACGCCGTCGCCCAGGACGCCGGAAGCGAAGGTTGCATCCGGGATCTCTTCTCTGGGGATCACGGTACCGACTGCGGGAGCAATGACTTCACCGGCAGAGCACTTGATCACGGCGTTGGTGGGAGCTGCCACTGCGGGAGCCGGAGCGGGCGCTGCCTTCTTGGGCTCTTCTTCATGCCAGATCACATTCGTGATAACGAATGCAAGACCGCCGGAGATGGCCAGAACGATGGTGTAAAGCAGAGCGTTGTTGATGGTCAGATATCCGGGGATACCGGTTACGCCGTAAGCGGATGCGCCGATGCCCATGAATGCTGCTACCAGAGCGCCTACTGCGCCGCCGGCCATACCGGCTGCGAAGGGCTTGAAGAAACGCATGTTGACACCGAAGATGGCGGGCTCAGTGATACCCAGAGCTGCAGACAGGGAGGAAGGAATAGCAACTGCCTTTGTCTTCTGGTTCTTGCACTTGAGACCTACCGCAAGGCAGGCACCGAACTGTGCGAAGTTAGCTGCGGAAGCGATGGGCATCCAGGTGTTGAGGCCCTTGGAAGCCAGCATGCCGGCCTCGATAACGTTGTACATGTGGTGCAGACCCATAACGACGGTTGCGGGATACAGAGCACCCATGAGGCAGGAACCGATGGGGTTGGCGACCAGCTTCTCAGCGCCGGCCAGAACCATGGTTTCAAGACCGGAGAAGATGGGGCCGATGATGGTGAAGGTCACCAGTGCGGTAACAAGGACAGTGGTCAGAGGAGTTACGAACAGGTCGATCATTTCCGGAACGTGCTTATGCAGCCAGCCTTCGATCTTGGACATGAAGAGGACTGCCAGCATGACGGGGATGACGTGGCCCTGATAACCCAGCTGGTTGATCTGGCCCAGTGTGTAGGAATCTGTGATCTTGATGTGGCCGAACAGATACCATACGTCATAACCGTTGGCGGCATTCCAGCCGTTGGTCAGTGCGGAATGGATCATCATCAGACCGATAACGGCGCCGAGGAAGATGTTGCCGCCGAAGACTCTTGCTGCGGAAACAGCTACGATAACGGGCAGATATGCGAATGCGGTGTTGGCTGCCATATCAAGGAATGCGAACCAGTCGGTCTCGCCGAAGCCCAGTCCGGGGATCTTGGCCAGAGCTTCCACAAGGCCCATCATAAGACCGGAAGCAACGATAGCGGGCAGGATCGGGACGAATACGTCGCCGATGGGTTTGAGCAGACGGATGTACCAGGGCTGCTTTGCAGCGGCTGCTGCCTTGACATCTTCCTTGGATGCAGCGGATGCGCCTGTGATGGAAAGGAACTCGTCGTAGACCTTGTTAACGGTGCCGGTACCGATGATCAGCTGGAGCTGGCCGTTGGACTCGAACATACCCTTAACGCCGTCGACGTTCTCGAGTGCTTCCTTGTTGACCTTGCCGTTGTCAGCGATGACAAGACGAAGTCTGGTCGCGCAGTGAGCAGCAGATACGACGTTTGCGCCGCCGCCGATATTATCAGCGATCTCCTGGGCGCATTTTCTGTAATCTAATGCCATTTGTTTTTCCTCCCTTTTGTGGTTGAAGTATTGTTTTTTACCGTTTGCAGCCTTTTGGTTGAAAACGATTTCACGCTAATTTATTTTATTTTAATTTTTTACCTTTGTAAATTGCCTTAACGACTAATTTGCCCTGCACTTTTTGTGCATTATGACTGTTTTTTACCTTTTGCGATGTGCAAAAGCCATAGGATTTGTCAAAAGCGCCCGACAAAGCAGCAAGTCTTTACAAACTTTAAGAAAAGTATTCGTTAAAACTTCACAAAGGCTGGTCCGATGGATTCCCGGTCCACCAGGGTATAGGGGAGCATGACCTGTCTGGGGACCTGGCCCTCGCCTGCCTCCTCTCCCCGGATCAGGCGAAGCAGCAGGTCCGCCGCCATGCGGCCGCAGGAGGGATAGTCCAGACGGACGGTGGACATGGCGGGGCAGCAGATGATATCCGCCCAGCAGTCGCCTATGCCGGCCACGCTCACGTCCTCCGGGATCTTAAAGCCCTTTTCCTTCAGGGCCATCATGGCCCCCAGGGCGATCCTGTCGGTGGCCCCGATGACGGCGTCGAACTCTGCGCCGGAGGACAGAAGCTCCTTCATCTTTTCGCACCCGTCCTCCACGTGGAAGCGGCTGATGGTCCGGGGCATGGCGGCGGGATCCAGTCCCGCCTCCTGCAGGGCCGCCTGGACGCCCATGCGCCTGTGCAGGCCCACGGCGGGATCCTCCTCCGTGGCGCCCACGTAGGCGAAGCGCCTGCGTCCCCTGCGGATCATGAGGGCGGCCAGGTCTCTGGCCGCATGGAAATCGTCGTGATAGATGCAGGATACGCCCTCCACCTTCTGGCCCGTCACCACCAGGGGGACCCTGCAGGCTCTGATGGCCTCCAGGATCTCCGGCTTTAAGACGGACCCCATCAGGATGATGCCCTCCACCTGGTTGTTCTCCATTAATTCCAGGTAGCGGATCTGGTGCATGGCGTCCTCCTCCGTATTGCCCAGGACCGTCATGTAGTTCTCCTGGGACAGGCGGAGGGTAATGCCTGCGGTCACCCGGCTGACGGAATCGGAATGGATCTTGGGAACGATCACCCCGATCTGTCCTCCGTGGCCCGTACGCATGGTCCTGGCCATGAGGTTGGGGCGGTAGCCCGTTTCCTCGATGGCTCTGCGGACTCTTTCTTTTTTTTCTTCGCTGAGGGAACCTCCATTGATATATCTGCTGACTGCAGCAGAGGATACTCCCGCCAGCTGCGCAACTTCTTTAATGGTCATACTGCTTTGCGTTCCTGCTTCTGAAGAAGGTATTCAATTTACGGACGCGGGCTTATTCAGCGCTCTTTTCCTCCGCGGGGGCCGCTTTCTTTCTGGAGGAAGTCTTTCCGGGCTTCTTCCCGGCCGCGGGCTTCTTTTCTCCTGCGGGCTTTACCACGGCCTTGGGGGCCGCCGCCTTCCTGGTCCTGGTCTTCCCCGGCGCTTCTTCGGCTTTCTTTGCCTCAAGGGCGTTCCTGTCCAGTCTGGGGACCTGGCGGTCGGAGGGAGCGTAGCCGTACTCGGTGATCAGCCATGCGAATTCGAAGGGCTCCAGGACATAGTCCTTGGCAAGACCGGTCTTTCCTGTCACCACGTTGACATAGTCCTCCACCTCGTTGATCCATGCGGTCTGTCTGTTCTCGCTGAAGTTGAACAGGCCGATGAACTTCATGCCCTTGTTGTAGCGGCCGATGCCCAGGACATGGTTGTTGCCGGTATCGATGGTCCAGGCCCTGGCCTCCGCCTCGAAGACGCCGTACTTTCTGCGGAGCTCTTCCAGCTTCAGAAGGCCCTGGAAGATCTTGCCTTCCCTGGTCTCGGGATCGTGTCTCTTTTCGGCTTCCTCCCAGTCGAAGTCGCCGCGGTGGATGTATCTGGAATCCTCGCACTTGATGGGATCCAGGTGATAGCCGTAGTCGTTCTTCTGGCCGATCTCGTCGCCGCTGTAAAGGACCGGGATGCCGGACTGGCAGAGCATCAGGGCGTGGAGCATGAGGTCGAGCTTTATGCTGCGCTCCAGCTTCCAGTCATTCTTTTCGTACTCGGCCGCCTCGATGCCGCACAGGGAAGCGGTGGTGCCGCAGAGCCTTGCGTCGCCCAGACGGGGATCGTCGTTGTAGAGCTCGCCTCTGGCGTCGGAATCGTAGCCGCCCATGCCTCTGAACCAGTCGTTGAGGAACTTCTTGTGGGCCACTTCCTCCACGCCGAACTGGCGCAGATACTTGTAGTCCAGGCCCCAGCCGATATCGTCGTGGCAGCGCAGGTAGTTGAGGAAGGTATAGTCGCTGGGCAGCTCATAGACCGTATCCAGCTGATGGCGCAGAAGCCTGACGTCCTTGGTGGCCACGGTGTGCCAGATGGAGGCCATTGTGGTCACGTTGTAGATCATGTGGCATTCGGGCTTGTCCAGGGTGCCGAAATAGGGAACGACCTCCTTGGGCTCCATGACGATCTCGCCCAGCAGCATGGTGCCGGGGCATACGATCTCGGCGCACATGCGCATCAGGCGGACCAGGGTATGGACCTTGGGAAGGTTGCGGCAGTTGGTGCCCAGTTCCTTCCAGATATAGGGGGTCGCATCCAGGCGGACGATGTCCACGCCGTGGTTGCAGAGGTTGAGCATGTCCGCCGTCATGTCGTTGAAGACCACGGGGTTTGCATAGTTCAGATCCCACTGATAGGGATAGAACTGGGTCATGACCACCTTGCCCGCCTCCTCGCACCAGGTAAAGTTGCCGGGGGCTGTGGTGGGGAATACCTGGGGAACGGTCTTTTCGAACTCGTTGGGGATGGTCCAGTCGTCATAGAAGAAATATCTGTCCTGATATTCCTTTTCGCCGGCCCTGGCCCTCTTTGCCCAGGGGTGGTCCTCGCTGGTATGGTTCATGACAAAGTCAAGGCAGATGCTCATGCCGCGGCTGTGGCACTCGGTGCCCAGCTCCGCCAGATCCTCCATGGTGCCCAGCTCGGGCTGGACCTTGCGGAAGTTGGAAACGGCATAGCCGCCGTCGCCCCTGTCCTTGGGGCTCTCCAGAAGGGGCATCAGATGCAGGTAGTTGACGCCGCATTCCTGGATATAGTCCAGATGGCTGATGACGCCCTGCAGGTTGCCCGCGAAGCAGTTGGTGTACATCAGCATGCCCAGGACCTTGTTGCCCTTGACCCAGTCGGGGTCGGCCATTCTGATCCTGTCCCACTCCTTGAGGAGGGGAGATCTGGCGGCATAGTACTCGTGGAGCATCTTCAGCAGGTAGTCGAAGGCCTGCTGGTCGTTGTGGTAGATCTCTCCGTAGAGCCATTTCATCTCGTCATAGTGTTTTTCCAGACGCTCGGTAAATTCAGGCTCCCAGCTCTTATTCACTTCCATACGAATCGTTTCCTCCTGTTCTATGCAGAAGCAGATCCTGTGCCCGGCCCCGAAAAACGCCGGCCGGGCACAGATCCCTTCACAATGTGTAATCGTTTTCATTATAGGATTCCGGGCCTTTTTTTACAATTTTAGAAACAGCTGAATTTGACCGGAAAATTTTGGTACAAAGTAACAAAAGACCAAAACCCGCCCGATTCATGGCAGATTTGTCCAAAAACCGTGAAATATTTTCTTTTATTTTTTATATTTCTACTATATAATAAAGCAAAAGGCCGCCTGCAGGACAGGTATGCCTTGAATCAACCAATCACCTTAAATAAGGAGGAAACAAACATGGCATTAGTATCCGCAAAAGAAATGCTTCAGAAGGCTGTCGCCGGCCACTATGCAGTACCCGCAATCAACCTCAACAACCTTGAGTGGACAAAGGCTGTTCTGAAGGGCGCTCAGGAAATGAACTCCCCCATCATCGTTCAGGTCTCTGAAGGTGCAGGCAAGTACATGGCAGGCTTCAAGAATGTTGCCGACATCGTTAACAACGTAATGGA
>DETN01000146.1 GCA_002362155.1 Lachnospiraceae bacterium UBA3287 | reverse complement strand
AAGTCTCATCCGCCCTGGACTGTCTATGCCAGGAGACCAGCAGATCACCGTCTGCCCTGTCTCCGTCACGGATCTCCAGAACGTAGTGAATGCCTTTTCCGTCCTCTCCGGCCCTGCCGGCCATTTCATTCAGGAAATCTCCGGTAATAACGGCATTATCCGTGCAGAGGAAGCGCATGGGATTGGATGCGGATCCGAGAGGATTGCTTTCCGTACCGTCATCCTTGTTATAGGGCTCAGCCCCGCTGTCCAGGCGGTCTGATGCAGCGGCGTCAAAGTGGCTTTCCTTTACCCTGCCGGCCAGATTCACAGAGCCCTCCCAGCCGGCCGGAGCCTCCTCCAGAGCCGCGGCGTCCATGATCCAGGCCCTTTTCAGAGCTCCGTCCGTCTTATTGCCTTCCCTGACTTCCAGCACGCAGTAGACAGGTACATGGGCCTGTTCCGCGCCTTCTTCCCGGCCTTCTTCGGAACCGCCCCGGGCATTGCTCTTTTCAAGGGCATCTTTTCTGATCCTGTTGAGGAATTCCCCTGTGATCACAGTCTCGTCATTGCAGAGGTAGCGGTAGGGATTGAACTCCGAACCCAGAGGACTCTCTTCTGTATCCTCTTCCTTATTATAGGGCAGAGAATTTTCATCCAGTTTTTCGGCCGCTGTTACGCCGCTGTAGTCCGGCGTGTTGTCCTCCGGTTCAGGAAAATCCGGAAAATCAGGGAAGTCCTCTCCGCCGTTTCCGCCTTCAGAGGCAGGTTTGATCTTCTTGAGAGTCGCAAGGTTTTTGGAAGCCACATCCATCTGAAGCAGAAGCTTTTCCCTGGTCAGGATCTCTCTTTCCAGGTTGATGGAGGTCTGGGTAGCGTCATACTTCATAAGCACGTCACCCTGCTTTACATGCTGTCCTGTCTCTACCAGGACCGTATCCACGCTCTCAGTATCCATCAGATATATATCCTGGGAAAAGCCCGAGGCCACCATGCCTTCCATGCTGTTCTGATCATCGCCCCAGGAATAGTTCAGATCCGTCACGGGCACTACCACGACGGTCTTTCTACGGCTGGCGGCAAAAGCCCTGCCGATTCCGTAAACAAGTCCCGCTGCCAGTGCCAGACAGAGCAGCACTGCCAGTATCCGGTTCTTCTTCATTATATCTTCACCTCCTGATTCAGCAGTCCGTCACGGATCTCCACGATCCTGTCCGCATTGGAAGCGATCTCCGCGTCATGGGTGATCATAAGGATCGTTACGCCGTCTTCGTTCAGTTCTCTGAACAGTCCCATGATCTGCTTTCCGGATGTGGAATCCAGAGCGCCCGTAGGCTCGTCCGCCAGCAGGATCCTGGGATGATTGATCATGGCTCTTGCAATGGCCACCCTCTGTTTCTGGCCGCCTGAAAGCTGATTGGGCAGATAGGATACACGGTCCGAAAGTCCCACCTTTCCCAGCATTTCAATGGCTCTTTCTTTTCTTTCCCTTCTGGATACACCCGCATAGGAAAGAGGCAGGGCCACGTTGTCTGCCGCGGACATATAGGGCAGGAGCTGGAAGGTCTGAAAAACGAATCCGATCTTTTCAAGCCTGATATCCGACATCTGATTGTCGGTATAGGCGGAAACATCTTCCCCGTCCAGTAAATATTTGCCGCTGGTGGGCTGGTCCAGACATCCGATCAGATTCATCAGAGTAGACTTGCCGGATCCGGAGGGCCCCATAATGGCGGTATATTCCCCTTCCTTCATGGTAAAATTTATATTCTTGAGCACAGGGGTCACCATGGTTCCCTGTATATAGCTTTTGCAGATATCCTGCAGTTCTATGATCATGTTCTTCACCACCCGGATCCTTTAATACTGGCCTTCCTCACCTTCGGTCTCTTCCATGTTTTCCATGTCTTCCATGGGCTCCATGTCTTCCATACCTTCCATGGATTCCATACCTTCCATGCCTTCCATGGATTCCATGCCTTCCATGGGCTCCATGCCTTCCATACCTTCCATACCTTCCATGCCTCCTTCGAAGCTTTCATCGGTCCGCATGGATTCATCCATACACTTCATGCCTTCTTTCAGGGATTCGTCGGGGAAGGCAATGGAATCTTCGGTGCTGAGGCCGCCGTTGATCTTATACTGCATCATTTCCTCGTCATAGGTTCCCAGAAGGACTTTTCTCTTTTCGAGTTTTCCCTTACCGTTGTCCGCCCAGACAAAAGGAGCGTCAGAATCGGTCATGTCGATCATATATTCATCCAGCCAGAGGCCGTCTTCTCTCTTTTCTCCCTGTCCGTAGTCCATTTCCATATATACGTGCTGGCCCATCAGCAGACCTTCGCTGGATTCCAGTTCCACGTAGAAGGGATAATTGCTGGAGCCGGAGCCCTCACCGTACATGTTCTGGTTCTGGACCGTATTTTCCCTGTCGACGGTAGTAACGGTGCCCTTCCAGGTCTGATCATCCAGTCTGCTGTGCACGATCACGGGCTGTCCTTCGGAGATATCATAGATATTCTGCTCGTTCATGGTTCCCTTGACCCGGAAGTCGCCGGTCTTCATGATCACGATGAAGCCGTTCTCGGTCTCATCGCCGCCGTAGCCTTCGTAATAAGACTGGGATCCGCTGTCCTTATTGATGCTCTTGACAACGCCTTCCATGTCGCTGGTGACTGTGGCGTGGGCTATATTGTCCCTGATCTTGTCCAGCTCCAGTTCCTTGCTCTGGATATCGTACTCCTGCTGCTTGAGGTTGAGCTGCTGCTCCTGGATCTGGACCGTATAGTTGGCCTTGTCGGCGCTGGCGGCAGACTTTTTCTCTTTCTCAAGCTGGGCAATGGTGGTCTTTATGCTGTCCAGCTCATTTTTCTGCCTCTCGAGCTCGATCTCGCCCTTGGCCAGGTCCTCTTCATATTTGGTATTATCGTAGGAAAAAAGAGGCGTCCCAACCTTGACTTCATCGCCCGTTTCCACGAAAATCTCCTGGATATCGGCATCGTCCCGCTTGTTGAAGGATTTGGTCTCCTGGGACTCCACCGTACCGGCATATCTGTTGAAAACCCCGTTTGAGGAATACTGACCGGTCAGGGTGGCCACCGATGTCACGTAGGCAACGTTCTGTCCGTCTCCTGCGTCGGAGCCGCCTCTCCCCCTGAAGTAAAGGAATCCTGTCAGCACTGCGATCAGAACTACCAGAACGATTCCTACCAGTCTTTTTCTTCTTCGGGCCTTTAATACATTGTTTTCCATAAATTCTATTCCTCCGGGAACTGTATTTGAAAACGCGCCGCTTAACTTAGCCGGCACTATTATTATACCAGTTTAGTATACTTCCATGACCGAAACTTGTTTATTAAGATTTCCTTTCATTTGCATTAAGATTCCTGCACCCCGCATTCACCGTCCCCCACCACTTCTTTTCATCTGATAAAAAAACTCCGAAGGAGGCGCCGCCAGGGCGCCCCCTCCGGAGGCATGCTTTATTCTCCCGCTATGGCAAGTCCCATGCGGACATCCGCAGCGGCTTCCGCGAAAGGACAGGGATTTTCCCCGCATCCCTTTGCGTAAAGGCCCGTTTCCTTAAGGACCAGGGCTATGGCCGTTTCATCCTCGGATAGTCCGCAGAGGCCAAAGGGCGGACTGTAAAGGATCTCCCCGCGGAAAGTAATCTCCGTGATCTCCCGGATCCTCTTGAAGTTTGGATTATCCGTATCCCTGAAGACCATCCTGCTTTTTATGACAAGGCTCTCCTGTGCCGGCTCGTTGCTTTCGTCCAGATAAGAGAAGGTATCGCCTGCAAATTCACCCCGGCACCCCTGGACTTTGATCATGCTGGATCTGATGGGGGACCGGTACTGCTCTCCGTCGAAATCGTAGAGAGCTGCCTTTCCGTTTTCGAAGGACACTATGGCCAGGGCCCTTTTTTTCATTGAGATCCGGCCGTCTGTGAACTTTTCGTACCGGCTCAGGGTCTCCGCAGTGGGAAAGGAGAAGGTACTGGCCTTTGCCGTAAACTTCACATCGGGTGTAAGGCCCAGAAAAGCTCTGATCAGGCTGGCACCGTGATATTCGTGGGCAAAGGATACCATGCAGTAGTCTCTCTCTCCTATGATCCCGCTGTCCAGAGCCTTAATAAGGGCCGACACAGTTGGATATTTCCGGTACTGCTCGGCTGTCGTATGTTTTGCGCCCTTCAGTATCAGAGCTTTCAGTCTCTCTGCCTGTTCCTCCGTTCTGAAAGCCGGCGTCTCGGAAAGGACCGGGAAGCCTTTTTCCATCCACTCCGCGCTGACATCGGCGATCGCCGCTTTGCTGACCGCAGCCACCACAAAGTCGGGCTTGAAGTCCATGCACTCATCTGCCGAACAGGTAGTCCGGATGCCGTATTCTTTTGAGAGCTTCTCCGCCTTTTCGGGGTTCCGGCAGACCATGGCAGTCAGCTCGAAGACCTCCGGCAGGGCTTTAGCGATACGTACGTAATAGAGGGCCCGCCAGCCCGATCCCACGATGGCAAAGCGGATCCTGTCCATGCTTTTCCCTTCCATGCTTATTCCTTTCCTTCGTTTTTCTTCCTGTCCAGCCAGGACTCGAAGGATTTTTCAAACTCCTTCTCCATGTCGCTTCCGGGAGCGGGGACCTCCACCATGCGTCCCTCCCAGGAAGACAGGTAGGCCGCATTGGAAAGAAGAAGGCTCTTTCTTCCTTCGGTCCCGTCGGCGATATTGCTTCCATTTCCCAGGCAGGCATCCGCGTAGGACTGAAGAATGATCTTATAGGGATTCTCATCTGCCGCGGGGACGGATGCTTCCGACCATGTTCCCTGTATCTTTCTGAAATAATCGTCCGAAGTCTTTCTGTATTCCTCTTCCTTCATGCCAAGCTCAGGATAAAGTTCGCCGATCTTAAGGACACCCCTGTCGCATACCAGCATGGCCTCCTCCAGAGAAATCTCCAGGCGGTTGATCCCCGGTGCTTCGCCGGTGGAGGAAATGAAGGTGCCGGTGGCCCCGTTCTCCCATTCCATGTAGAGGGTCACATCGTCCTCCACCTGGATATCGTGATAGCGGCCTTCCCTACAGAAGCCCTGCAGCTTTGCAGGCATGCCCAGAATCCACTGGAGAAGATCCAGGTTGTGGGGGCACTGATTCAGCAGAACGCCTCCTCCTTCTCCTTCCCAGGTGGAATGCCAGGCGCTGGACCTGTAATATTTCTCCGGCCTGTACCAGTCCGTCACCACCCAGCTGACCCGCTTGAGGGCTCCGTACTTTCCGCTCTTTACGATATCCCTGATCTGACGGTAGACGGGCAGCGTCCTCTGATTGAAGACCATGGCAAAGTTTTTTCCGGATTTTTCCGCCGCCTCTTCCATATGCCTGGCCTGTCTGGAGTATACTCCGGAGGGCTTGTCCGACAGGACGTTCAGCCCAAGTCCAAAGGCTCTTACGGCTATGGATTCATGAGAATAGTGCGGCGTTGCGATGATCACACAGTCCAGGGGAAGGTCTCTCTTTTCAACGGCATCAAAGAGAGCGTCCGCACTTTCAAAGACCGGGACCCCTGCTTCTATGGATTTCCCCAGCATTTCTCTGTAGACGCCCCGTACTCTGGTCAGGGCACAAAGCTCCAGTCCCCGGATCTGCCCCTCCTGGATCAGGCAGGCATACTTGCTTCCCATGTTTCCAACACCGATTACAGCAGTTCTCATACTTTTTTCCTTATACGCTATAACGTCTGTTTACAACTTTACCCTTTAAATTTATCAGAGAAGATCAAAAAGACTGATCTGATGGTCGATCCAGGACTGCTGAGGGACGTCGTGAATGATATCGTCCTCTCTGTAACCGCCCACCAGAAAGGGGGAGGCGGGGTCGTGGCGCCCTGCATTTTCCCGCACCAGCAGGGGGTCATTGTTGGCATAGCAGTACCTGCACAGGTGCATGCAGGTGTCATAGGCCCCTATATCGCAGGCCAGATAGCAGGCGCAGCCCTCCCTTGCCGGCTTTCTGGCAGGGACTGTAAGTCTTTTCCCTATGGCCCTTTCATAGACGTCAACGGTCATGCAGCCCCTGCAGTCGGCCCCGTAGGGGGCAAGCTCATCTCCTTCCGCACAGGGCTTCACCGTCATACCGCACCCTGCGGCGATTTCGATCAGCTTTCTTCCCAGATCCAGCCGGTCTTCCTTTTCCACCTCTCTGGCTTCCGGAAAGTTTCTGAAGACTTTGTCGTAGATATCGATAAAACTGATGACCACCGTTTCAGTATAGCCCTCCAGGGTCCGGGCCATCTGCGAGAAGGCTTTCAGGTGGTATTCCTTTGTATAGCGGCTGTCTGTAAAAATGGGATCGTAACGCCATCCCACGCAGTTTATCCCCACCATATCCGACAGCCTCTTAAAATCCTCCAGTATCTTGTGCTTGTCCGGAACGTGCGGTTCTATGTCTCTTCCGTAGGGCGTGATGGTCACATACCAGTACTGGCCGTAGGGAGAAAGCAGGTCCATGTAGTGAAACATGGGGGCGGGATTTTTTGTGCAGAAGCCGATGACGTCCACCACAGAGGGGTCCAGCCTGTAGCGGCTTACCTGTCTGGGGTCAAAGGGATTTCGGACGCATACAAAGCCCTCCCTGAGCCGTCCCGCCAGCCACTTTGCATAAAAGGCAGGGATATCCGTTCTCTGTCCGGTATTAATGATCATGAATGATTCCTTTCAGCTGACTCTTCAAAATAAGAAAAGGCCCGGACAGACGAAAAGTCTATGGCAGGCCTGGATCAAATGTCTTAACAGGTGTACTGATTATACCACTGAAATGCCCTTCCTGAGAACATTAATCCTGCTGCAGAGCCTGTAAGGACCCCGCCTGAAAATCAGAAAGCTCCGCGCCCCTGAAGGCGCAGAGCTCTCTGACTTATCTCTTATCAATCTTTAAGAAGGAATCATCCTGACTGTTCGAAGTCCATTTTTTGTATTTTATTACGTTTGCTTCATTTTCCGGTTTTTCTTCTTCTTTTCAGAAGAAGGCCGGCGGCGGCAAGTCCTGACAGAGCAAGAAGGATCCACAGGGCAGGTCCTGCTTCGTCTCCTGTTTTCGGAGGAGCCGGAGGCGGTGTCAGCGTTACGGTCTGTGCCTTATCCTCCAGATCCGCGTGGACTGCCACTTCGATTCCGGAGAGGGAAAGGGTCTCAAATACCACCAGTGTCCTTTCTCCCAGGCCTGAGGCGTCGAAGGTAAAGGTCACAGGGCAGATGCCGCTTTCTTCCTCTGGAATCAGCTTTGCGGAGGCCCTCACCTGTCCGCCCCCTGCCTCAAGGGGCTTTCCGGACTTTTTATCCATCAGGATGCCGGTCAGCTCATATTCGGTGCCGGGAATCAGGTTTTTGTATTCCACCATATCTTCCAGAGTCACCTTTCCCTTTGCGGTGACGGACTTTTTGCCGGATACGGAGGCGTTTGTCCTGATGGAGGGATAATAAACGCTCTGTTCATGATCTTCCAGGTCGGCGTGGACTGCCACTTCGATATCCTTTTCATAAAGGGATTCAAAGCATACCACCGTCTCTCCCGCCAGAAGGGCCGAAGAAAAAGTAAAGACCAGATCTTCGCATCCGTCCGCCTTTTCAGGTGAAAAGACATGCTCTGATGTAACGGGTTCACCCTTTTCATTCAGAAGGGGCTTTCCGCTGGATTTGACCATAAGGGTGCCTTTTACGGTATATTCTCTGGGATCCTCCTGCGTGGAGGGTATCAGATTGTTGTACCAGACATGGTCCGTAATGGTCACAAGTTCTTTTACAGGCCCTGTATGGGTATGTGTCACCCCATCCTCTGCTTCTGTGGTGATTCCGGGATAAAAGATCATCTGATCCCGGTCTTCACTGTCCTCATGGGAGGCGATCAGGGTCCCGCCTTCGGTATAAAGGGTCTCGAAAACGGTCAGCGTCCTGCCGGAAAGGCCTTCCGCTCTGAAGGTAAAGGTCACGGGGACATAGCCGTTCATTTCTTCGGCCGTAAAGGTCTTTTCCGCCCGAATCTCCTTTCCTTCTGCATCCGTAAAAGGAAGACCGGTCCCGGAATCAATGACCAGGCCCTTTACCAGATAGGTGCCTGGAAGAAGATTCTTATAGGTGACCATGTCGGTCAGAGACTTTTCTTCTCCTGCAGAACCGGTATGCGTTCCGGTCCTGTTATCGGCTGCCCTGGTAGTAACAGAGGGATAAAAGACGCTCTGGTCCCTGTCTTCCAGGTCGGCGTGTACTGCCACTTCGATATCCTTTTCATAAAGAGATTCAAAGCAGACCACGGTCTCTCCGGCCAGAAGAGCCGAAGAAAATGTAAAGACCAGATCTTCGCATCCGTCCGCCTTTTCAGGTGAAAAGACATGCGCGGAGGTGATCTCCTCTCCGTTCTCGTCCAGAAGGGGCTTTCCGGTGGATTTGACCATAAGGGTGCCTTTAACGGTATATTCCCTGGGATCCTCCTGTGTGGAAGGAATCAGGTTGTTGTAGAAGACATGGTCTGTGATGGTCACAAGGTCTTTTACAGGGCCTGCGTTGGTATGAGTCTCCCCATCCTCTGCCTTTGTGGTGATTCCCGGATAAAAGATCATCTGATCCCGGTCTTTGCTGTCTTCATGGGAAGCGATCAGGGTCCCGCCCCGGGTATAAAGAGTCTCGAAAACCGTCAGCGTTCTGCCGGTAAGGCCTTTTGCCCTGAAGTTAAAAGTCACGGGGACCTGGCCGTTCATTTCTTCAGCGGTAAAGATCTTTTCCGCCCGGATCTCCTTTCCTTCTGCATCCGTAAAAGGAAGACCGGTCCCGGAATCAATGACAAGGCCCTGTACCACGTAGGTTCCGGGAAGAAGATTCTCATAGGTAACCATGTCGGTAATGGACTGTTCCTCTCCGGGATACCCCAGCTGCGTCCCGGTCCTGTCATGGGATGCTCTGGTGATAATGGCGGGATAAAATACGCTCTGCTCCCTGTCTTCCAGATCCGCATGAACGGCCACCAGGATATCCTCCCGGTACATCTTTTCAAAGCATACCACCGTCTCACCCTGCAGAAGGGATGCGTCGAATTCAAAGGTCAGATCCACAGATCCCGAAGGGCTCTCCGGAGAGAATGTCACCTGACTTGTGATCTCTTTTCCTTCTTTGTCCAGCAGAGGCTCTCCCGTGGTTTTCACCATCAGGGTGCCCTTCATGGTATAGGAGGCAGGGCGGTCGCCGGCCGAGGGAATAAGATTGGTGTAGGAAACTCTGTCTCTTATAAGAGCCTTTTTGGAAGGCGTCCCCAGATGGCTGCCTGTTGCCTGGTCCATGGCGCTGGTAGTGATCTCCGGGAAGTGAACGCTCTGCTCTTCGTCTGTAAGATCATTATGGGATGCGATGACCACGTCGTTATGGATCAGATCTTCGCAGACGACCAGGGTTTTGCCCGGAACAGAAAGATCCGTTCTGAATGTCAGCTCTACGGTCTCCTTTTCAGCGGAAGCCGTTATTTCCGTTTCCGCCGTGATCTCTCTCCCGTTTTTCCCTCTCAGGGCCTGTCCGCTCTCCCTGTCATACAGGGTCCCTTTGACCCGGTAGACGTAACCGGGCATAAGGCCTGTCAGCTCCGCCCTGTCCGTAATTGTCGTCTCCCCGGAAGATCCGGTCAGACGGTCAAAGAAAGAAATGCCCAGATGGTCTCCGGTCTTTATGTCGCAGGCTGTAGTCCTGATCCCGGGATATACAAGAGACTGTTCCTTATCCTGCAGATCGGCGTGAGCAGCGACTTTAATGCCTTTATGATAAAGTTCTTCAAAGGCTACGACAGTCTCTCCCGCAAGATCGGAGGCGTCAAAGGTAAAATCCAGGTAGATGACGCCGTCAGACGTTTCTGGCGTAAAGGTCCTGGAAGCGGTTATCTTCTTTCCGTCGTCCAGAAGGGGCTTTCCTGTTTCCCTGACCATCAGAGTTCCCCTGATTTCATATTTCTTCTTCGGGGAAAGACCGGTATAGGTAACTTTATCCCTGAAAGAAGTTTGTTCCGAAACGGTGCCCGCATGGTCTCCTGTCATAAGGTCCTGGGCCTGTGTACCGATGCCGGGTACCCAGACGGTCTGCTTTTCATCCTTCAGATCCTTATGCTCTGCCAGGAGATCTCCTCCTGCGTTAAAAAGACTCTCTGCAGCCACCAGTACCTTTCCTTCCATATCCTTGGGAATATCAAAGGAAAACTCTGCTGTGACACTGCCCTGCCCGGATGCCTCCGCCGTAAAGGATACAGAGCTTTTTACCTGGCTGCCGCCGGCAAGGAAGGGCTTTCCGTCGGCCGTGTCATAGAGGATTCCGTCGATCCTGTAGGTCTTTCCGCCTTCCAGACCTGTATAGCTGACGGTGTCCCGGATCAGCGCATTTCTGCAGGAAGAAAGCACCTGATCCTCCGTACCTTCACACACTGCCGTGGTCTGAATGGCAGGGAAATGAACTGTCTGATTTTTATCCCTGAGATTTTCATGCTTTGTGATCAGTTTTCCGTCTTTGTCATAGACATACTCAAAGGCCACAAGGCTCTTTCCGCCAAGGCCGGACGCATCCAGTTCAAAGTCCATGATAAGAGTCTGCTCCGCCGATTCCAGAGTCACTTTCTTTTCAGCCTCAGCGACAGTTTCTCTTGTCTCTGCATCCACCAGACGTCCCTTCAGCCTGATCTCCTGATCCTTATAGTCCAGCATGTCATGCAGGGTCACAGTATCCTTCAGGGTGATCCTGCCTCCGGCCTTCAGGTACCTGTTTCCCTTTTCGTCAGTCAGAACCGTCCCGGCAGAAGGTCCCCGGTAGTTCACGAAGGTGCCCAGATCGACGGCTTTTTCGCTTCCCACCCTGAATGTTTCGCTTTCACAAAGGGTATAGCCTTCATTGGCAGGGCAGGGAAGCTCCTCCAGAAGGTAAGTCCCGTAGAGGAGCCTTTGTCTTGCGGGTTCCTTTTCCTTCAGGGAGTCATAGATCCCGTCTTCTCCGGTAACGATCTCCCATGACTCTCCGGATTCCTGACAGGTCACCCGGAAGACCACGCCGGCCATTTTCCGGTCATCGGATCCGGTCTTAGCAAATGAGAAGGGTGCCCGGATGATCTCTTCGGGAAGGCCCTGCTCTCCTGTCAGGGAAAGGGTACTGCCGTTTTCGATCAGGATCTTTCTGGCTTCAACTGATACTTTATAACCTTTGGAAGCCGTCCTTTCTTTCAGAATGTATGCTCCTTCCGGAATCTTTTCCAGGGAGGCTCTGCCTTCTTCGTCAGTCTTGAGAGTCCCGTAGACATCTCCGTTTTTATAGGTACCTTTCTCGTCCGTGACGCCTTCCTCCTGATCTACGATCAGATCATATACGGCGCCCTGCAGGCTTGCCCCGCCCCTGGCTCTGCCGGTCTCGCTGTCCCTTTTCTGGATGATCAGGGAGCCCTCTCCGGGCTTTGCATCTTTGACCTTATCGGTCACCTTATTCATATGGAAGTTGATATAGTTGCTGAAGGACGTGGATCTGACCAGTTCTGTGGTATAGATCTCTTTGTCCAGTTCCATGCCGGGAGCGGCCTTTGTTTCCTTCAGATAATAGGTACCTATGGGAAGTACGATGGCATCGGCCTCCCCGTCTTTATCACATACAAAGACGGCGTCTTTCCCGTAAACGTCTTTTGCAGGCTCGCTGCAGCCGTGATCTTTATAAAGCACATAGGTGGTGCCGGTCAGATCCTGTCCGGATACAGTGTTCCCTTCCTTATCTTCGGCTCTTTTCCGAAGATCCATGACGCCGGGAAGGCCTTCCACCCACACAACTGACTGGCGTCCTCTGTCCGACCCACCGTCCCAGAAATAGGCAATATATGCTTTGCAGGAATCCACCAGGGCCGCGTTCCCGGGATCTTCCAGCCATTTCTCTACGTTTGACTTCGTTGTTTTGAAGACCAGGTTATAGTTTTTCCCTGTGGCCGCATTGTCATCTCCAAAGAGCAGATCCGATACCAGCAGGTGGGCAGCTGCATAGGACAGGGTAAAGTTGGAGAAGCTTTCCTTCCAGAAACTGGCCCTTGTAAACATGGAGACCAGAACAGCCTTGGCCAGTCTTGCGTTATGGCCCTGGTTCTTTTTAATGGGTACCGTTGAGCTGTCTTCCACGGCCTTCTGCCATGCTGCGATCCCGTTGACCGCTTCGGCATTCAGGTGGTTGTAGCGGCATTTGACTGTTCTGGAATCCGGGCTCTCCGGAGGCACCGACCCGGAAGCGGAAGCTCTGGAGCATACGGCCCAGTACTTCACGTTATTGTGGATCACGTACCAGCATCTGGTATAGTTCACATATCTGCTGTAGACAGGAAGAGGTGTCCTTCCCTGTCTTCCCACAGTCACGGTGCCCAGAGGATCGGGAAGGGACCCTGCTCCGGATGCTCCGAGAAGAGGTGCTTTCATAAGAAGTTCTTCCTCCCCGGACTCCTCTGCAGCCTCTTCCATTTCTTCTACCGGAGTCCCTTCGCTGTCTTCTTCAATGTCCTTTGGAAGCTCCTCCACTTCTTCATTGCTTTTTTCGGGGATCTCCCCGGAGGTTTCCCCTCCGCCCTCTTCTCTGTTTTCATGTACTTCCTGAGAAGGAAGAGGGGTCTCATCCCCCTGGCCTTCAGGAGCGGCAGTGCCGGAAGAGGGATCAGGTGATTCTTCCCCATCTGCCTTGGGAGGCTCTTCTTCCGCCTCCCCGGAGGCATCCTGCGGCTCTTCTGAAGGCTCTGCGGGATCCGCCTCTGTTTCCTGTAAAATGCTTTCTTCCTCATCACCCGTCTGTGCGGCTTCAGCCTCTGCCGGAGGCACTGCGGCGCAGACAAAAAGAACCAGGATCAGTAAAAGAGACAGCAGCTTCCTGTACCTTCCTGTCTTTATAACAAACTTTTTCATAGTATCCTTTCCGCCGCCCTCTCAGGCGGCCTTATACAACTTGTTTTATGCAGCAGGACTGTAAAGGATACAGGGAGACCTGGGGCTTCGTCTGTACTTCATAAAAAATCTCCGTAGGGGTAAAAAAAGAGAACAGGAAAAGAAAGGTGGAGAGGTCCACCCCGTCGAAGGGCCGGCATAAAAAGAAATGCCATTTACGGATACTTGAAAAATGTACTCAGAAAGCACGGAAAGTACCCGGCGCTGCCGGACCTGAAGCTATGTAATTAAAAAATGGGGGGATTTTCACCGGATCCGCCTTAAAAGGGCAGCGGTGATATAAGAAGTGAACAGGGACCGGTGCCATCGCCCTTTGTCCCTGCCATTTATCTTAATGCGGAAGAAGCGCCTTTTCAAGGGGGTCGGGCTTCCGAACCTTTTTTACACCCCCTTCCCGGCCAGTCTTTGCAGGACCATTTCAGTAAAAGCCGATTCTGCGCTCTCTGCGGTTTTCCTTTCCTTCAGGAGCTATGAAATCCTTTCCGGAAAGCATGAACTTTGTCCCTGCTTCTTTGCAGCATTCCCCTCCGTAAAATCTTTCCGCATAGGAAAGCAGCGCATTCTCCACCAGGTTCCTGCAGAATCTGCCGTTACCGAAACCCTTATCCTTCATGAAAGAAGAACAGATTTCCCTGATCCTGCCCTCGGCATCCTCCGAAAGACCGAAGCCCCTTTTTTCCGCCTCCTGTCTTGTGATGGCAAGCAGCTCTTCGGGTCCGTAGTCGTCAAACCTGATCATGTAAGGCACTCTGGACTTAAGACCCGGATTCCTCTGGAAAAAATCCTCCATTTCCTCCGGATAGCCTGCAAATACCACCACAGTGGAATTCCTTCTGTTTTCCATCTCCTGTACGATGGTATTGATGGCTTCGTCGCCGTAGGCACCTTCCCAGTGCTCCAGAAGGGAATAGGCTTCGTCTATAAAGAGAAGCCTTCCTTCCGCATAGGAAAATACCTGCTGTACCTTCTGGGCGGTCTGGCCTTCGTACTTTCCGATCAGATCTCCTCTCCCCACTTCCAGGATCTGGTCGCTTTGCAGGAACCCGGCTTCATAAAGAATGCCGGCCATGATCCTGGCAGCCGTGGTCTTTGCCGTACCAGGATTCCCAAGAAAGCCCATATGCAGGCTGATGGGAAGAGGCTTCATTCCCTTCTCCTGCATATCCCTGTTCATCCTGGCCATGGCACGGATTCTTCTGACCTGGGCCTTTACGGAGGACAGACCGATCAGTCCATCCAGCATGGCGCCGTAGTCCTTCTTTTCCGGCATGTCCTTCCTTCTGATGGGACGAAACCTGAATTCTTCAATCTTCTCCCGGATCTGGTCCGCAGACTTTCTGCCCAGGTTTCTGATCTGATACAGTTCTTCGTCCGTAAGATTTTTAATTTCATCATAGGTGGAGTAGCCGGCTCTTTTCAGACTGTTGTAAGCACGGACGCTTAATTCCATGTCTTCGATATTTCCGGACCACTCCGCTCCGACGAATTCTGCAGAGCTATCCGCTTCCTGAGGTTCTCCGGGAAGATCTTCTTCCGTGACCACTTTCTCCTTTTCCCTGCGGAAATCTTCCAGAGCCTTTTCCTCCGCCAGACTAAGGATCATCCGGATAAAGCGCCCTGCGCAGGCAGGTGAGATCCTTTCATCGGCATCTGCAGCTTCCTCCGGAACCCGGACTGCTTCCATCCTGACGAAATGACTTCCCAGAAGCGTCCTGACCATAAGGGACGCCGGCCTTTTCAGATCCATCCGGGCCCTGCAGACAACTTCCCTCCCCTCTTTTTTGTCCAGATGCAGACTGATTACGGCACCGGTCCGCATGAGAGCTTCGTAAAGTGCCCCGATATCTTCCAGTCCGTAACCATCCTCCTCCCTGTCTGCCCTGAAGGTATAGGAGAAAACTTCTCCCTCGCTTTCCCAGGAAAAGAGACCCGGATCTGCTTCCTTAAGGGAGATATCGGAGCCGAAGATCCATTTGTAGTCTTCCATTTCCGCGCCGGCATCCCCCATGATCATGCAGATCACTTCTCCCTCAGCCGCCAGTCTGATCTTAAACGCAAGACCTGTTCCTTCCGGTGCGCAGCGGGCGCTTTCCAGCAGTCTGCCGGCAGCTGCATCCTTAAAGCTGGTATAATCCGCATCCGTTACTTCCAGGACTGCTCCTGTCACTTTGTTTCCCTTAAGGTTCATATCGTTATTTTTCATATGCCTTTTTCTCCTCTTAAGTATGAATGTTTGACTTGCCTTAGTGGTAAATTTACCGCAATCTAACAAGCCTCCCTAAAAAAACAAGGGAAGTTAT
>DETN01000165.1 GCA_002362155.1 Lachnospiraceae bacterium UBA3287 | reverse complement strand
CCCTCCATGTGGAAGATGGCAGGGATGTGATGGGGCTGCTTTTCCATGACGATCTCCTGCAGGGTCTTCTGCCAGGCAGCCGCCTCTTCCAGAGAAGTGAAACGCCGCATTTCCAGGCAGGAGATCTGTCCGATGCCGCCCTGCATGTACTGCTTCATTTTTTCTTCCATGCCGGGAATGGCAAAAAGGCCCGCCACCTGGCTCATTTTCTCTTCCAGGCTGAGCTCCTTTAAAAGGAGAGAGGCTCTTACTTCGGGGGCAAGATTTTTATTCATATATTCTTTCATGTTACGATTCTCCTTTATCAGTGATCGGTCCTCAGGGCCAGAACGGCCAGATCTTCCCGGCCGGGCAGTTCTATTACAGTCTTTCCGCAGGCGTTTTCCATAAGCGGGGTCCGGGTCATTTCCCAGGTGTCTATATATTCCACTTTGTAGATATGATCCTCTGGAAGATCCAGGGTCATCCTCTTAAAGCACTGCAGGTCGTTGTACCAGAGGAAGGCGTCCTCTCCGGCATGGGATGCCCATTCGTGCTCCCCGGCCAGATGGGCCGTCCTGTCATTTTCTTCCATGCGGGCCATGCTGCCGGCGATGGTACGGACAAAGGGCCGCAGGTCCTCAGGGAGGAGCAGCAGGGCTTCTTCCAGTTCCCGGCCTTTTTTCTGTGCCAGGGTAAGGACCCCGTCCCTTTTTGGCGTCAGGGGCCCTGGCAGGGATTCCATGATTTCCCGCAGGAAGGCGATTCGGGAAGGACTCTGCCCTTTCAGCTTTCCGCCCTTTGCCCACCAGAGGATCTCGTCCTCCGAAAGGAAGGTCTCTCCGTGGGTGCAGAAGGCTCCGCTGGCAAAGCAGCGCCAGAAGCGGCGTACCATTTCCTTTCCGGAAATGCTTCCCCAGAAATCGGGCAGATCTCCCTCATAGCAGCACTCGTCAATGACCACAGGCTTTTTGTATTTTTCGATCCAGCGGGGGATCTCGGAAAGGCCCTTGGTCTGGAGACTGGCGTGGCTGATGTTTTTCCTGGAAGCGTCCCAGAAGCAGAAACAGTTGTGGCAGGAGAGCAGATGACCGAAGGGATCGTTTCCCTTCACAAAGGCTTCGATCTCCTCCCAGTCGGAAAGGGATTTGTGGTCCTCGCAGAGGTCGTATTCGTTGGCAAGGGACCACCAGATGCCGGGGAAGGCCGAAAGGCGCCTGAGCACGTAGTCCAGATAGACCAGGTTTTCCTGCATGGAAAGGGAGGAAAAGCCCCAGCGGTCATAAGGATGGAAGAGGATCAGGTCGGTCTCTATGCCCATGGCATAGATCCGGCCCAGGATCCTTTCAAAGCGCTGCCAGAAGGAAAGGCAGGGTCTTGTCACGTCCCAGGAGCCGTCCTCTTTCTTTTCAAAAGCATAAAAGGGGGGCTCGTTATGGTTATAGGTGTAATCCTTGGGGAAGAGGCAGAGGCGGATCTTGTTGAAGGGAGCCTTTTTCAGGCTCTCCAGAGTTTTTTCCACCAGATCGTCCTCCTGATGGGCCAGGGCGTAGACCGTAGTTCCGAAAGGAATATAGGGATGTCCGTCCGCGTATACAAAATGGGTCTCCTGTGCCCGTACAGGGCCGTGGTCTCCCTCCTCTGCGGGAAGACAGATCTCCTCTCCCCGGGCGGAGAAAAGGCCGGAGACTTCCCATCTGTACAGGCCCGGCTGCAGGGGCAGGAAGCGGATCTTATAGATCCCTTCTCCGTCATAAAAGCCCTTTACCTGTATCTGCTTCCCTTCCCGGGTAAATACGGCCCGGAGGGGAAGGCTGGCATCCTTTTCTTTCAGGGAAGGATCCCGGAAGGTCAGTTCAAAGGTTCTGTACTGCTGCATAAGATATAGTTCTCCTGATTTTTATTCTGATTACTGTAAGCATAGTTTTTCCCCGTTTTCCTTTATAGAAAAGATTTCGTCTTTTCTTGTCGGAATTCGCTTTGCATACGTCCAATGAAAAAGAGACGGGCCCGGGCCCGTCTCCAAAGTTCCTGTGCGTGTATTTCTTTTCAGTCGGGGTCCTCTTCCAGGAAATCCCTGAGCCTTTCATAATCCGAGGGACGGCTGCAGAGGATCTCTCCGCCGGAGAGAAAATCCCTGTCCGTACATACGGAAGCGAACAGGATCTGGCAGAAGGTGGAGTGCAGGTTCAGATGGTCCCCTTCCGCCGAGCTGAAAGAGACGTCTCCCTTACAGGTCTGGACTGCGGTGATAAAGTCAAGATAGGATTCCAGTTTTTTCAGTTTCATGTCGTTTCCTTTCCTTCTCCCAGTCCTCTGGTCTCCCTGAACTGCCTGGGGGAAATGCCCACCTCCTGGCGGAAGACCCGGTCAAAGTAGCTGCGGCTGCCGAACTGAAGCTCTTCGCTGATCTGCTGGATATCCTTTCTGGAGGTCAGCAGCATAACTTTGGCCGCATTCAGGCGGACAGTCCGGATATAATCAGCCATCTTCATGCCCATCTCTCTGGAAAATTTCCGGGTCAGATAATATTCCGTATAGCCGCAGTGGCGTGCGATCTCTTCCGTTGTCAGAGGATTTGTATAGTTCATGCGGATGTATTCCCGGCAGTCCCGGACAGCCCTGGAGAGGCCCTCCGTATCCTTTGCCGCCAGGACCATATGCTGAAAATCCTGATACATCTTCTGGACCATCTGAGGGGTGTCCCCGTAGGAGGTCATGTTTTCGATCCGACAGATCCAGTGGCTTTCCCTGTTCTTGGCCGCGGTCAGGGAAACGCCGCCCCGGACGGCATTGCGGGCACACAGTGCCGTAAAAATGATCAGGTTATCCTTGATCTGGCGCAGAACGTCCCGGAGATGGAAATTCTGGAGCTCCCCCTGATAGTCGTTTTTATCCTTTTCCGGGGCCAGGCCCTCCCGAAGGCAGCGGAGCATCATCTCCTCATGGGAGACCATGCGCTCTAAATCATTTTCCGCAGGGGCATCTTCTCCCTTTTCCGGAATGGGCGGCAGATCCTTTTCTGGCGGAGCGGGGGATTCAAAAAGGATGCTCTCCCGGCTCAGGTTCTCCTCGTAGCAGGCGAAATGCAGCATAATGGCAAAGTTCCTGATGGACTCGCCGTGGACAAAGGGAACGTCGCCCAGGATCTTCAGATACTCTCTTCTGAGATGTCCCGAAAGACCGTGCCGGTCCAGCTGCTGCATGCTTTCATCGATGGAGCTGTTCTTCATGTACAGAGGACCCAGAATGACCAGAAGGGAGCTTTTCTCACTTCTGTGTACCCACTCTGCGATCCAGCCCAGGCCCATGGCACCCGAGAAAACCAGGGGGCAGCCCGGCAGATCCTTTTTTTCTATGGCAGCGTCCAGGCAGCCGCCCAGCTGCAGCAGCATATGGTATTCCTCCCGGTGGGGCGCCGTGGTAAAAAACAGTGTCTTTTTTTCATCAAAGCACCAGGCACCCAGCTGGCAGGCGGCATAGATCATGCCCTGGAGGTCATTGAGCCTGTATTCTACATCTTTACGCGCATACTTCATTTGTAAAGAGCCTCCTTTGACAGCAGTTTATTACAAAGACGGCGGCAGTGCCAGAGAATCCCGGCACTGCCGCTAATGATCCGGCTGTTTTAGTGACAGCACCTTCTTTTTCAGGGGTTATTCTGCAGATTCATGTTCTGCCTTGGCGGCTGCACGGCTTTCCTCGTTGGCCTTCCTGATTTCGGGCATCATTTTGTCAAGTCTGTAGAAGCGGCAGACAAGGTAGAGACAGACATACATAGCTGCCGGGATCAGAGAGTAGAGGAGTCTGACCATGGCAATGGCCGAAGCGGGCTGTACATCCAGGGCCCCGTTATAGCCTGCAAGGCCGATCAGGATGCCCAGAAGACCTGCGCCCAGGCCCGCGCCTAATTTGTTTGCAAAGCCGTTGACAGCGCCCAGAGTGCCTTCCAGACGGCGGATCCCGATATATTCGTTGTAGTCAGCGCATTCGATGATGATCAGGCCGGCCAGCATGGAGATGGGAACGGAGCCCGCACCGGTCAGGAGGTTGCCGGCGATCAGCAGGGGAAGAGAGCTTCCCGCAAAGAAGTTGACGGTAAAGCCGGCTGCCGCGCAGAGCGTACCGATCCGGATCAGCTTCATGACGGAGATCTTCTTCAGGATCTGAGGGAAGATGAACATCATGGGCAGAATAATGAACTGGGTCGCTGCCAGAACGCCCATGAGACCTACGTTGCCGACGATGTCCGTGAAGTAGAAGACATTGACGCCCATGTTGGAGATGACATTCATGACAAGGGAAGCCAGTGCCATGATGTAGATAAAGGGATTCTTTTTCAAAACTTCCAGGATGTCCCCGAACTCCACTTTCTGGCTGCCGGAGTGTACGTCTACGTCATGCGTCTCCTTGACAACGAAGAAACGAAGCATGCCGAGAGCGGTCAGAGGAAGAGCGAACATAGCGACCAGTCTGATCCAGCCTCCCTGGCTGGTGGCAAGGGTACCCATCAGGCTGGGGAAGACGATGTTGAAAACGGCAACGATCAGCATGGGGAAAATACCGCCGTAGGTGGACAGCTGAACGTACTGCTTCTGAGAACTGAAGGCACGTACCATATATACGGTGCCGTTGGCGTTCAGGAAGGTATAGAAGATGGAGTTGGCAAACAGATACATGAGCAGGATCCAGGCTGCCTTGACGGGGACTGCTGCGGCTGCAGGAACACAGAACATCAGAAGAGTGGCCAGCCACATGCCTACGACGCACCACTCATAAGGGCGGCCTTTGCCCCATCTGGTATGGGTCCTGTCTACGATGTAGCCGGCAAACAGATCTGTTACGCCGTCGATCAGCTTGCTGACCAGCAGCAGGGCACCCACCAGTTTGGCATCCATCTTCATTGTGTTGACGGCGAAAACGGTAAGATAGCCCATGATCATGACAGCTACGCCTGTAGATGCCGGACGAAGGGACCAGGATGCCAGTGTAAAGAAGCCTACGCCTTTTTCCTTCTGCTTTGTTTCTGCTGCGGTGTTTCTGGTTTCTTCGCTCATACTTTCCTTCTCCTTGTAACTGTTTCTGTATGAACCGTGGATGAATCTTTATGCTTTTATTGTATGGATCGGAAAGCATCCCTTATATGAATGGATTAGTCAACTTTTTCCATTATTTGTTTCGTTTCTTCTTATTCCACGATGACCCTGACCCGGTCCAGGTTCAGCACCTGGGTGAAGAGCTCATCTTCTCTTCCCTGGCGCTGGGAGGAGACCCGGGCGGAAACAAAGTAGGTGCCGGGCTTTTCAAAGCTGTGCACCACTTCCGCAAAGGCTCCCTTTACCCCTTCTGCCTCTGTCCTGGTGACAGAGCCCTTTACGGGGAAGAGGCCCTCGACTCTGCCGGGGAATACGTGAGAGTCTCTGTAGTCGAAATCGATGGCCGTCACTTCGCCTGCGCCTTCGGGAAGCGTGGCCTCCGCTCTCAGAACGAATTCTCCTCCTGCGCGGACGCGGGCGCACTTTGCGCCGTTGACGGTGAGAAGGATTCCGGCCTGCATGCCGCCCCGCCTGGATGCGTCAGCTTCTTCCAGGATCCGGCCGCCTTCTCTCTTATAAAGAGTGGTCTGAAGGGGTTCTTTCCCCTCCTGCAGCCAGTCTGCCATGTCCAGAAGGGCCTGGCAGAGGGCGCCCATGTAGTTGACCACCATGTTGTTGGCGGAATCGACGGAGTTATTGTGCATGCAGCGCTGCATGTAGTAGAGACGGAAATTCTCTTCAGTCCCGGTCGCTTCAATGACCTTGTTCCGATACCAGTCGCCGCACCAGGGGCAGGTGGACTCATCCATCAGGGACTGGATGACCATGACCTTGCCCTGGATCTGACCGTCCTGGGGACGGCCTGTGCCGTTGAGGGCGTAGCCCATGACATTGGGCCGCTGAGGCAGGGCAGGGGTGCCGTCTTCCTTCCGGAACTGGTCCCAGGCATGGAAGGTGGCATCCGGGACCTGATGGCGGTAATAGTGCTGGATGGCGATATAGTCGGAGTTGTCCAGGCAGAGAATGTCGCCGGGCTTTACCTTTGAAAGGGCTTCTCCCAGGTCCGACATGCCGTAGCACATGCCGATGGTCAGAAAGCCTCCGCCGGTGACTTCGTCTTTTTCCATGTCCCCAAGGAGAAGCTGCATGCCTCTGGCGTCTCCGGTCTCGAAGGTGATATTGACGCCCTTCAGATAGAGGTCGTCTCCTTCGGGCAGGGTCTCCATCTCGATCCAGGCGTCCCTGCCGTCGGTAAGCATCTTTTTCCAGGCGTCGTCCACGCCGTTGCGGCTCTCGATCTCCTGTTCCTCGCTGGCGCTTTCGGGCTTTCCGGGCAGGTGGACTCTCTTTACTTTTCCCTTAAACTGCAGGCGGTCTCTGACGGCGCTGCTTTGGGGATCCGCGCCGGCATAACCGGGGACCTTCCAGAAGTCTTCAAAATAAACGGGATCGGCCCTCTTTACGCCCGGGGAAAGGACAGGGAGGGACCCGTCGTCGATATGGCCGGAAGCCTCCAGGTACCAGGCCATGGGAGGAAAGCCCATGTCTGTCAGTTCCCGCAGCATATCCTTTTCCAGGTCATTTAAGCCCTGGTATATGTCGCCGCTGCCGCCGGGCTCCAGGTTGTCGATGATCTTTCCGAAGGCATGGCGCAGGACTCTCTGGCCCTGGGCATGCATGGTGATGGTATTGGGAAGAGAGGCGGGGGAGCCGATCACGAAGGGGACGGCGCCTTCCCAGGCATCTGTATTCTCGATGCAGGCCATGGTCTTGTAGCCGCCGCCGCTGCCGCCGAAGACGATGCCGATGGGCCGCTCGTCGGTTTCATAGATCTCCATGGCCATTTTCCGGCTGTATTCGGCTACGGCCGCGCTGGATTTCCAGCGGACGGTGTTGTCTCCGCCGCCTCCGAACATGGCGGAGGAGCCCATGTTGCTTTCCACAAAATAGGCGCCGCTTATCAGGGAGAAGCCGATCATGTCGTCTCCGCCTTTCTTTCCCAGGCTGGCTGTTTCTTCATCCGGGCCCGGGAAGGGAGAGAGGTACTGGAAGAAACGCCCCTTATAAGCGTCCCTACGGGGAAAGCAGAATACGAATTTTACTTTTTTGGAAGTAAAGCCCCCGTGTACATAGCGGTAGGCCAACTCGGTGCCGTCTTCAAGTGTGCGGGAGCGGATCTCGTCCGCGTCCACGTAAACGTCCTGATATTCCGGATCGAAGAGTGCATGATAGATTTCCTTTGCCATTTTTGAACCTCCCTGCAAAGCTGGATGATAGTTTTTTGTTAATGACAGAGTAGCAGGCGTCCGGAAAGCCATATATGTAATCTCTCGTCATTTTTATTCAATTTTTGTCTGAATGGGCCTTTGACCGGGAATCCCCCGCCCGGGCTGGGACAGCATGACGAATTAAGAGGAAAAAAGACAGCTTATGGAATAGAAAGGGCTTCTGCCGGAAACCATAATAGAGAAAACGAAAACATTCATTTACAGACAGTTATCAGGACACCTAATAATGCAGCTTTTGAAATGGAGGATCAGGATGAACGCAAAAGAAATACTTAAGGAAATGACACTGGAAGAAAAAGCCGCCTTCTGTTCCGGCCGGGATTTCTGGCATACAAAGAAGCTGGACCGTCTGGGGGTCCCTTCCGTCATGATGTGCGACGGACCTCACGGACTCAGAAAGCAGGAGGGAGAAGGAGATCACCTGGGCATCAATAAGAGCATAGAGACGGTATGCTACCCTACGGCAGCGGCTCTGGCGTCTTCCTTTGACAGGGATGTCATGACCAGACTGGGAAAGGCCCTGGGGCAGGAGTGCCAGGCAGAGAACGTGGCCATGCTGCTGGGCCCCGGCCTCAATATCAAGCGCAGCCCTCTCTGCGGAAGGAACTTCGAGTATTTCTCCGAGGATCCTTACCTGGCGGGTGAAATGGGGGCTTCTTATGTAAAGGCCCTGCAGGGAGAAGGCGTAGCGGCCTGCGCCAAGCACTTTGCCTGCAACGACCAGGAGACCCGCCGCATGTCCGGCTCCTCAGAGCTGGATGAAAGGACCCTGCATGAGATCTATCTGCCGGCCTTCGAAGCGGTGGTAAAAAAAGGAAAGACCAGAAGCCTGATGTGCGCCTACAATGCCATCAACGGCTCCTACTGCGCAGAGAACAGATACCTGCTGACCGATATTTTAAGGGACAGATGGGGATTTGACGGCTTTGTGGTGACCGACTGGGGCGCTGTCAAGGGAAGAGCCAGAGGCGTACAGGCCGGTCTGGATCTGGAAATGCCCGGAGGACCCGGCGCCACAGGAGAAGAGATCCTGGAAGCCGTAAAGGATGGGAGCCTTAAGGAAGAAGACCTGGACAAGGCCGTTCTGAACCTGCTTTCCTTTGTGGAAAGAAGCCTTGCGGAGAAAAAAGAGGGCGCCGGCATCGACAGGAAGGCCTGCAGCGCCCTGGCCAGGGATCTGGCGGGCGAGTGCGCCGTCCTTTTAAAGAACGAAGGGATCCTGCCCCTGAAAGAAGGCCAGAAGATCGTATTTATCGGCGAGTTTGCGGAAAGGCCCCGCTATCAGGGAGCCGGCTCCAGCCATATCAACGTGCCCCATCCCGTCAGTGCTCTGGAAGAAGCAGGGAGCCTTGTCTCCTACGCCAGAGGCTATGACGCGCACAGTGAAAAGACCGATGAAGCTCTCCTTCAGGAGGCTCTGGAAGCAGCGGCCGCGGCGGATGCCTGCGTGGTCTTTGCTGGCCTTCCCGATGTATTTGAATCGGAGGGGGCTGACAGGGAGCATATGCATCTGCCCGCCAACCAGAACGAGCTGATCGAAAAGGTGGCGGCGGTCAATCCCAGGACCACGGTTGTCTATCACGGCGGATCTCCTGCGGAGCTTCCCTGGCTGGACAGGGTGCCCGCCATGCTCTGCATGTATCTGGGGGGCGAACAGAGCGGTGCTGCGGCAGTGGACCTTCTTTTCGGCAGGGTCAATCCCTCCGGCCGTCTGGCAGAGACCTGGCCGATCCGCCTGCAGGACAATCCCTCCTACCTGAACTTCCCCGGTGAAGACGGCGTCGTCACCTATGCGGAAGGTATCTTTGTGGGCTACCGCTACTACGATAAAAAGGAGATGGCCGTGAACTTCCCCTTCGGTCATGGCCTGAGCTATACAGACTTTGCCTTTTCGAACCTTAAGACGGATAAAGAGAGGATGACGGATCAGGAGGCCCTTACCGTCACGGTGGATGTGACCAATACGGGAGATATGGCCGGAAAGGCCGTGGTCCAGCTTTATGTCGGAGATACGGAGAGCACGGTCCGCCGCCCCGTCCGGGAGCTCAGGGACTTTGCCAAGGTCCTTCTGATGCCCGGCGAAACGAAGACCCTGTCCTTTACCCTGGACAAGAGGGCCTTTGCCTACTATGAGCCTAAAGTTCACGACTTCTTTGTGGAGAGCGGGGACTTTGTCATCGGGATCGGTGAAAGCAGCCGGAAGATCTGTCTGGAAAAGAAGGTCTTTGTAGAGGGAACCACCACGATCTCCTTTACCATTACCGAAACTTCCACCATCGGCCAGCTGATGAAGCATCCAAAGGGAGCGGCTTTCGTGCGTCAGATGATCGGAAAAAAGAGCGGCCCCACCGATGCCCAGCAGGCAGAGGCCATGGGAGAAGGCAGTGAAAAAATGATGCAGAAGATGATGTTCGAAATGCCTCTGGGTTCCCTTGTCAGCTACGGCAGAATGTCGGCGGCCCAGTTAAAGAGCCTTATCGCATCCCTGAATGAGTAACAGATAAGAGCCCGCAAAAGACTCTGTAATGAAAGAGAGCGGCAGAAAGACCGGATATGGTCTTTCTGCCGCTTTTTCTGCAGCCGGTACAGCGGGAGGACTGAAAGGAAGACGGACAAAAAACGCGGTACGGGAAAGAGCGGATGTCCTTTACAGACGGGCCAGTTCCTTTGTCACTTTCAGGAAGGCGCGTATGTCCTCCGGCGTATTGACATGGAGGGGAGAGAGGCGGACCATGCCTATGGAGTCAAAGGCTTCCACCATCCGCTTCGAATAGATGCTGGACAGGGCCCTTTCAAAAGCGATCACGCCCCGCTTTTCATACTCCGCGACAGCGTCCCTGCAGTCCAGGCGGT
>DETN01000193.1:6163-11534 GCA_002362155.1 Lachnospiraceae bacterium UBA3287 | reverse complement strand
ATTATGAGAGGAACGCCCCTGATGCTGCAGCTGCTCATGTGGTATTTCGGTCCCTACTATCTGTTCGGCATGTCCATCCGGGGCTACCGTTTCCCGGCCATCATCATCGGCTTTGCCGTGAATTATTCGGCCTACTTCGCCGAGATCTACCGGGGCGGCATCGAATCCATTCCCAGGGGCCAGTATGAAGCGGCGGAGATCCTGGGCTATTCCAAGGCCCAGACCTTCTTTAAGATCATCCTGCCCCAGGTGGTCAAGGTGATCCTGCCCTCCGTGACCAACGAGATCATCACCCTGGTCAAGGATACCTCTCTGGCCTTTACCCTGGCCTACAATGAGATGTTCTCCCTGGCCAAGCAGATCGCAGCCTCTCAGACATCCTTCACCCCCTTTATCATTGCGGGTGTCTTCTATTTTGTCGCCAACTATGCGGTTGCCTTCGTCATGGAACGGATCGAAAAGGCGCTGGATTATTATCACTAAAGGGAGGTCTGCCCTATGATTTTACAGATGAATTCCATTCAGAAATCCTTCGGCGGACTGGAAGTCCTCAAGGATATCAGCTTCCACGTGGATGAGGGCGAGGTCGTCTCCATCATCGGCCCCTCCGGTTCGGGCAAGTCTACCCTGCTTCGCTGCGCCACCTTCCTGGAAAAGATCGACGCCGGCGAGATCCGCTACATGGATAAGGCGGCCGTTACCACAAACGAGGCCGGCCGTGCGGAATATGTCAGCCATTCGGAGCTGGCCAAAGTAAAGAACTATTTCGGTCTGGTCTTCCAGAACTTCAACCTTTTCCCGCATTATTCCGTACTGAAGAACGTTATGGACGCCCCTGTTTCCGTGCAGAAGCGTCCTAAGGAGGAGGTCCGCCAGGAGGCCATGGAGCTCCTCCGAAAGATGGATCTTGAGAACAGGGCCGACGCCTATCCCTGCCAGCTCTCCGGCGGCCAGCAGCAGCGAGTTGCCATCGCCAGAGCCCTGGCCCTCAAGCCCAATATTCTTTTCTTCGACGAACCCACCAGCGCTCTGGATCCGGAGCTGACCGGTGAAGTACTGAAGGTCATCCGCCAGCTGGCGGATGAAAAGATGACCATGGTGGTGGTCACCCACGAGATGCCCTTTGCCAGGGCGGTCAGCAGCCGCGTCATCTTCATGGATAAAGGCGTCATCGTAGAACAGGGCGATCCCGAATCCTTATTCGGAGATACTCAGGAGGAAAGGACCAGGCAGTTCCTGCGCAACTATCAGAGATGAGACTAGATTACTTTTTACTGGATCCTACAGGCAACATAACCATTCTTGTCACTTCTCCCGTTCCCGTGGAAAAGCAGGCCTATGCGGCCGCCAGGCTCATGGCCAGGGAACAGAATGCGGAACAGGTGGGCTTTCTTTCGAGCGCCCCTTCCTGCGACATTGCCCTCCGCATGGCGGGGGGAGAGTTCTGCGGGAACGCCGCCATGTGCAGCGCTGTGATCGCGGCGGACAGGGCATCCCTTACAGAGGGAAAGATGCGGGTCCGGGTATCCGGAGCCGAAGAGCCTGTCATGGCCCGGGTATCCCGCTTAAGGGACGGCAGCTGGGAGGGGACGGTGGATATGCCAAAGCCCATCTCCTGCATGGATATGATGCTTCCCGAAGAGGGGATCTGTCCTGTGGTATCCTTTGAAGGTATATCCCATGTCATCGTAACAAAAGAGATCCCTTCCCAGAGGGCGGAGATCCTTTCCCGCAGCTGGTGCAGCCATCTGGGGGCAGATGCCCTGGGCATCATGTTCCTGGACCCCCGCACCATGCGCTTAAAGCCCCTGGTCTGTGTTCCTGCTGCAGGGACTCTCTGCTGGGAAAACTCCTGTGCCAGCGGTACGGCTGCGGTAGGCGTATACCTTGCAAGGGAAGCGGGAGGGGAAGCCAGTGCAGTGATACGACAGCCTGCAGGAGAACTTGCGATCCATGCAGGAGCGGACGGAAGCCTCCGTCTTACCGGAAGCGTCAGGATCCTGTACAGGAAGGCCGTGGAGATCGTTCTCTGACGGGAGAAGCCCGAACTTAAAAGAATATATGCCTCCCAGAGGCCTGACAAAAAGAAGATCTTTTCGGATCTTCTTTTTTCTTGGGGCTTCTTTTCCTCCGGAGCCTTCCCGCCCGGTGGCATTTCTGCCGGTTTTTCAGTATACTTGATTTGGGACGGCACAGGGCCTTCCCAGACAAGGACAAAGATTACGGAGAAACAGACTGTTTATGATCAAACTGATTGCAACAGATATAGACGGGACATTGCTGCCCCCCGCTGCGGGAGAGATCCCGGAAGACCTGGTAAAGGTCATGCGGTCTCTTATGGAATACGGGGTCAGGATCATGATCGCCAGCGGAAGGCCTTACAGGGGTCTTCATAACGTATTCGGCTTTATCGGCCCAGACCTGATCTACAACTGTTCCAACGGAGGCTGCCTTTACTGCGGAAAGGAATTCATCGCCCTGAAGCCTCTGGGCACCAGAGAGGACATGGAATATCTGGTAGGGAAGCTGCGCTCCATGGGCCGCATGTTTACCTGCGATACGCCGTCGGCCTGCTACGTGGAAAACCTGAGCGACGCCATTTTCGAAAGGTCTCTGAAGGCCGGCATCAACATGATCCGGACAGATGACGTCTTAAAGATTCCCGACATCGTCAAGATCAGCGTGGCCTATCCCGACGGGGGGCCGGACAGGCACAGGAACGATCCTGGTATTATTGAGCTGCGGGAGCGTTTCCAGGCGGCTCCCGCGGGAGAGATGTATCTGGACATCAATCCCCTGGGCGGCGGCAAGGGGACCGGCGTCCAGCTGGTCCAGGAGAAGTTCGGGATCCTGCCGGAGGAGACCGCGGCCTTCGGAGATGCCTCCAACGATATATCCATGTTTGAAACGACGCCCCATTCCTACGCTGTGGAAGGGTCGGCGGAGGATGTGCTCGCCGCAGCATCCGGCAGGATCCCGGGACCCCGGGAGGGAGGCATGCTTGCCTGGATGAAGGACCTCCTTGCGGAGTACCAGAGAGGAGAAAAGGCATGAAGATGCACGTGACGGCCCTGCAGAAAAAGACCTTGGAATCTCCTTGGGAAAACATGGAGAAAGTGACGGCCATGCTGGAGGGCAGGACAGGACCTCCTTTGGATTTCATCCTTCTTCCGGAGATCTTTACCTGTCCCTATGACAATGCCTGCTTTCCAGTCTATGCCCAGGAGGAGGACGGAGAGGTATGCCGCTTTCTGTCGGAACTTTCCCGCAGGGAGGGAGCATACCTGATCGGGGGCTCCGTTCCGGAAAGGGACGGGGAGGGCCGCATCTACAACACCTCCTATATCTATGACAGGGAGGGAAAGAGGATCGGAAAGCACCGCAAGGTCCACCTCTTTGACATCGACGTGGAGGGAGGACAGTATTTTAAAGAATCGGACGTCCTTTCCCCGGGAGATAAGATCACGGTCTTTGACACCGAATTCGGAAAAATGGGCGTCTGCATCTGTTTTGATATCCGCTTTCCGGAAATGTTCATCCGGATGCGCAGGGAAGGAGTCAGGGCGGTCTTTGTACCGGCCGCCTTCAACATGACCACAGGTCCCGCCCACTGGGAGACTCTTTTCAGGGCCAGGGCCCTGGACCAGCAGATCTTCATGATCGGCTGCTCCCCCGCCCGGGATGAGGAAGCCTCCTACAGGGCCTACGGCCACAGCATCGTGACGGATCCCTGGGGAAGGGTGGTCTGTCAGCTGGACCATGAGGAAGGCATCCTGGAGGCAGATCTGGACCTGGACCTGACAGACCTGGTCAGGAGGCAGATCCCTCTGTCAGGTACTGAAATGTAAGGAGATAAGAATGTTCAGAAGATTTTTAGCGGTCCTGATCCTGGCCCTGCTTCTGGCGGGCTGCGGGGGAAAGGACAGCGGAAGCGCCACTGCTCCCCCGGCGGAAGCGGCTGCAGACTATACCATTAAAGTGACAGACCAGAAGGGAGATCCCGTTGCCGGGGCCGTAGTCAACATCTGTACGGACACCACCTGCCAGCCCCAGACGACGGATGAAAATGGCTGTATTTTCTACAGCGGGGAGATGACAGACTACCATCTGGAGGTCATCAAAGTCCCGGAAGGGTATGAAGCCGGAGAAAACAGCGACCTGTATACCGGGGAAGAGACAGAGCTGATCCTTCAGGTGGTCAGGAAATAAAAGTGTTTTTGGTATGGAGGAAAAGATCATGAAAGGATCCCCGGGGAACCTGACATGGCCAAGGCTTCTCCTGCTTGCCCTTTCCGCCGGTCTGATCCTGCACGGGATCCTGAACGGCAGCATGCAGGATGTGTTCGTAAAAGCTGTCAACATCTGTACGGAGTGTATCGGTCTTGGCTGAAATAAAAAAAAGGCGTCCGGCCCTGCGGCCCACAAAGCGCCGCCTGGTACAGCTTTACTGTGCCCTCTTATACAACGCGAATATAAAAGGCCTGGCCCTGGGCAGGATCTATACAGGTCCCGCAAAGAACCTGTGCGTGCCCGGCCTCAACTGCTATTCCTGTCCGGGCGCCGTGGGGGCCTGTCCTCTGGGCGCTCTGCAGAACGCCATGGCCGCATCCGGCACCAGGGCCGGGACCTATGTCCTGGGGATCCTTATGCTCTATGGCCTTCTGCTGGGCCGGACCGTCTGCGGATGGCTCTGTCCCTTCGGCATGGTCCAGGAGCTGCTGCATAAGATACCCACGCCCAAAATCAGGAAAAGCAGGGCCACCAGGATCCTTTCCGGCCTTAAATACCTTCTTCTGCTGGTCCTGGTCCTTCTGGTCCCCCTTCTGTACGGCCTGAAAAAGGGCCTGCCCCTGCCGGCCTTCTGCAAGTACATCTGCCCTGCGGGCACTCTGGAGGGAGCGGGAGGCCTTCTGATCCACCCCGCAAATAAAGGCCTTTTTTCCATGCTGGGATCTCTTTTTGCCCGAAAGGCCCTGATCCTGGCCCTGGTCCTTGTATCCTGCATCTTCTGCTACCGGTCCTTCTGCCGCTTTCTCTGTCCTCTGGGAGCCCTGTACGGCCTCTTTTCCAGGATCGCCCTGGTGGGGGTAAAAGTGGACGGGGCCGCCTGCACCGGCTGCGGGGCCTGCGTCAGGACCTGCCCCATGGACACCCGGTATGTGGGAGACAGGGAATGCATCCACTGCGGCGGGTGCAGAAAGGTCTGCAGGAGCGGAGCCATCTCCTTCAGGGCAGGAAAGACAAGTCTGGAGCAGGGAGTTTTCAGAGAGCGGGCGGGAAAGATCCTGAAGGTCCTTCTTCCCCTTCTCCTTACTGCCGTGCTGGCCCTTGCAAACCTGCGGCCGTCCGCGGAGGCTCCTCTTCCGGCCGG
>DETN01000193.1:0-6033 GCA_002362155.1 Lachnospiraceae bacterium UBA3287 | reverse complement strand
ATCAATCTCTGGGCCACCTACTGCGCCCCCTGCGTGGAGGAGATCCCTTACTTTGAAAGGCTCAGGCAGGAGCATGAAGAGGTCAGGATCCTGGCTCTGCACGCCTCTCTGGTGACGGAGGACGTGGGCGCCTATCTGGAAGAAAAGGGCTGGGACCTGGACTTTGCCCTGGACGATGAGGACGGATCTGTTTTTGCCCTTCTGGGAGGGGACGCCCTTCTGCCAAGGACCATCGTTCTGGACAGAGAGGGCCGGGTCGTATACAACCAGGCCGGGTCTGTGACCTATGAAAAGCTGGAGAAACTATTAGTCCGGGCGGAACAAGGACAGCCATAAAAAAGAAGGAAAGGGTGAAGGAGAGGGACTGTCAACTTCTCTGCTGAAGGTTCATCACAAGCCGGGGACGGTTGTTTGTGGAGGAAAAAGGATGGAAAAAAACAAAAGAGGCAGGCTGCCGGATTTTTATGAAATACGATATCACAGTGAACTGCTGAAGGAAAAAATCGCGGATGACGGCATGTGGTCTATGATCCCTGCCGTAAGAGGGAGCATGCACAGCAGCGAAGGGATCCGCAGGCTGAAGGAAAATGATCTTCTTTTCCTGTTTATCGATCAGTTTTTTCCGGACGGGCCTTTTGACTTTGAACCGAACATGGAGGACGGAAGATTTGTTTTTCTGCCTGAAAATGTCTCTCATCAGGGCATTGGTATCTGCGCGTCAAAAAATCTGCCCGGCTTACTGGAGGTAAGCCATTTCTGGTATCCCTCTGAGTTTACGGAAAAGAGAATTTCCTTCGGACCGGGACAGGTATATGTGCCTGTATTCAGCGCGAGGCCGGAGCAGCTGGTGGAATTGGTCCGGAGAGTTTATATGGGATCCGAACCCCCCGGCCTTATGTGTTACTGCACGTTTCCCTTTAACCTGGATGTGATGGTGACGCTGGAAGACAATTTTCTGGACAGAATGAACTGGTCTGCCAGACAGATCCGGGCGGCTCTGAAGAACGAAACGCCCCAGATCCGCAGGAACGGAGAAGGACTGATCCAGGTTATGCAGGACCTTATGAAGGGCTGAAGGGTCTGCATAAAACAGCGCAGCCCCTGCATTTTTTTTCTTAAGACCATTTTTTTGCGGAAGCCTTTCATTTTATGAATTGACCTTTGGGATCAAAGTATGTATATTGAAAAGGTTTAAAGACACCGACGCTTTAAAGCAAGAGTGACCAAGGAGAGTTAAACGAATGAAAGAGCGAAAGATTTACTGCCTTAACAACATCAGCACAGTGGGGACCTCCCGTTTCCGCGAGGGCTACAGCCTGGTAGATTCCATGGACGACGCGGCAGGCGTACTGGTCCGTTCCGCCGATATGAAGGAAATGACCTTCCCCGCCGGCCTCAGAGCCATCGCCCGTGCCGGCGCCGGCGTCAACAATATCCCCCTGGAGCGCTGCGCTGAGGAAGGCATTGTCGTATTCAATACACCCGGCGCCAACGCCAACGCCGTCAAGGAGCTGGTCATCGCCGGTCTGATCCTGTCTGCCCGTGACATCGTGGGCGGCGCAGAATGGGTCAGGGCCAATATCGCCGATCCCAACGTAGGCAAGACTGCGGAAAAGGCCAAGAAGGCTTTCGCGGGCAACGAGATCCAGGGCAAGGCTCTGGGCGTCATCGGCCTTGGCGCCATCGGCGTCAACGTGGCCAACGCCGCCAAGCAGCTGGGCATGGATGTCTACGGCTACGATCCCTATCTGTCCGTCGACGCTGCCTGGAAGCTGATCCGGGGCATCCGCCACGCCCAGACCATCGACGAGATCTATGAGAACTGCGACTTTATCACCATTCATGTGCCCTACATGGAAGCCACGAAAAAGATGGTTAACCGGGAAGGCATCGCAAAGATGAAGGACGGCGTTCATTTCCTCAATTTTGCCAGAGACGCTCTTGTGGACGAAGAGGCCATGGCCGAGGCTCTGGAGTCCGGCAAGGTCAGATCCTACGTCACCGATTTTGCCAACCCCATTTCCGTCAGAATGAAAAACGCCGTGGTCCTGCCCCACCTGGGGGCCTCCACGGAGGAAGCGGAAGAGAACTGTGCCATTATGGCAGTGGATGAGCTCCAGGACTATCTGGACAACGGCAACATCACTCACTCTGTCAATTATCCCGACCTGTCCGCAGGCGTCTGTCAGACAGCCTGCCGCGTGGCCATCCTGCACCGCAATATTCCCAACATGCTGTCCCAGATCACTGCCTTCTTCGGCGGAAACGGCCTGAACATTGAGAACCTGGCCTCCAAGGCAAAGGGAAAGTACGAATATACCCTGATCGATCTGGCCGGTCCCATGCCCCACGATACGGTGGAGCGCCTGAAGGAGATCGACGGTGTCATCCGTGTCAGAAGACTGGGCGGTACCTCCGCGGATATCTACTGATCCCGGCGGATACAGACTATATTTTCAGACTCTTAAGGCAGGAGCCTCCGCACTTCGCGGAGACTCCTGCTTTCTTCCAAAGGGAAAAGCTCCCGGCAGACAGGCGGGTCGCTGCGACCCGGACCGGCTGCTTTGGAGACGGGCATACAATGCGAGGAGAAATGCTGTGAAAAAACTATTGTTCTTTGATATAGATGGGACCCTGGCCATGCCGGGGCATCCGCCGGCAGAGGATACGGTCCGTGCCATCAGGGCCGCCCGGGCAGCGGGCCACAGGGCCTTTCTCTGTACCGGCCGGGGAGAAGGCATGATCAGCGGTGACATCGCCGCCATAGGCTTCGACGGCGGGATCTATCACGCCGGCGGAAGGGCCGTCCTGGACGGGAGGGTCATCTATGAGAACCATGCGGATCCCTCCATGCTGGAGGAGGTCCTTCCGGTCATAAGGGAAAACAGCATCTTTTACAGCATCGAGACCACAGAGGGGGACTTTGCCTCCGTCTTTGACAGGCAGGCCCTGTCGGAGGTCAACCTGGCGGAGGCCAATACCGAACTGGTCAGACTGATCGAAACGGTCTTTTTAAGCCGGGAAAATACCCTGCCGGACTACCGGGGACAGGGCATCTACAAGGTGTTTTTCTTTGTCAGAGATCTTTCCGATTTCGAAAGGATCCGGGACGCCCTGGGGGACAGGTATCTGGCGGTCAGCTTTGAAAACCTGGGAAGCGACATGATCTTTACGGCCTGCGAGGTCTCAAGGCGGGATATCAACAAGGGAAAGGCCATGGAGGGAGTCTGCGCCTTTCTGGGAGCCGACATAAAAGACACCATCGCTTTCGGAGACAGCATGAACGACATGGCCATGATCCGGGCGGCGGGCCTTTCCGTAGCCATGGGGAACGCAGAGAGGAGGATCCTGGAGGCGGCGGATATTGTCTGCGAATCCTGTGCTGACGCAGGCGTCGCAAGGCAGCTGGAGCGGCTTGGCCTTGTCTGAACCGGAAGGCCCCGGCCTTTATCCGCAAATTGACTGAAAAATAGCAAATGCTGCGGGCTTTTTGCTGAAAACAGCCTTCTCTTTCTTCCGCAGGCTTTCTTTCTGGGATATAATAAAAAAGAACAGGAGCGTAGGTCCGGCATCTGCCGGAGAATTCATAGGGCACTGAAAGGAGGAAACAGAGCATGGGACTGTTTGACAAGAAATACTGCGATATCTGCGGTGAAAAGATCGGTCTTCTTGGCAACCGGAAACTGGAGGACGGAAATCTGTGCAAAAAATGCGCGGCAAAGCTTTCCCCCTGGTTTTCCGAGAGGCGGCAGAGCACAGTGGAGCAGATCCGGGAGCAGCTGGCCTACCGGGAAGATAATAAGAAAGAGGTGGAAGCCTTCAGGGTCACAAAGAGCCTGGGCGGCTATACCAAGGTCCTCATTGACCAGGACGCCGGCAAATTCATGGTGACCTCCGCATCGGACCTTCGCAGCGCCAATCCCGACGTGCTTTCTCTGGATCAGGTCACTTCCTGCGCACTGGACGTGCCCGAGACCAGGACAGAGGAAAAGCAGAAGAACGCGGAAGGAAAAATGGTCAGCTACAATCCGCCCCGCTACAAATATTCCTATAACTTCAAATTCAGGATCTATGTGGATCATCCCTATTTCGACGACATGTCTCTCCAGCTCAATACCAGTCCGGTGGAGACGGGAAGGGTCCCCATCGGGGAGAACTACCGCTACAAACAGGACGCGGTCAGTGATTTCCTGGGGGTCCTGGCAGGTCAGCCCAATAAGGAACAGAGGATCCTGCCCTACGCCAGGGAATATCAGAGCTACGTGGATATGGCCGCCGAACTGCAGCGGCTCCTGATGAGAAAGACGGCTCCTTCCCAGGCGGCAGCAGAGGAAGCAGCTCCTTCTTCGGCAGCTCCCCACATGGCGCCCAAAGGCCCCGTGACCTGCCCCAACTGTACGGCAGAGACCATTCCGGACGCAGACGGCTGCTGCGAATACTGCGGATCTAAAATCGTCTGACAAAAAACAATGCTGCGCGGACATAAGATGCCGGACCTTTCCGGAGAATGTCTTTCAGGAAGACCTGACGGAAGCACATTTTTTCATATTTAAGATCCGACAGGGTCCCCGGTCTGCCATATGCTCTTCGCAGACCGGGGATCTTTTTTGATGATTGACATTTGCGGCAAAGGAAGAGAAGATAAGCGGGAAAGGACCGGAAACGGGGAAAAGAGGTTTATGCATGGTCAAGGCGGATCTGATCACCGGCTTTCTGGGAGCCGGAAAGACCACATTTATCAGAAAATACGTGACTTATCTTCTGAGTCAGGGAGAGAAGGTATGCATCCTGGAGAACGACTACGGGGCCATTAACGTGGATATGATGCTGCTTTCGGACTTAAAGGGCCAGAACCTGGGCATAGAAATGGTGGCGGGAGGCTGCGACTATGACTGCCACAGGCGGCGCTTTCGCACCAAGCTGATCACCATGGCCATGCTGGGCTACAGCCGGGTCATCATAGAGCCCTCGGGCATCTTTGACGTGGACGAGTTCTTTGATATCCTCCACGAGGATCCCCTGGACAGGCGCTATGAGATCGGGAGCGTTCTGACCATCGTAAACGCTGACCTGGAGGAGAATTTTACTCCCGGCACCGACTACATGCTGGCTTCCCAGTGCTCCCAGGCGGGACGCCTTGTTCTGAGCCATGTCCAGGAGGTGGATGAGGAAAGGATCCGCCGGACCATAGACCATATCAACCGGGCCCTTGCCTCCATCCGGTGCGAAAGGACCTTTTCCCTGGAGGAGAACGTGACGGCCCTGGACTGGGACCTGATGACCGAAGATGATCTGCGGGTCATCAGCGGGGCCGGCTATGAGGAGACTTCCTTCGAAAAGATCTTTTCCATGGACGAAAACAGCTTTTCCTCCATGTTTTTCATGAACATATCCATACCGACAGACCAGGTCCTTGCAAATATCGAAAGGCTCTGGAAGGACACTGAGGCCGGAAATGTGATCCGGGTCAAGGGCTTTCTTGCAGGCGATCCCGGGAAAAACACCTGGATCGAAGTCAATTCCACCAGAAAGGGGACCCGGATCGAAAAGATCCGGGAAGGCCAGGAGATCCTGATCGTCATCGGGGAAAATCTGAAGGAGGAAGTGATCGACGCTTATTTTCCGGCAAAATATTCCACGACCCACGTACGCTGAATGGCCGGGACGTTAAAAAAGCTGCCTGCTTATGGGAACAGGCAGCTTTTGCTGTATAAGTCTTTTTAACCGATACACCGGTCCTTTGTTTCACAGGGTATTCCAGTCACTGCTCCTGCCGTTATTTCAGCAGGCAGGCGTCGTCGATGTTGGATTCCACTGCGATATAGTGGGGCCTCTTTTTGACCTCCATGTAGGTCTTGGCGATGTAGTGGCCCATGATGCCCAGGCAGAAGAGCTGGATGCCTCCGATAAAGATGATGACGCAGATGGTGGAGGCCCAGCCGGCAACGGGGTCTCCGAAGATCAGGCGCCTGAGGACGATGAAGATCAGCATGAGGAAGGAGAAGCCCGTCATGAACATGCCGAACCAGGAGG
>DETN01000211.1 GCA_002362155.1 Lachnospiraceae bacterium UBA3287 | reverse complement strand
CCTTTCCAGCTCGTCCACGATCCGAAGGCTCTGTTCGTTGTGGGCGAAGCCTTCGGGACATACCCGGTCCAGAGCCCTCTCTCCGGCGTGGCCGAAGGGAGTATGGCCCAGGTCATGGCCCAGAGCTATGGCTTCCACCAGGTCCTCGTTGAGGCGCAGGGCCTTGGCAATGGTCCTGGCGTTCTGGGATACCTCCAGGGTATGGGTCATGCGTTCCCGGTAATGGTCCCCGTCCGGGGTCAGAAAGACCTGGGTCTTTCCCTTGAGCCTCCGGAAGGATTTGGTATGAAGGATCCTGTCACGGTCTCTCTGATAGACAGGCCGGATGTCGCACTGGGCCTCCTGCCTGGCTCTTCCCCTGCTGGTATCGGAAAAGCTGGCCCAGGGAGCCAGGATCTCATGCTCTCTTTTTTCAAGTTCTTCCCGAATGGTCATATCCTTCTCCCCGGAATAAAACAACGGAATGAACGCGTACATTTTTATTATTCTGCGTTTCTTTTCCATTTCCTTTTTTCAAGTATAATTTTTTATTTTTCATATTGACAAAGACAGGTCCTGAAGGTAGAATAGCTTTTGTTCGCAGGAGTGGCGGAATTGGCAGACGCGCAGGCTTCAGGTGCCTGTTGTGGCAACACAGTGTGGGTTCAAGTCCCATCTCCTGCATCCACGCGGAAGTGTCGGAATTGGCAGACGAGCAAGACTAAGGATCTTGTGCTGGTTACAGCGTGTGGGTTCAAGTCCCATCTTCCGCATGAAGAGTTCTTCAGAAATGAAGAGCTCTTTTTTTGTTCAAAGAAGAAGAAACACCATAAAAGGGCCCTGCCGCTGAAGTGAGCGGCAGGGCCCTTTCGATTTGTATGATCATTCATTTTTCAGGTCAAAGGCACTGCCCGGGTCATCTCAGGGTCTTTTCCGCCGCTTCGATCACGTGCATGCAAAGGACCGTTGAGGTCATGGTGCCGACGCCTCCTGGTACGGGGGTAATGGCCGATGCCTTCTCACAGGCTTCCTCAAATGCAACGTCTCCGCAGAGATTTCCCTTTTCGTCCACGTTGATGCCAACGTCCACCACCACCTGGCCGGGAGAAATAAAGTCTCCTCTGACCACGCCTGCCTTTCCGGCGGCGGCCACCAGAATGTCGGCCCTCCGACATTCCGCAGCAAGGTCCAGAGTCCTGGTATGGCACATGGTAACGGTAGCGTTTCCAGCCTGCAGCATCATGGAAACAGGCTTTCCGATCACAAGGCTTCGGCCTATGACGGTGACCCTCTTTCCTGTCAGATCAAAGCCGTAGAAGGCAAGAAGCTCCATAACGGCCTGGGCGGTACAGGGGGCAAAGCCCTCTCCCCTGCCGGTAAAGACCGTGGCAAGGGAGCCCCGGGTAATGCCGTCCACGTCCTTTGCCGGATCCAGCATGGCGCAGACCCTGTCCTCGTCTTCCTTTTTCCTTAAGGGACGGAACACAAGGCAGCCGTGGACGGAAGGATCCTCGTTGATCTGCCGAATGGTGTCAAAAAGCTCCTCTGACACATAGTTTTCTTCAAGGATATACTTTCTGACCTCGACGCCTGCTTTGGCCGCACGGCTCACGGCGCCTCTTTCATAGGCCAGATCGTCGGGCCGCTCTCCCACTCTGACGATGGCCAGAGTCGGGACAACGCCCTTTTCTCTGAGGGCCATGGCTCTTGCAGACAGCTTTTCTGTCAGGGCCTTTGCAGCCGGCCCGCCTTTTAATAATTCAGCCATAATTATTTCCTGACCTGTCTGAGACGTTTCTGCACGGCATCCGTGACCGCCTGGGCCCTGGGAACATAGACGGAAAGCATTTCATCCGTCTCCCGATCCAGCCTTTCGGCAGCCTCACGGTCCTGCAGAGTCTTTGTGTTGATAAAAATGTTGAGGGATGCGGCTTCCAGTGCCCCTCTGCAGAGGGCGGAGCCGCAGCCCACGTCCGAAAGCAGCATGACGGAACCTTTTTCCGTAAGCTCCTCCAGAAGTTCGACGGCGCCGCAGATCTGGCGCATCATCTCCAGTGGAGCCTGGCAGGCCGTCAGGGTCGCTTCGGTCAGGATCCTGTCCCTGTCGGGATCCTCTTTCGGAATGGAATAGGCTCTGGAGAGGGGCTCGAAGCCCTGGGCATCCTCGTCGATCAGGGCAAGGAGCCCTTCCCGTATGGCACCGGCCCTTTCCAGGATCCTTCTGATGTCGTCCTCATAAACGGCATATTTTTTTCTGCCCAGGGTCAGATTGCCCACCATGGAGGCCAGGGCGGCCCCCAGCGCCCCCGCAAGGGCCGCGGCGCCGCCGCCGCCGGGAACAGGTTCCCTGGATGCCAGGACTGCGGCAAATTCCAGGCAGCTTTTTTCCGAGAGTCTTTCCTTCATATATATGTCTTTTTCCTTTCCGCCGGATCAGAAGAGGCCGGAGATCCTGCCTGTCTCATCCACGTCGATCTTCTCTGCCGCGGGGACCTTGGGAAGGCCGGGCATGGTCATAATATCGCCTGTCAGGGCTACGATGAAGCCGGCGCCTGCGGAGATCTTCAGATTGCGGACGGTGATGCGGAAGTTTTTGGGAGCGCCCAGAAGCTTGGCATCGTCGGAGAAGGAATACTGGGTCTTGGCTACGCAGATGGGAACATTGCCGAAGCCGAGCTCTGTCAGCTGGGCCATCTGCTTTCTGGCCGCGGGAGTCAGATCCACGCCGTCGGCATGATAGATCTTTGTGGCGATGGCGTTCAGCTTCTCTTCGATGGTCTGATCCAGCTCGTAGCTGAAGCGGAAATCATTCTTCTCTTCGCAGAGTCTGACCACTTCTTCCGCCAGGACCTTTCCGCCTTCGCCGCCCTTTGCCCATACTTCGGACAGAGCCACGTTGACGCCCAGTTCTCTGCACTTGGCTTCCACCATATCCAGCTCAGCCTTTGTATCGGTGGGGAAGGCATTGATGGCTACTACGCAGGGAAGTCCGTAAACGTCCTTGATGTTGCCCACATGCTGCAGAAGGTTGGGAAGGCCCTTCTCCAGAGCTTCCAGGTTCTCGTTGTTCAGGTCGGCCTTGGCTACGCCGCCGTGATACTTGAGGGCGCGGACGGTGGCTACGATGACCACAGCGTCGGGCTTAAGACCTGCCATGCGGCACTTGATGTCCAGGAACTTCTCTGCGCCCAGGTCGGCAGCGAAGCCTGCTTCCGTGACGCAGTAGTCGCCCAGCTTCAGAGCCATGCGGGTAGCTGTGATGGAGTTGCAGCCGTGGGCAATGTTGGCGAAGGGGCCGCCGTGCACGAAGGCAGGGGTATGCTCCAGGGTCTGGACCAGGTTGGGCTTGATGGCATCCTTTAACAGGGCTGTCATGGCGCCTTCCGCCTTGAGGTCGTGGGCTGTGACCGGTCTGCCGTCATAGGTATAGCCTACGATGATCCTGGCCAGTCTTGCCTTCAGATCCATGATATCGGTAGCCAGGCAGAATACTGCCATGATCTCGGAAGCTACGGTAATGTCGAAGCCGTCCTCTCTGGGAACGCCGTTCAGTCTGCCGCCCAGACCGTCCACGATATTGCGCAGCTGTCTGTCGTTCATGTCCACGGCTCTCTTCCAGGTGATCTTCTTGGGATCGATGCCCAGGGAGTTGCCCTGCTGGATGTGGTTGTCCAGCATGGCTGCCAGCAGGTTGTTGGCTGCGCCGATGGCATGGAAGTCGCCGGTGAAGTGAAGGTTGATATCCTCCATGGGGATGACCTGTGCCCAGCCGCCGCCAGCAGCGCCGCCCTTGATACCGAATACGGGACCCAGGGAGGGCTCACGGAGAGCCAGCACGGATTTCTTTCCGATCTTTCTGAGGCCGTCTGCAAGGCCGATGGATGTGGTGGTCTTGCCTTCGCCGGCCGGTGTGGGGGTAATAGCGGTCACAAGGATCAGCTTGCCGTCTCTGGCATCTGTTTCCTTCAGATAGTTAAAATCGATCTTGGCTTTGGTCTTGCCGTACTGCTCGACATATTTGTCATCGATGTTCAGTGAGGCAGCTACTTCGCTGATATGCGCAGGTGTAACGCTCTGTGCAATTTCGATATCTGTCATGTAAGCCATTCTTTTCCTCCGTTTTTTTCATTCGTTCGTCTTTATCAGCATGGATAAGGGTCTTCCCCTCATCTTAATATTCACACTATAGTGAAAAAGTTTTCATATTTCAACTGTTGAATTTCTTTTCGACACTTTTCAATATATTTCCGATATTTTCAGCCTCTTTTTTTGTTGACATTCGCGAGGGCTGGTCATATAATAACACTTGCGTGCAGGAGTGGCGGAATTGGCAGACGCGCAGGCTTCAGGTGCCTGTTGTGGCAACACAGTGTGGGTTCAAGTCCCATCTCCTGCATCCTTTTTATTGAAAGGAAAGCAGTCCGCGGAAGTGTCGGAATTGGCAGACGAGCAAGACTAAGGATCTTGTGCTGGTTACAGCGTGTGGGTTCAAGTCCCATCTTCCGCATCACGAGGAACGGTAGCTCAGCCGGGATGAGCGTTCGCCTCACACGCGAGAGGTCACGGGTTCGATCCCCGTCCGTTCCACTGGATGAAAAAGTCAGACAATAGAAATAAAAAAAACTGTTGCCTCTGCGCTTTCAATCCGCTATAATATCATTTGTCGGCAAGACCGGCAGACAATATGGAACCTTAGCTCAGCTGGGATGAGCGTCCGCTTGACGTGCGGGAGGTCATGGGTTCGATCCCCGTAGGTTCCATACCTGAGAGCAGTTCAAAGGGACTGCTCTTTTTTTATGCTCTTCCCTCTTTCCGGCACGGAAAAAGCCGGTCGTCATGACCGGCTTTCAAGTATCCTCTGGAACCTGTCCAGATCTGGCTCGTATGTGATTTTAAAATTGTTCTGCTCTCCGGGGATCAGGTGCATCTTTACGCCCTTCATATAAGCCAGCTCGCTGGCGCCCCGGATCTTTTTCAGCAGGGCCCTGTCGGTCTCCCGGTTGATCTGGGTAAATTTCCACAGAAGGAAGGACTCGGGGCTCTGGCCGCAGTAGAGAATGGACCTGTCCGCCAGTCCCGTCAGGTTCTCCCCGTCGGTGCTCTGGTAGATGGTGTCGTTCATGGGGATGACCGGCATGCAGCCCTCATAGCTGTCGATCTCCTTCAGGCAGGCCGAGATCAGCTTTCCGGTGACCAGGGGACGGACCGCCTCATGGATGATGACCCTGTCGGCGGGGTCCTTTGACGTCTCCATACAGGCCTCCAGACCGGACAGGAAGGATTCCTGCCTGGATTCTCCCGGATCCGCATATCCGATGAACTTGCTGATCCCGTATTCCTTAAGCCAGCCGTTTATATCCTCTCTCCACTGGGAGGCCGCCACGATCACGATCCCCTCCACGTCCGGATTGGCCTGGAAGATCTCCAGCGTATAGACCAGGACGGGCTTTCCCAGGACTTCTATATACTGTTTGGGGCATTCAGGCCGGTTCATTCTGGAACCGATGCCGCCCGACAGGATGACTGCGTAATTCATATGTAAAAGTTTCCTTTCAGGGTTCCTGTTTTGTTCCTCTGCAATTTCTTGGAACAAATATCCCGGCTGTGTTATAATGGGTGCCGTAGTTTCGCACCCCTTGTCTTACACTCATTATACAGGATAATTCATGTTCAAAATCATAAGAAAAGCAGATATCGTATTATTTATTGTACTGCTGGCCTTCGGATTTGCAATGCTCTTTTTTACCATCCGGGCAGCATCCTCTCCGGGACAGCAGGTGGTCATAAACGTAGACGGAAACGAATACGGCAGATATCCCCTGGATCAGGACAATGTCATAGAAATCCATAACGGAGACCGCCAGAATACCGTGACCATCAAGGACGGCGGCGTCTCCATGTCCTACTCCACCTGCGAAAACCAGATCTGTGTCCATGAAGGCGTTGTTACCACGCCCGGCCAGCTGATCGTCTGTCTCCCCAACTATGTGATCGTAGAAATCGAAGGAGGTGAAGATTCGGATGAAGCACTCGACGCCATCGCCCAGTGACCGCAGCGGATGGTCTCCCAGAAGGATCACCCTCAGCGCCATGCTGGCGGCCCTTGCCCTGATCTTCTCCTATATAGAAGTCATCTTCCCCTTTTATACCGGCATTCCCGGCGTCAAGCTGGGGCTTGCCAACCTGGTGGTGGTGGTGGCTCTCTATAAGATGAGCCCTTCCTATGCCGTCACCATCAACGTGGTCAGGGTACTGATGGCAGGCCTTCTGTTTACGGGCCTCTTCGGGATGCTTTATTCCCTGGCAGGCAGCATCTGCTCCTTCCTGATCATGTATCTGTGCTGGAGATCGGGCCTCTTTTCGGTGCTGGGCGTCAGCCTGGCCGGGGGCGTATTCCACAACCTGGGCCAGCTGGCTGTGGCGGCCTTTGCCGTATCCAATGCCAGGATCTTCCTCTATTTCCCGGTCCTGATCTTCTCCGGCATGGCAGCCGGCATCATCGTCGGCATAGGGTCCCATGTCCTGATCAGCCATCTTCCCGATCAGATCTTCCGGAGATACTAAAGAGTCTGAAAACAAAATCCATCCGTAACAAAACCTGCGGCATCGCCGCAGGTTTTGTTTTTATCATCTGCTTTTATCAAATCTTTTTATCGCATCTTCTTTTGATCCGGTCTTTTTTATCTTCTTTTGACCGGATCTTTTTTCTTATCTTTTGTCCTTCAGGCGGATCTCATGCCCCCAGGATGACCGTACCGATCAGGGTCTTGTCGGAGTCGCCAAGGATCTCCAGCAGTCTTACGATGTCGGCATATCTGGATACATGCACTTCTTCAAGAAGCACGCAGGCGTCGTAATCCGCGATCTTGCGGATGGAATCGGGCCTTGCGGTGACGGAGGAGGCCAGATCGAAGATCAGCATCTCGCTCTCGCACTTTCTCATTTCCTTGACCGCCGCGGCCGCCCTCTTGTTTTCCAGAGTAGAGATAAAGAGGATCCTGCCGGCACCTTCGGGATCTCTGTTCTTCATATAGTTTTCGATCTGGGCACAGATCAGCTTGTACTGATCTCTTGTGGGGCCCGGGCATCCCAGGCACTTAAGACCGAATTTGCGGCTCAGTTCGCCTGCGGACATTAAGGTCCCGGCCATTATGATCCGGACCGCCAGGAAAAGAGCCATCAGGACCGCACCGCCCAGGAAGCCGAATACCGCCATGGTCACAGCCTGCTTGATCAGGGTGGAGGTGGAATAGGGAGCCGAATAGGAAGGCTTGTCCAGGGCCGCAATGGTGGTCTGCAGGTTGGTCAGAGACTTGGTCAGGCTGGTCTGGGCGGAAGTGGTGGATGTCTGGGAATCCTTGAGGTTCAGATCTACCCCCTGCTTGGTGGATTTGCTCAGAACCGTCACTTCATGAGTCCCGTACTGGGTCTCCAGGTTCTTTTCCACGCCGTCCAGATTTTCCAGGATGAAGTCGCGGATCTTCTCGGCCATAGCCGTATCCCTGCCGTAGATGATCAGATTCATGACCTGAGACTGGGTATTGGGGGAATAGGTGACCTTGATCAGCTCCCTCAGATAGGCCTCATCAATGCCCAGCTCCTGGGCCAGAGCATCCATGGGGATGGTCTCTGTGATATAGGAGGAGTAGGCCAGCATCAGGGTATAGGCCTGCTGGGCCTTGTAGGCGCCCATGTTTCCTCCTGCGGAATCCGCCCTGTTCTGGGCGTCGTCAAAGGTGATGGTCAGGATGGCCTCCGACATGGAAACGTTGTAGGGATCCAGATTCATCAGCACGGATTTCTCCGCATAGATATTGGAATTGTCTACCTGGGCCTGGTTGATCCGCAGCTGCTTCTGAAGGGTCTCCAGCTGGGTATTGTAAGTGACCATGGCCTCCTCATACTTGGCATAGGCCTGGTCCATGGAGGACTGCCTTCTCTTGTTCTTGAGGACGCTGTAGCCCGCTGCCAGAACTGCCAGGACCAGGGCTGCGATCAAAATGATCAGCCACTTCTTTACGATCTCACGGCACAGATCCAGGAGACTGACTTCTCTGATGTAATTTTTTTCATCATACGCATATCGGTCTGCTGTACTCATCTCTTATTTTCCTTTCTTTCTGAAGACGCCTTTTTCGCTGAAGGTATACCAGGTACTGCCGATCCTGGCCGTGCCTGTGGCAGCCCGGCCTTTGCGGTCTCCCTTCTTATAGAAGTAGTATTTCCTGCCGCCGATCTCCTGCCAGCCCGTCTGCATGACTCCTTTGGAATCAAAATAGTATCTGAACCCGTCTATGGTCTTGAGGCCGTACTGGATGCGGCCGTACTTGTTCATGTAGTAGGTCTCCTTGCCCACCTGGGTAAAGCCGATGGCGCGAAGGCCTGTGACCGGATCAAAGAAATAGCTGTAGTCGCCCACCTTGCAGATCCCTATATACATGCGTCCGTTGTCGCCGAAATAGGCCTTTCCGCCGTCGATCTTCTGCCACCCCGTGGCCCTTTCACCGGTCTTTGGAAGGAAGTAGTAGGTGTGGCCCTTGTACTCCTGATAGCCCGTCTCCATGGCGCCGGTCTCCAGATTGAAGAAGTAATAGACGCCCGATACCTTGCGCATGCCCCTTCGCATGACGCCGTCGGAGGTCTTCATGTAATACTTCTTTCCGTCGATGGTATTCCAGCCGGTGGCCATTTTTTTCGTGGAGGGATCGAAATAATAGAGCTCTCCCTCTATTTCCTGGAAGCCGGTCAGATAGTCTCCGTTCTCCGTCATGCAGTAGGTGGCTTTTCCCTTTTTGACCAGGGTTCCCTTTTCTGCAGGAACAGGAGGTGCTTCCTCGGGGGTGACGGTCAGTGAAGGCTCTGCGGTGAGACCGTTGTCATAGATCACCGATGCTTCAATGGTATAGGACTCCTGGCTGCTGCCGTCTTTTTTCACCTTAAAGCTGCCGGTGCCGGCTGTCCAGGCCTGTGACAGGGTCAGTCCGTCCGGAACAAAGACCTTCAGCTTCCAGACGTAGGGGCCGATCTCCTCTCCTTCCAGATCCACCGCCCTGATGGTCCATTCGTCGTCTGTTTCCTTTCCGTCCAGGACAAGGCTCAGATCGTTCCTCAGGTTGGTATTGTCCATGTAGGTATAGGTGGACCGCTTCTCTTCCAGGCTCAGTCCCTCTTTCATGTAGTCAAAGGTGTAATGCGTTCCATTGGCAACGGGAAGCTCCGAGGTAAAGCCCTCGAATTCTCTGACGTGCTTTACTTCGCTGTCCACGTCTCCGCTGATCTCATCGGTGGTCAGATTGTAGTAAAGATGCTGCTCGGCATATTTTCTCTGATCGTTCCAGGTAGGGTCGGTCTCGTACCATTCCCCGTCCAGAAAGACGGTGGTCCAGGCATGCTTGCCTGTCTTCACTTCTCCGGGGATCACCGTGCAGTTGATGCCGGCTTTGCGGAGCAGATATTTATAGGCCAGGGAATAGCCGTCGCAGACAGCGGACCCGGATAAAAGAGCGCCGGCCGCATTGTGGCTCCTGCTGTACTTGTCTGCCGTATTGTCGTAGACGACCTGATCGATCAGTCTGTCATGCAGCTCCAGGGCAATGACAGCTGCGGGAGCATCACTGTCCACGGCAGCCATATATCCGTCCGCCGCGTCTTCCACTGCAGCTGTATCCTTTTTCCAGTCCTCTCTGGAGCTGTAGGCCTGATAGAGTCGGACGCCCGTTACATAATCGTTGTCGAACTCTCCGTTCTCGTTCCTGGTCCTGGAGAAGAGATACCTCAGGCCCATCCACCAGCATTCGGGATGATCGAAAAGGAAGCCCTGATAGGTGTCCGTGACCTCCTCGCTGGTCATGGTATAGCCCTTGCCGAACTTGTCGGCGAAATGGAATACCGTAAGGTCCAGGGGATCCTGGGAGGCATGCAGGAAAGCCGCATAAACGCCCTGCTGGCGGTCGGACATATGGTTGTAGTAATAGCAGTAAGTCTGGTCCATACGGTCGATATAGGAGTAATCGGCATAGACATAGGCGTCTGCCTGGTAGGAGCCGGCTTCGCCGCCTGCATTCTCCCCTTCGGCGGGCTCCAGCATCAGCATTCCCGAATCCGTCACGGTTTCGTCCAGGGCAAAGCCCTCCGCCAGGGCGGCCTCCACCGACTGGTCTTCCTGCTCTGCGGCTGCCGAGGAAAGGGGGGACAGGCAGATTCCGGCCGTCATGACCAGGCACAGAAACATGCACAGATTTTTACTTTTCATGAGATTCCTCCTTATCTGTGTTTCAGTTTACCGATAATCCCCTTCAGCATTCTTCCGAGGATAAAGTCCATGAGGAAACGGTCTTTCAAAAGCCATGTCACGGCAAAGTAGATCAGAACGCCCAGAGGCACCTCGATCAGGACCGCCCATTTGTCGGAGGCGATCGCGGGGTCGATCAGAAGGATGCAGGCGAGCATGACAAGGCCGGCCAGGAGCTTTTTCCATCCGTCCTGCCAGAGCTGGGATACCGTAAGGTATCCGTCGCAGTGGCGCAGGTAAAGCACTGTGATCAGAAGCTCTGCCGCCAGAGACGCTATGATGGCGCCGTTGCCCATCAGTCTGGGGATCAGGATCAGGTTCATGACCAGATTGGCACAGGCGCCGGCAATGATGAACTTGGCGGACAGCTTCCGTTTTCCCGAAGGGGTGTAGTACTGTGACCCCAGGCAGTTGCTTACGCCGATGACCACCACGATGGGGCTCATGAGCCGGAGCATGACGGCCACTTCGTCGTAGCCCGGTCCGTAGAACCAGGGAACGAAGCGGGGGGACACGGCCATGAGTCCGAAGCACATGCCCAGTCCCAGGTAGAGGATGTAGTTGACGGAAAGGCGGATCCTCTCCCTGATCTCCTCATACTTTTTGTTTTCGAAAAGATAGGAGATCCTGGCGCCCAGAACGTTGTTGAGGGAGGTAAAGGTCAGGGCCTTCATCATGTTGACCATTTCCGTGGTCTGCTCATAAAAGCCGTTCTGCGCCTCGTTTCCGGTCAGAAGTCCGATCAGGATCTTGTCCAGCACCGTGTAGACACTGGTGGCGAT
>DETN01000128.1 GCA_002362155.1 Lachnospiraceae bacterium UBA3287 | reverse complement strand
AAGTGAATGGCTGAAAGCCAACAGGACTATGGGGCTCGAAGAATACATCAAGCATATATGTCGTGTCTTGAATGGTTATTTCAATTACTACTGCGTGACCTGCAATGAGTACTGTACCAGCGCATTTCGGTTCAACGTCATCAAACTGATGTTTAAGTGGCTGAACCGGAGAAGTCAACGTAAGTCGTACACCTGGGAAGAATTCCTAATGGTCATTGAGAAATACAAGGTCCCAAAAGCATACTTTAGGGTAGATATATACCACTATCATGACGAATGGTTACTGGAGGAGCCGTGTGCTCGAATTGGGCATGCACGGAATCTGTGAGGGGGGAGGTCAGTGATGGCCTTCCCTACCTCGATCAGGGCCTTAAGGTGTGCTCCTCCCCGCTCTTTCTGCATCGGCCGCCCGGCCCTGTTTTAACAGAACCTGTCTTTCAATTCGTTGTATTTTCCATATAAGTACGCTAAAATAAATCCGAATATGCATAAGACTGTCAGGAGGTAATGATCCATGGCCATGAGCGATCTGTTCGAGGATCCGTCGAGTGCGGGATCCGATGTGCTGGATGCAGTGACAGATGCCCTGAATACCAACGACTTCAGCGGCGTTTCCCCCGCCATTTCGGAAGCGGTGGACGATTTTATAAACGATATAAAGGCAGAGACATACGGAGCCAATGCCCAGAGAGCCAGGAAGACTTCCGGCAGCGGTTACGGAGACGTAAGGAGCGCCAGCGGCGCCTACCAGAGAGCCTCTTCGGCCGCCCGGCCCAAAAGGGAGGTCTATCCCTTCATGAAGCGGAAGATCAGCCGGCTCTACGGCGTGACCCGCCAGGTCCTGGGCATCCTGGGCATTGCCGTAGGCGCGATCCCCCTGATCCTGGCAGCGGTCTTTTCCAGTCTGCCCGCCTCTCTTCTGGGCCTGACCCTGGTCATAGCGGGAGGCCTGCTTCTTAGAAGCGGCATTCAGCAGCAGAAGCTGGCAAAGCGCTACTTTGAATATGGAAAGATCATCGGGTCTGCCGAGTACTACGATATCGGCAAGCTGGCCGCCCAGGCGGGAAGAGCCCGGATCGAGGTCCTGCACGATCTGGACCAGATGGCAAAATATGACATGCTCCCCAAAGTGTGGTATGACTCGGAGCGGACCACCGTCATGCTCACCCAGAACATGTACGACCTGTATGCGGGCGCCCTCCGGTCCCGCCAAGAGCAGGAGCGGGAGGAAGAGCAGAAGTACGCCGGCGTGGACGGCAGCGTCCGCAGGATCATCGAGGAAGGCAACCGTTACAAGGAAAAGATCCGCCAGGCCAACGACGATATAGCCGACGAGGCCATGTCCTCCAAGCTGGCCGCCCTGGAAAGCATCATGAACCGGATCTTCAAGCAGGTCCAGGCCAAGCCCGAAACGGCCCCCAGGCTCAGGAAGCTGATGAACTACTACCTGCCCACCACCACGAAGCTCCTGGACGCCTACATAGAGCTGGACAGGCAGGATGAGCCCGGCGAAAATGTAAGGACCACCAAGCGGGAGATCGAAAGCGCCCTGGATACCATCAACAAGGCCTTCGAAAACCTGCTGGATTCCATGTTCCAGGATATGGCCTGGGACATTTCCTCGGATATATCCGTCATGAAGTCCATGCTGGACCAGGACGGCCTGACCGAGCGGGAGCTGAGAGCCGGCGGAAAGCCGGAGGAAAAGGAAGAAAAGAAGGAAGAGGAAGGCCAGGTGCAGCAGCTGGTGTTCTGACCCATAAATGATCCTGAAGAGTTATTTTTAAACAGACAGATTGTACGGAGAGGTTATTGAAATGGAAGAGAAACTGAACGGATTCGAAGAATTTGAAGGTATGCAGATGCAGGCTCCCTCCCTGTCCTTCGGGGAACCGGAACCCGAAGCCCAGGCCCAGGTCCAGGCAGCGCCCGCCCCTGTAAAGGAAGAGGCGGAGCCCGAAGAGAATGTCCTGACCCCGGAGGAACTGAAGATGGTGGACGACTTCGTAAAGAAGATCGACATTGCCAACGCCACCGGCGTAATGAACTATGGTGTGGGCACTCAGAAGAAGCTGGCGGAGTTCTCCGAAAAGACCCTGGATTCCGTCAAGACCAAGGATCTGGGCGAAGTGGGAAGCATGATCTCCGACCTGGTAGCCGACCTGAAGAACTTCGATATCACGGAAGAGGACAAGGGATTCCTGGGCCTTTTCAAAAAGGGCAGCAACCGGCTTCAGAACATGAAGATCAAATATGATTCCGTGGAAAAGAACGTGGAAGCCGTCTCCAACAAGCTGGAGGAGCACCAGAGGACTCTGATGAAGGACGTGGCAGGTCTGGAGCAGATGTACAACCTGAACCTCAACTACTTCAAGGAGCTGTCCATGTATATCCTGGCCGGCAAGAAGAAGCTCAAACTCCTCAGAGAGACCGAGCTGGTGGAGCTGCAGCAGAAGGCAAACCGGTCCGGCCTTGCCGAGGACGCCCAGGCGGCCAAGGACTTTGCCACCATGTGCGACCGCTTCGAGAAAAAGCTCTATGATCTGCAGCTGTCCAGGACCATTGCCCTGCAGACAGGCCCCCAGATCCGCATGCTCCAGGACGCCGACGCGGTCATGGCAGAAAAGATCCAGTCCACCATCGTCAATACCATTCCCCTCTGGAAGAACCAGATGGTCATCGCCATCGGTGTCCAGCACGCCAACGACGCTGCCAAGGCCCAGAGAGAGGTCTCCGATGCCACCAACGCCCTTCTGAAAAAGAATGCGGAGCAGCTTAAGATGGCCACCATCGAAGCCGCCAAGGAATCTGAGCGGGGCATCGTGGATATCGATACCATCCGCCACACCAACGAGATGCTGATCACCACCATGGACGAAGTCCTGACCATCCAGAAGGACGGCAAGGAGAAGCGCAGAGCCGCGGAAGCGGAACTGGCCCAGATCGAGAAGCAGCTTAAGGCAAAACTGATGGAAGCAGCGAGGTCCTGATGGAAAGAAAAAGAAATTTCACTAAAAAGCTCCTGTTGATCCTTATGGCCCTGGCCCTTCTCCTTCAGACGCCCGCAGGCGTTCTGGCGGCGGAAGCCGGGAAGGAAGACACCCAGACCCAGGAGGCCGGCATAACGGACGCAGCCAAAAAGAAGGGCTGGGTCGAAACGGCAGACGGGACCTACTATTTTTATAAAAAGGGAAAAATGGCCACCGGCTGGCGGACCATCGACGGAAAGAAGTATTACTTCCGCAAGAGCGGCGGAAAGATGGTCACCGGCTGGAAAACTCTGTCGGGAAAGACCTATTACTTCAATAAAAAGGGCGTTCTCCAGACCGGCTGGAAGACCATCGATGAAAAGAAATATTACTTCGAGAAGGACGGAAAGATGGTCACCGGCTGGAAGACCCTGAAGGGGAAGAAGTATTATTTCAGCAAAAAGGGCGTCATGCAGACGGGCTGGAAGAAGATCCAGAAGAAGTGGTACCGCTTCAACTTAAAGACCGGCGCCGCCATGACAGGCTGGAAGACCCTGGGCGCAGCCCGCTTCTATTTTGACGCAGGGGGCGTTTTGAGCACCGGCTGGAAGACCATCGGCGGGGCCAGGTATTACTTCTACGAGAAGGAGACCAAAAAGCACTCCCTGGGAGAAATGGCCAAGGACACCACCATTGACGGCAAAAAGATCGGCAAGGACGGGAAGATGATCGTTACGACCCCTCCCATGAGCGAGGCTGAGAAGGCTATGATCAGCAAGGCCCAGGGATACTCCAGCCCCACCGGCTATCTGGTCCTGGCCAACACAAGCACCCACAGGGTAGGCGTGTACAAGGGCAGCTACGGAAAGTGGCAGAAGGTCAAGTATTATACCGTGGCGACGGGCGCTCCCAACATGCCCACCAGGGAAGGCGTCTTTTACAGGGGCATCAAGCTTCTGTACTTCAACTCCGGCTCTGACAGGTGCTGGTACGCCACCCAGTACAGCGGCAACTACCTTTTCCACTCGGTCCTGTATACCCAGAACAGTTCTCCCACCACCATCACGGACGGAAGACTGGACTGCGGCGTATCCCACGGCTGCATCCGCATGCGGCTGGAGGAAGCCAAGTGGATCTATGACAACATCCCGGCCAATACCAAGATCGTGGTCTATCATTAAAGGCCCGGCATCAGGCATTAAAAAAGCATCGGCGGCGCCGATGCTTTTTTGATGCCTTTATGCTTTTCATAAGGCCCGCCGGAAGGACGGGAGATACGCCCTGCCTCTCTATTCTTCAGGGTCCTGGGATCTGTTTATGACCTCCCGCACCACGAACTGGGGAGAGTTGTTGAGGGAGATATAGATCCTCCCTATATATTCTCCGATCAGGCCCAGCATGAACATGATCATGCCGCCCATAAAGAGCAGGACCGCCATGGTGGAGCTGTAGCCCACGGCCACGGTGGGGACCATAAGCTTATGGATGATGGTATAGAGCATCAGAAGGATGCCGAAGAAGGCGCAGAGCATGCCGCAGGAGGTGGCAAGGCGCAGGGGCTTTACGGAAAAGGCGGTAAAGCTGTTCATCCACAGGGCAAAGGACTTGCGGAAGTTGTAGTGGCCTACGCCGATCTGCCTCTCTCTTTCCTCCATTTCCACGTTGCAGACCTTGCCGGTGGAGCGGATCATGAGGCCGGACAGGTAGGGATAGGGGTTGGTATATTTGATGACCTCGTCCCGGACGAACTTCTTCATAACGGAGAAGTTGGAGAATTTCAGGTCCTTGCTCTTGCCCAGCAGCCAGTTGGCGGCCAGATCGTTGACTCTGGAACCGAAATTCTTGAAGGCCGACTGTTTTTTCTGGGGATATCTGGCGATGGCCACATCGTAGCCGCCCGTTTCCAGAGGGGCCAGCAGGTCCCAGAACCTGTCGCAGGGGCACTGCTGGTCGTCGTCGATAAATACCACGTAGTCGCCCTGGGCGAAATGGCAACCGCACATGAGGGCGTTGTGGCGGCCTCCGTTCTTGGCCAGATCTATGGCGATGACCCTGGGGTCTTCCGCGGCGCAGCGGCGGAGCACGTCCATCACATGGTCGGGGGAGGAGTCGTTGACGGCAATGATCTGGTAATCGTAGGTGTCCTGCCTCTGCCTTACCACACTGCGGATCTCGTCGATGACCAGAGCCACAGAGCCTTCGGAGGCGTAGCAGGGGATCACAAAGCTGATCAGTTTTCTTTTACTCATAAATCGATCTTTTCCTGTATGAAGTTACTGCCTGAAGAAATCGTGCACCGCTTCGATGACGGCGTCCGTATCCTTCCTGTCCATGTTGTAGTAGAGGGGAAGGCGGGCCAGTCTGTTGGATTCGGAGGTGGTATAGCGGTCCTCTCCGTGGAAACGGCCGAAGCGCAGTCCGGCAGGTGCCGAGTGAAGGGGAACATAGTGGAAGACGCTGAGGATGCCGCGGGATTTCAGGTAGGAAATAAAGGCGGTCCTCTCTTCCAGGTCCTTCAGCTTCACATAGTACATATGGGCGTTGTGGACGCAGTTTTCCGGAATGGTGGGAAGGACGAGCCGGCCTTCCTTCGCCAGGTCCTTAAAGCTTTCGTGATAGTAATTCCAGGTGGCGAGCCGGTTCTCGTTGATCTGGTCCGCCATTTCCAGCTGGGCCCAGAGATAGGCCGCGTTCATGTCGCTGGGAAGGTAGGAGGAGCCGTAGTCGACCCAGGTATATTTATCCACCTGGCCCCGGAGGAAGACGGACCGGTTGGTCCCCTTTTCCCGGAGGATCTCCGCTTTTTCGATGTTTTCGGGATCTTTGATCAGAAGAGCGCCGCCTTCTCCCATGGAGTAGTTCTTGGTCTCGTGGAAGGAAAAGCAGCCGAAATCACCGATGGTCCCCAGAGCCCGGCCCTTATAGGTGCTCATGACGCCCTGGGCGGCATCTTCAATGACTTTCAGGCCGTGACGGGCGGCAATGTCCAGGATGGGATCCATATCGCAGGCAACGCCGGCGTAATGGACGGCCATGATGGCTTTCGTTTTATCGGTAATGGCGTCCTCGATCCTGCTTTCGTCCAGGTTCATGGTATCCGGACGGATATCCGAAAAGACAGGCGTGGCCCCGGTCAGGACAACGGCCGTGGCCGTGCTGGAAAAGGTAAAGCTGGGAAGGATGACTTCATCCCCCTTCTGCAGACCGGACAGGATGGTCGCCATCTCAAGGGCGGTGGTGCCGGAAGTGGTCAGAAGGGCCCCGGGAGCGCCGAAGCGGTCTTTGATCCAGGCGTGGCACTTTTTGGTAAAAGGGCCGTCGCCGCATATTTTATGATTGTCCACAGCCTGTTTTACATAGGCCAGTTCTTTTCCTGTAAAGGGAGGTACGTTGAAAGGTATCATATGTTATAAATCTCACTTTCTCAGAGTAACTGTAATATATAGATTATACTATCCAAATGCAAGCTTTTGTACTGCTTTTTTACGGAAGTAGAAAGCCGGGAGGACCGGGGCTCCTTCACCGGAAATGGATAACGGAAACATTACAAAAAACCAATTGCCAACCGATATAATCCGTCATATCATAAAAAAGGAGGTGGAATGTCAATGAATTATGATGGAGAATACACAAATATTTCGCTGGATCTTCATCCCAGCTGCGTTGTCGGCATCGGTGCTTCGGCGGGCGGACTGGAAGCACTGCAGCAGCTTCTGACCTTCCTTCCGGGAGATACGGGGATGAGTTTTGTCATCGTCCAGCATCTGTCTCCCGCCCACAAGAGCATGCTGACGGATATACTGGGCAAGTATACATCCATGCCTGTGCTGGAAGCAAGGGACGGCATGCAGGTAAAACGGAACCATATCTATATGATCCCGCCCAAATACAACCTGGAGATCGAAGCGGATGTTTTAAAGCTGCGGGAATACAATCATCAGCAGATCAATCATCCCATCGATATATTCTTCCGGTCCCTGGCCAGGTCCTTCGAGAACCGTTCCGTTGCCGTGATCCTTTCCGGCACCGGGTCCGACGGGACCAACGGCATCCGTTCCATCAAGGAACAGAACGGCGTCATTATCGTGCAGTCGCCCGAAAGCGCCAAGTTCGACGGCATGCCCAGGAATGCCATTGCCACCGGCTTTGTGGACCTGATCCTGAATCCCGATTCCATCGCCCGTGAAATGGCCCATATCTCTGCTTCCATGATGGATTCCAGCGGCAGACTGCAGATGTCTGATACGGACCTGCTGGGCCAGGTCTTTTCCATTCTCAAGGATGTGACAGGGGTCAACTATACCTATTATAAGAAGACCACGATCCTGCGCCGGATCGAGCGCCGCATCGTGATCACCCATAACCGGAACCTGCGGGAGTATGTCAACTACCTGAGCAACAACCCCGAGGAATCCAGGCTCCTGGGCAAGGAGGTGCTGATCGGCGTGACCAGCTTCTTCCGTGACCCGGATTATTTTGATGTCCTCAAGGACCAGGTCATTACGGATCTGATTAAAAAGGCCAAGCCTGCCGATCAGATCCGGGTCTGGGTGGCAGGCTGCTCCACCGGCGAGGAAGCCTATTCCGTAGCCATCCTTTTCGACGAGGTCCAGGAGGAGCTGGGCCTGAGGCGGGACGTGAAGATCTTCGCCACCGACCTGGACGCGGAGTCCATCTCCATAGCCGGCAGGGGGGCCTATGGCGACAACATCATCGAGGATGTCAGCGTTTTCCGTCTGAGCCGGAACTTTACCCGCAAGGGCAACCGCTACTATGTCAACCACAACATCCGCAAGATGATCGTTTTTGCCCAGCACAATGTTTTCCAGGATCCCCCTTTCGGGAGACTGGACCTGATCTGCTGCCGCAACCTTCTGATCTATTTCCAGAACGTGCTCCAGAGGAACCTCTTTGCCATCTTCAACATGGCCCTCAAGGACAGGGGCTTCCTTTTCCTGGGCCGGTCCGAATCCGTGGGGGACTATGACGACGTCTTCCGCACCTTCTGTCCTAACGAGAAGATCTTCATCCACAACATCGCAGGCAAGGCCCCCAACCACGAGCGGATCACCTACCTGATGAACAACGTGGAGAATCACATGGAACCGGTGAACCCGGTGCCCAGGGAGGATTTTGGAGACGTCAAATACTCCTCCTCCGAGCTGGACACCAAGGTCCTGGAGACGCTGCTTCCTGCGTCCGTCCTGGTGGACGACAAGAACGAGCTGATCCATTCCTACGGGGACTGCAGCAGGTTCATCACCATACCCGTAGGCAGCGTTACCCTGGACATCTTCGCCCTGATCCGGACGGACCTTAAGATCGCCATCTCCAAAGCCCTCAAGGAATCCAGGGAGGCCAACGACAAAGTCTCCTACGACCAGATCCCGGTGACCATCGACGGCCGGGTGGAATGCATCTCCATGTATGCCCTGCCCATCCGCAACAAGCTGGGAGAGACCACCGGCGTAACGGCTCTGGTCTTTGTCCGCGGACAGGAACAGGCCGGGCAGGACGGCAAGGCGGATATGGAGCATTTCCGGATCGATACGGCCGCCGCCCAGCGGATCACGGATCTGGAAAAGGAGCTGCACATCACCCAGGACGATCTGAAGAAGACGGTCACGGAGTTGGAAGCGGTGAACGCGGAGCTGCAGGCAGCAAACGAAGAGCTGCTGACGGCCAACGAGGAGCTGCAGAGCTCCAACGAAGAGCTGCAGTCGGTAAACGAGGAACTCTATACCGTCAACTCCGAATACCAGGCCAAGGTGGGAGAACTGACAGAGCTCAACAGCGACATGGCCAACTTCCTGTCCATAACCCTGGTGGGCATCCTGATGGTGGACAGAGAGCTGAACATCCGCCGCTATACCGATTACATTTCCAAGGAATTCAACGTGGTGGAGCAGGACGTGGGCAGATCCCTGCGCTTTATCGCCTATAACTTCGCTACCATCGACCTGATCGATCTGTGCAGAAAGGTCCTGTCCACATCCATGCCCATCGAGCAGCACTGCGCCTCCGTCAGCGGCAAGACCTACCTCTTCCGCATCGCTCCCTACCGGGTCCTGCAGGGCATCAAGGGCAGCCCCGTTCCGGAGGAGAATGAGGTCAGGGGCCCGGTCAGGGGACTGGTCCTGACCTTTGTGGATACCACCAAGCAGATCGGCGACAGAAAGCAGATCGACGAAATGGCCAGGGCCCTGCGGGATGCGGTGCGCCAGGGCCAGGAAAAGGAACGCTTCCTGTCTCATATGAGCCACGATATGCGGACCCCCATGACCGCCATCACCGGTCTGACGGATCTGACCCTGGAGCTGCCCGGCCTTCCTTCCGAGGCCAGGGACAACCTGGAGAAGATCCAGGCCTCCAACCGCTATCTGATGGGCATGATCGACGAGATCCTGGAGACCAGCCGGATCAACGCCGGCAAGGTGGTCACGGTGGCCGCGGCTGTCCGGGAGGAGAAGATCCTGCAGGATATCTCCAACATTCTGGAGGATCGGGCCGGCGGCGCGGGCATCCATTTCCGGACCCGGATCCAGGGCTCCAAGAACCGCTTCGTCATGATGGACGTGGAGCACGTGGAGAGGATCCTTCTGAACCTTCTCTCCAACGCCATCAAGTTCACGCCCGCCGGCGGCGATGTGCTCCTGGGGACCGACGTGACCTACGAGGGCAGCAGGGCCATCCATGTCTATACTGTTCAGGACAACGGCCCCGGCATCAGCGAGGCCTTCCAGAACCGCATGTTCCTGCCCTTCGAGCAGGAAGCCAAGGACGCCCTGGGCATGCACGACGGAACGGGCCTGGGCCTTTATATCTGCAAGAACCTGGTGGACCTTTTGGGCGGCACCATCAACTGCCGGTCCACGCCGGGGATCGGAACCACCTTTACGGTCAGGCTGACCTATGACCTGGCCACGGAAGAGCAGATCCGCATACAGGGCAGCGGCCTGACCTCCTATGAGGACAGGGTCCTTTACGGAAAGACGGTCCTGATCGCCGAGGACAACAACATCAATGCGGAGGTCATCGTCAAGATCCTGGAGACCAAGGGGATTCATTCCGAGCGGGCCATCGACGGCCAGGACGCCATCGACATGTTCCAGAGGAAGGGGGCCTACTACTATCAGGCCATCCTCATGGACGTCATGATGCCGGGCAAGAACGGGATCGAGGCGGCCCGGGATATCCGCAGGCTGAAGGTGGAGGACGCCCTGACCGTGCCCATCATAGCGCTGACGGCAGACGCTTCGGAGGATACCGACGAGAAGTGCCTGCAGGCCGGCATGGACGCGGCCCTGAAAAAACCGGTGGAGAATGAGATGCTCTTCTATACCCTGGCAAAGGAATTCGAGAAGTCCGTACGCCGGGAGGGACGGATCAGTTTATAGATCTTTCCTTTTTCTTTCACACAACGTTCACACAATCCTCTCCGGAGGCTGATATAGTTGTTGTATAACAGTTACGATATAAATTATATCGTAACTGTTATTTTATGAAGCAATCATTCAGATACAGGAGTACTTAGCATGAAAGAGGTAAAAACACCCAGAAAACAGCTTATTTATTACTGGATCGCGGCAGCGGCCGTGATCCTGATCCTGAACCTGATCGTCCTGCCCAGCATCGAAACCGCCAAGGTGGAGACTGTGGACTACGGCACCTTCATGACCATGACGGAAGAAGGAAAGATCAAAGAGGTTCAAATCGAATCCAACGCCATTTACTTTACCGACGGAGAGGACCATATCTACAGGACCGGCCCGATGGACGACAGCGCCCTTACCCAGCGTCTGCACGATGCGGGCATTAAGTTCTCCAGCGAGATCGTGGAGGAGGCGTCGCCTCTGATGGCCATCTTCCTTAACTGGGTCCTGCCCCTGGGCATCTTCTACTTCCTCTGGAGCCGGGTCAGCAAGATGATGATGGACCGGATGGGCGGAGGCGCAGGTTCCATGAGCTTCGGCCTGGGCAAGTCCAATGCCAAGGTCTATGTCAAATCCTCCGACGGCATCCGCTTTCAGGACGTGGCCGGTGAAGAGGAGGCCAAGGAAAATCTCCAGGAGATCGTGGAATATCTGCACGATCCCGGCAAATACAGGGAGATCGGCGCCACCATGCCCAAGGGCATCCTGCTGGTGGGCCCTCCCGGAACCGGCAAGACCATGCTGGCCAAGGCTGTGGCAGGCGAGGCCAACGTTCCCTTCTTCTCCATGTCCGGTTCCGAATTTGTGGAAATGTTCGTAGGCATGGGCGCCTCCAAGGTCCGTGACCTCTTCAGCCAGGCCAAGGAGAAGGCTCCCTGCATCGTTTTTATCGACGAGATCGACGCCATCGGCAAAAAGCGTGACGGCGGCAGCTTCGGCGGCAATGACGAAAGAGAACAGACCCTGAACCAGCTGCTGACCGAGATGGACGGGTTCGAAGAGAACCTGGGCGTCGTCATTCTTGCAGCCACCAACCGTCCCGAAGCCCTGGACCCTGCTCTGACGAGACCCGGCCGTTTCGACCGCCGTGTGCCCGTGGAGCTTCCCGACCTTAAAGGACGTATCGATATTCTGAAGGTCCATGCCAGAAAGATCAAAGTGGCAGAGGACGTGGATTTTGACAAGGTGGCCCGCATGGCGGCAGGCGCTTCCGGCGCAGAGCTGGCAAACATTGTCAACGAGGCAGCCCTCAGGGCCGTCCGGGCCGGCAGGAAATTTGCCACCCAGGAGGACATGGAGGAGAGCATCGAGGTGGTCATCGCAGGCTACCAGAAAAAGAACGCCATCCTTTCCGACAAGGAAAAGCTGATCGTGTCCTATCATGAGATCGGCCATGCCCTGGTGGCGGCCATGCAGACCAACTCCGCCCCCGTACAGAAGATCACCATCATTCCCCGTACCTCCGGCGCCCTGGGCTATACCATGCAGGTGGAGGAAGAGGGCAACCATTATCTGATGAGCAAGACGGAGATGGAGAACCAGATCGCCACCCTCTGCGGCGGCAGGGCAGCGGAGGAAGTGGAATTCGGCTCCGTTACCACGGGCGCTTCCAACGATATCGAAAAGGCGACCCGCATGGCCAGAGCCATGATCACCCGCTACGGCATGAGCGACGAGTTCGGCATGGTGGCCCTGGAGACCGTCAATAACCAGTACCTGGGAGGAGACACCTCTCTGGCCTGCTCCTCCGAGACGGCGGCCCTGATCGACAAAAAGGTCATCGAGCTGGTCCGCAGCCAGCATGAAAAGGCAAGACAGATCCTGATCGACAATAAACGGATCATGGACGCTCTGGCAGAGTATCTCTATAAAAAGGAGACCATTACCGGCGAGGAATTCATGCTGATCATAAGAGAGCAGACCCGCCAGAAGCAGATCGGTATGGACTATACCTCCGCCCTGGACATGGATATGAGCGCGGCCCGGTCAGCGGATGCGGACTATGCGGAGGATGACAGGGTTGTTTCATGAGTGAAAAGTAAATATTGGTAAAGTCCTGATTTTATCGAGGTCTGAAGAAATTATACAAATTTCTTCAGGCCTCGACTTTTTGCTTCGGTATAGGTATACTAGACTAAAGAGTATAGGTATACGGTACCTATACAGAAAGGAGGTATATATGCCGAAAGCAGAACTGACATATCCTGAATGGGTCCAGGAATACCGCACGCAGGGTACAACCGTAAAGAAAAAAGGGGATGCTTACTATCTCTATAAGCGCACATCTAAGAGGGTGCCCGGAAAAAAATACCCCCAGCCGGTCGATACCTATATAGGAATCATTACGCCGGAGGGGGTGATAAGAACTGGCAAAAAGAAGGTCTCGCTGACAGATGTAGAAGTATGGGAGTATGGGTATTCGAATGCCATGATCCAGCTCTGCCCCGAGGACTGGAAAAAAGCCCTTGGTAAAGACTGGGAGGATGTACTGAACATCATAATTGTCCAGGAATCTCAGGAATCTTACCTCAGGAGAAGTGGAAAGATCAAAGGACCGGATGACGTCAAATATCAGATAGCGGCACAGAAGGCTTCATTGTCCAGACGCTTCTTCCTGAAATACAAGACAGAACTCAGGGAACTTGAGATCCTCAAAAGTATTTACCTCTTAGTGATGAAGCCTGAAACAGTGGTATCAAGGATACTGCCTGAACAGAAAGCTCTTTTGGAAAAACTTGGCATTACTCTGGGGGGTGTATAGCTGCAGCCAATGCAGTCCAGTCTCTGTTTAAATTCATGCATGAGATTCCAGATCCCAGGAGTGGGCGCAGGAAAAAGCATGATGATGCAGCAGAGATTCTGACATGCATCATCATTGGTTATCTGACAGGCCATACTACTCTAAGAAGATGTTACCGTTATTGCGTTCGACAGAGAAAGGTACTCCGGAAATACATGAAGCTGGAAAACGGGATCGCATCTGTTGCTACGATGTCAAGGCTGCTGTCAGCTGTCGATGAAGAACTTTTTACATATGTTTTTATGGAATGGATCGGTGAACTGGTCAATACTAAGGGAAGACACCTTGCTATTGACGGAAAGGCACTGAGAGGAGGAGCATCCAGGGTACAGGCTGGAATTACCCCTATGCTGCTGAATGCAGTAGACGCGGAAACGGGGATCGTACTTTCGCAGATGCCTATACAGAGCAAAGAGAATGAGATCTTCAGGATCCCGGTCTTCCTTAAACTCCTGGATATCAGAAAGAGCATCATTACGATAGATGCAATCGGGACTCAGACCGAGATCATGGAGCAGATCGTAGGACAGGGAGGACACTTTGTTCTGCTTGTAAAAAACAACCAGCCGAATTCCCGTAAAGAGATCGTGAACATGCTTGAACTTCTGGAAGCTGAGAAAGAGAAAAAAGAGAAGGACCAGCGATACAAATCTGTATATGAAGATTTTATATCAAAGTACGACAGAGAATATACTACAGAGAGCAATCGGGACAGATATGAATACCGTGATTACAGGATCTGCAATAAAAAGGAGTGTGTTTCAAAGACGGCAAAAGAATGGCCTTTCATAAAGAGTGCAGGGTACATCAAGCAGATAAGGATTCTTAAGATAAAGGATCAAAACGACACAGATATTACTCCGGACCCGGATGATTTTATCAGAAATGGTACCTGCAGACAGCCTAAGCCAAAGAAAGGAGATGATGAAAAAAGCGATATACAGATCGTAGGGGTCGTTTCGGATATGGAAATGACGGCAGCTGAAATGGGAAGAATAAGGCGCAGACACTGGGCCATCTTATCCGAAG
>DETN01000099.1 GCA_002362155.1 Lachnospiraceae bacterium UBA3287 | reverse complement strand
CGGCTCTCTGAATCCACCGGTTCAGGCTTCTCTTCGGGAGCCTGTTCCTTAGCGGTCTCTTCCGCCTCCTGTGCTGCGGCTGCTTCCCTGGCAGGTCTTCCCGCTTCTGCCTGGGCGCTGTTCCCCTGACAGCCTGCCAGAAGCGCTGTGATCAGTACCATACTTCCCCAGAAAATACTCTTTTTCATAACGCCCTCCTTAAAAAAATGACAGTCAAACGCCTTACTCTTATTTTAATATACCAAGGCTCCCCTCACAACAGTCCGTACATACAGGAACGGTTTTGTGAAAACTGCTTTCCGGATCCCTGCTCCGGCGCCTTTTCCTTCCTAGCGCTCAAAAAGCCGCAGCAGGGGCAGCTTCCAATCCCCTCTTCCTCCTCCGTAGGGATGTTCCCTGAGAGGCAGGTTTCCGAAGGACGCCCCGGTCAGGACGGTGGAGGGATGGGTGAATTCCATAAAGCCCCATTTTCCGTGGCAGGCTCCCATGCCGGAATGCCCCACTCCGCCGAAAGGAACTCCCTTTACCATGAAGTGGAGACAGACCTCATTGATGCAGCCTCCCCCGTACTGCTGGGAGGACATAACCTTCCGGGCCCATTTCAGATCCTTTGTGAAAAGGTAAAGAGACAGGCCGTGCTCTCTCTCCCCGATCAGATCCAGCAGGGCATCGATCTCACAGTCCCTGTAGGGGACCACAGGAAGCAGGGGGGCAAAAAGCTCCTGGGAAGCGACCGCTTCCCATGGGTCTGCGGGATAGATCACCGTAGGTTCAAAGCGCAGGGTCTCCGGGTCTCCCTTTCCGCCCCAATAGATCCTGTCCCTGCAGCTATCCGCCCAGGCGGCGCACTTATCATAAGCCTCTTTCGAGATCAGACGGGGATATTCCGGATTCTGCAGGGGCTCCTCCCCGATCTGCCGGATCATCTCCTCCCTAAGGGCCTTCAGGAAGCTGTCCGCCACTTCCTCTGCCACCGCTGTCTGGTTGATGTTAATGCAGATCTGGCCGCTGTTGGCGATCTTGAAAAAGGCGATCTTCCTGGCCGCATCCCGGATATCCGCGTCCTTTCTGACGATGCACCAGTTGCCGGTCTCTCCGCCCAGCTCCAGAGCCACCGGAGTCAGATTTCGTGCCGCCTTTTCCATCACATGGGCTCCCACCCGGGGAGAACCGGTATAGAAGATCTTGTCAAAACGCCTTTCCAGAAGAAGCTCCGCCGTATCGTGGCCGCCTTCCACCAGGGCGACATAATATTCCGGATAGATTTCTCCCAGGATCTTTCTGATCAGGGCCGTGCTGTGGGGAGATTTGGAGCTGGTCCGGATCACGGCCGTATTGCCTCCTGCAATGGCGGCCGCCAGGACCCCCAGGGTCAGGACAAAGGGAAAGTTGAAGGGGGAAATGATCAGCGTCACTCCGTAGGGCATCTTGAAGACCCTGGTGACCATGCTGGGAAAGCAGGCCATGCCGCTGTAATGGATCTCCGGCCTTGCCCATTTCTTCACTCCCCGGATCATCTCATTGGTCTCCGCAATAACAGGCCCCGTGTCCAGAAGGTAGGCTTCCGTGGGAGATCTTCCAAGGTCGGCGTAAAGGGCCCCGGCGATCTCCTTTTCATGGTCCTGAACCGCTTTCTTCAGTTTTTTCAGCTGCCGGATCCTGAAATCCACATCCAGCGTCTTTCCTTCCCTGAAGAACTTTCTCTGGGAAGCGATCAGCTTATCGATTTTTTCCTGCGTCCACCCGGCCATAGGGAGCCTCCTTTCGCCATGTACATTTGCTTTTTTTATTTTACTGCAAAAGGGAGGGCCTCACAATGAAGGCCTTTGCCCGCCGCTGTACAGGAAAAAAAGGGCCGCAGAAAAGTAAACAGAAGCAGGAAAAAGATAAGCGCCTGCTGTTCCTTAAGCTTTCTGTTTCCAGGGTCCGGGGAAATGTGCTATGATAGGTGTCGCCGCAAAAGAGCGGCGAAAGAAAGGAATTTAAAATGACATTCAAAGAAAGACTTGCTTACTACATAGAATCCCAGGGCGAAGATTTTGCCTCCCTCCTGGCAGGCAGCGGCTTCTCCTTTGACCTTTCCTTCGGCGGAGAGCGGATCGGCTTCCGCAGAAAATCCGATCAGTATACGGATCCTGAGGAAGGCTCTGTCCGCACCGTATTTCTGGCCTTTCCCCAGAACGGGGACAAGAAAAGGCTCCTGATGGGATGCGAGATCATTCTGGAAGGGAAAGCAGACATTGCGGAAGGAAAAGTATCCTTTAAAGACACTGCCGTCGCCGGCTACAGGGCTCCCTCCAAGGCAGACGTCTACCATGCCCAGGCGGCCGTCCGGGCCTCAAAGTCCTTTGCCTCCGCCGGCTTCAATACCTATCTGCATCACAGCCTCTATGTCCATACGCCGGAGAAGGAAGTCTTCCCCATAGAAGAGTTCGATTTCGAAGCCCACCCTCTTTTTATGCTGGGGCTGATCGGCAACGAATATACCATTTCTGCCGTCCGCATGGTCTGACGATAGAAAATCGAAAAAAGGACGGGCAGCCTTAACTGCCCGTCCCGGTAATAGAATCAATATACCTCTCATATCCGGTCCCTGTTCGGGGACCGGTTTTTTACAGCCGAATCCGGGGCATCAGACCTCGATCCGGATCTTGTCATAGGCATTTCTGGTGACCCAGACTGCCACGTTGCCGCCGGCTGTGCCAAAGAGGCCGAAGCCGTCTTCATCGATCTCTACCGGCTCGATGCACTTCTCCGTCACATCATAGAAGGTCATGCCTGCAAACTTTTTGCCCACTTCCATCTTTTTGGCGCCGTCCGTGTCATTGGACATCAGGACCGCCAGTCCGGAATCGGGATGCTCGTCGTCGCCGCTTCTGGTCCATCCCACGATGTGGTCGTCGTCAAAGTAATCCTTCTGCTCCCCGTAGGCATAGAGCTTGCGGACCATGACCATCTTGCCCAGGTTGAAGATGGGCGGCTTGTTGTGAGCGGGGATCCCGTAATAGTCTCCGTAGAAGACAGCCGGGAGGCCGTCCTTTCGAAGGAGGATCGCGGCATAGGCCAGAGGCTTGAACCACTCCTGTACAAAGGAGTAGAGGGCCTGGCCGTTCTCCGTATCATGGTTGTCCACGAAGGTCACGGACTGGTCCGGCAGATGGTCGGTCAGACAGCCGGACACCAGGTTCTTCATGGAATAGTTCGCTCCTGCGGAGGAGGCGTTGAAGAAGTTGTAGTGAAGAGGCACGTCGAAAAGGCTCATGGAATGATCCGTCACCTCCAGATAGTGGAGGAGCCTTTCCAGATCGGCGCTCCAGTATTCGCCCACGGCAAAGATATCCCTGCCTGCGTGGGCACGGAAGTTTTTCAGCCAGTTGCGGTAAAATTCAAAACCGATATGCTTGACCGCATCCAGCCTCAGGCCGTCCATGTGGACCTGGTCGTAATACCAGCTGCCCCACCGGTTCAGCTCCTGAATGACTTCCGGATTATTCATGTCTACATTGGCACCCATCAGGTAATCGAAATTGACGAATTCGGGATCCGTTTCCCATGTCCATTCCTTGTCCTCAAAACGGAAAATCTGATGTTCTCCCGTAGAGGCGTCCAGATCCGTGCCGTTGAAATGTGTATGGTTCCATTTAAAATCGGAATAGACGCCGTTTCTTCCGGGGAAGTCAAAGCCTGTCCAGGCCTTGATTTCTCTGGCTTCTCCGATTTCTTTTTCTCTGTTGTCGTAGGCGATGGGGATTGCAGAGACAGACTCCATTCTGTCCGCACCGGTACGGTGGTTCAGAACGATGTCCGTTATGACCTCTATGCCTGCATCCTGCATGTCTCTGACTGCTTCTTTATATTCCTGTGCCGTACCGTATTTGGTACGCACCGTTCCTTTCTGATCAAATTCACCGAGGTCATACAGATCATAGACGCCATATCCCACATCGGCAGAGGAGGTTCCCTTATAGGCCGGCGGAAGCCAGACCATGTCAAAACCTCTTGCTTTCAGGCGCTCTGCCTGAGCCGAGCATCTTTTCCAGAAGAGACCGTCATCCGGAAGATACCACTCGAAATACTGCATCAGTGTTTTATTGTCGTTCATAAAACTCCTTTCTCGGTTTCGTGGGGTATCATAGCACTTTTTCCCCGAAAGAAAAGAGTTTTCACAAAGATTTAACAAATGCTGCAGGCCCGTTTTATCGGGAAAACGCATTAACTTCATACTAAAAACCGCTTCTCCGGAAGCTGAATTACCGTCCTTTCAAAGGGGTGGGCGCCGCCGCCGCGGTCAGGGAATGGGTCACGGCCACAGGGCTCATCAGGACCCGCCCCGTTCCCCTGTAGACATTGACCAGGCCTTCGCCGTTGATGGCGGATCCCAGAAGGGTCTTGGCGGATCTCTCCACGGTGAAATCCAGGTTGGTGGACCAGCAGACCGCCATATCACCGTCGATCTTGAGCTCATCGTTATCCAGTTCGATCTCGATCAGTTCCTCGGCGGGCACATTGCTCTCCAGGGCCAC
>DETN01000094.1 GCA_002362155.1 Lachnospiraceae bacterium UBA3287 | reverse complement strand
TAAGACCCACGGCCGCCTTGAAGGCAGCCAGGGCCGCGTTGGCAAGAATGCCGATGACGGAGGTCCTTATAATGACGGCTGTCCGTCTGCCGTCAGGAGAAGCGCTTTTCGCCATACCTGCTCCTTTCATTTGTATACAATCCAGTGCAGTGTACAGAAAGGCACATTCGTTGATTTTTTCTCCTAAGTATAATACATTTTTTTATACAGATACAACTCCGCAGTAAAAATCCCGGCCCTGACAGAGGGAAAAGAGGGACCCGGCCCGGGAAAGGGCCCCGGGCCTTCCCCATAAAAGCCCCCGGGCGTGAAAAAGAAGGAGAAATGTTATGTACGATCAGAGTATTTATGTCACAGGGCACAGACAGCCCGATACGGACTGCGTAGCCAGCGCCATCGCCTACGCTGCCTACAAGAGGGCCCTGGGCTTTGACGCAAAGCCGGCCGTCCTGGGCCAGATGAATCCCGAGACCCGTTTCCTTTTAAAGAAGTTCGGCTTTGAAGACCCGGAGACCCTGGACGACGCCAGGGTAAGGCTGGACCAGATCGAGCTGGACTCCCCCATCTCCATCTCCGGGGACACCTCTCTTCTGGAGGCGGTCCGGGTCATGGACGAGAACGGCAGGGAAGCCCTGGCCGTTACGGACGGGGACTGGAAGATCCGGGGCTGGATCTCAAGGTCGGACATCTCCAGGCTCTCTCTTACGGATACCATGACCAGCGCCTCTCTTTTAAAGGAAACGCCGGCTTCCTTCTTCGCCAGGGCCGTGAACGGCGTGATTGTCTATGACGATCCGATGATGGAGCTCAACGGCCAGGTATCCATCGTGACGGCCGCCACCAAAAAGAGCCTGCGCCACTATGAAGTGAAGAACCGGATCGTCATCGTGGGCAACGAGGAAAGCGTCCAGGAGCAGCTGATCGAAAAGGGAGCGGGGCTCCTGATCGTGGTCTGGGCTAAAAAGATCGACTCCGACGTCCTGGAAGCGGCCAGGGCCCATCACTGCCCGGTGATCATCTCCGGCTACGGGGCCACCAATACCTCCCGCTATATTTTCCTGGCGCCCCCCGTCTCCATGATCATGCAGACCTCCGTCACCAGCTTTTTCGGCTACGAATTCGCGGACGACGCCTTAAAGAAGAGCTCCAGGACCAGGTTCAGGACCTTCCCCGTGGTCAATGGGGACAGGCGCCTCACCGGCTACGCCACCCGCTACCATCTCATGAACTACCGGAACCGGAGGCTGATCCTGGTGGACCACAACGAGTTCTCCCAGTCGGTCAAAAGCGTGGAAAAGGCCGAGATCCTGGAGGTGATCGACCACCACAGGATCCGGGATTTCTCCACCCCTGGCCCCATTCATCTGCGCAATGAGACCGTAGGCGCCACCACCACCATCGTGGCCACCATGTACCGGGAAAACAGCGTGCCCATTCCGCCTGCCATGGCGGGCCTGATGCTGGGAGGGATCCTCTCCTGCACCCTGAACCTGCAGAGCCCTCTGACCACGGACAGGGACAGACGGACCTGCAACATTCTTGCGGCCCTGGCGGACGTGGACCTGGAGGACTTTGCCAGGGAGATGTTCTCCGTCAGCTGGAACATCGAGGGGAAGACGGCGGAGGATCTGCTGGATCTCTATTCCAGGTATTACGACTTCGGCGAGTACAGGGTCCGCATGGCCCGGGTCCTGATCCCCGACAGGTCCTTTATGACAGAGGACCCCGAAAGGATCCAGGAGGAACTGGAGGCCTATACAAAGGAACAGAGGCTGGACTTCTGCGCCCTGGTCTTTGTCAGCATCCTGGACAACGGCTGCATCTATTTCCTGGCCGGCAGCAGGGCAGAGTGGGCGGTGGAGGCGCTGCCCGTCAGGGATCTTTCCGACCACTCCATGACGGAGGGCGTAGGGGCCTTTTTCATGCAGACGGTGCCCGCCCTGCAGGAAGCCTTTGTCAGAAACGGGTGACCAAAGGCCTTTCTTTGCCGATTTCACGCGTTTCTCTGCAGAATTTTTCTTGCATACCAAAATGACTGCGTATATAATGCTTTCGTAAAAGAAGGACGGAGTATTCGTGTATACAAATATAGCAGCGAGGAGGAAGCAGCGTTGAAATCATACCTTGTAATGACGCGTGAGGAACTGAAGGCAGAAGAGGAAAAGATGCGGAGAGAGTACCGCAGGTACCAGAGGATGGAACTGAATCTGGACATGAGCCGCGGCAAGCCCTGCCGCGAGCAGCTGGATCTTTCCATGGCCATGATGGACGTACTGTCCTCCAGCTCCGACATGTACTGTGAAGACGGGACCGACTGCCGCAACTACGGCGTACTGGAAGGCATTGCGGAGTGCAAGGAGATCATCTCCGACATGATGGAGAACCATCCCGACAACATCATCCTCTACGGAAACTCTTCCCTGAACGTTATGTACGATACCATCTCCAGGGCCATGACCCACGGCATCATGGGCAACACCCCCTGGTGCAAGCTGGACAAGGTCAAATTCCTGTGCCCTTCCCCCGGCTATGACAGACACTTTGCCATCACGGAGTATTTCGGCATCGAGATGATCCCGGTCCCCATGACCCCCACCGGCCCTGACATGGACATGGTGGAAAAGCTGGTGTCCGAGGACGAGTCCATCAAGGGCATCTGGTGCGTTCCCAAGTATTCCAACCCCCAGGGCTATTCCTATTCCGATCTGACGGTCAGACGCTTTGCCCGTCTCAAGCCCGCAGCCAGGGACTTCCGTATCTTCTGGGACAACGCCTACGGCGTCCATCACCTTTACGACGAGAACCAGGACCACCTGATCGAGATCCTGGCGGAATGCAAGAGGGCAGGCAACCCCGACATGGTCTACAAGTTCGCCTCCACCTCCAAGATCACCTTCCCCGGAAGCGGCGTGGCCGCCCTGGCCTCCTCGCCCAACAACCTGGAAGATATCAGAGAGCAGATGCGGATCCAGACCATCGGCCACGACAAGGTCAACCAGCTGCGCCACTACCGTTTCTTCAAGGACATCCACGGCCTGACGGTCCACATGACCAAGCACGCCTATATCCTGCGTCCCAAGTTCGAGCTGGTGGAGCAGACCCTGGAAAAGAACCTGGGCCATCTGCACATCGCCTCCTGGACAAAGCCCAACGGAGGATATTTCATCGGCTTCGACACCCTGCCCGGCTGCGCAAAGCAGGTGGTCTCCGCCTGCAAGAGATGCGGCGTCAAGATGACCAAGGCAGGCGCCACATGGCCCTATGGCAAGGATCCTCTGGATACCAACATCCGGATCGCTCCCACCTATCCTTCCCTGGAAGACCTGGCGGTGGCGGCGGATCTCTTTACGGTCTGCGTAAGGCTGGTCAGCGCGGAAATGCTTCTGAACAACCCCGGCCTGCAGGCCCAGCTCAGAGAGGATCTGGGACTGAACGTGGAAGAGGAAGAGGCGCCGGCGCAGGCACAGGCACAGGCCGCCGGACAGGAGGAGGCTGCGGAAGCTTCTTTAATGTGACCTTAAGGAAAACAGGCCCTGACCGGGGCCGCATAAACATCAGTATCTATGCCGCCGGGCCATCCGGCGGCATTTTTCATGCCCCGCCGTCCCTGCAGGAGGGCTTTTGGGGGGCGGCGTTTGTGTTTGCGGTATCCGGCCGGATAGCGTATAATGGTCAGAGCAGAACGTCCGGAGGAATCCTATGAAGAAAAGACTAGCCGCCGTGCTCCTTTTGTGCCTTTGCACAGCCCTTTTATACGCCTGCGGAAGGCAGCCCAAGCTCCCCCTTACGGAGGAAGACTTTTCCGTGTCCCTGCGGGAGGAAGAGGAAGAGGAGGCAGAGCCCCTTCCGGAGCCGGAGCCGGAGCCGGAACCCGAGCCCGAGCCTGAACCGGAGCCCGAACCGGAGCCGGAACCCGAGCCGGAGCCCGAGCCTGAACCGGAACCTGAACCGGTCTTCAGAAACGTTCTGACCGGCAAAAAGGTGGCTACCGAAGAAGAGATGAACCGGCGCCCCATCGCCGTCATGTATCCCATAGACCGCCAGGCCCAGCCCCAGTACGGACTGGACCGGATCGACATCATGTATGAATTCATGGAGGAAGGAGACATGAGCCGCCAGATGGGCCTGATCACCAACTGGCAGGACCTGGACCTGATCGGCAACATCCGCTCCACCCGCGACTACTACCTCAAGGTCTCTCTGGAATTCGATCCCGTATACGTCCACTACGGGGGCCCGGTCGGATCCGTATCCGCCTGGACCACCAGGGACTACGTGGACAACATCAACGGCGTGGACGGCATCATGGGGCCCAGCTACGGCGCCTTCTTCCGCATTCCCGCCGGAAGCCTTTCGGAGCATACGGCCTATACCAGCGCAGACAGGATCAAAAGAGCCTTTGAGCTGGGCGGCTTTTCCTTTACCAGACGGCCTGAATACGATTCGGGCAGGCATCTGAACTTCGTCTCCACGGAAAAGAAGGTCAACCGCCTGGACCAATACGACCGGGTCGTGGACGCCACCGACGTGGATTTCTCGGGAAGCTTTCCCGTGGACCGGCCCCATCTGATCTATAACCCGGAGGACAAACTGTATTACAGGGAGATCTACGGGGCTCCCCAGAGGGACGGCAATACGGGGACCCAGCTGAGCTTTACCAACATCATCGTTCTGAAGGTCTGGGCGGATCCCAGGGATGCCATCCGTCTCATGTTCAACTGCTTCGAGAGCGGAGGAGGATACTATATCACCCGGGGAAAGATGATCCGCATCAACTGGGACAAGAAGGATGAGCATACCCCCTACAGCTATACCGACGACTACGGGAAAGAGGTGGAATTCAACCGGGGCAGGACCCTGATCTGCCTGATCCGCCGCAATCCCGACCAGTACCACGATACCTTCAGCGTCAACGGCAACACTTATGGCGACGGTTACTTTATGGATGATTACCTGAAGGATGTTTACGCTGCCAGGGAAGAAGCCGAGGTCAGGGCCCAGCAGGAAGCCGAAGAGGCGGCAGAGGATCTGGTCAGGGTCTGGCGGAGGCTCTGCCGCAGGCCCAGATAGGCGTCCGGTATACAGGACAGGAGGGAAGGCTTGCCGCTTTTCTCCTGTCTTTGCTTTATGCTATGATAGTGGGGAATCAGACAGAGAAAGAGGTTGTTTTTTATGGAAAAGACCCTGGAGGAGATGAACTGGGAGAGAGCTTCGGGCCTGGTGAACGGGACCGGCTTTGCCCGGGACGTGGGCATCCGGCTGACAAAGCTGGAGCCGGGATGCGCGGAGGGGACTCTGATGCTGACGGAAAAGCATAAGAACCCCATGAACAACGCCCACGGAGGCGTCCTTTATACCCTGTGCGACACCATTTCCGGCGTGGCGGGGGCTTCCTACGGAGGCGGCGGCGCCACGGTCCAGTCCAGCGTCAGCTTCCTGCGGCCCGCCGAGGGAGGCCTTCTTACCTGCAGGGCCAGTGTGCGGAAGGAAGGAAAAAAACTGATCTGGGTGGACTGCGCCGTGACCGGCGAAGCGGGAAAGGAGCTCTGCACGGGCCAGTTCCTGTATATGCAGATGCCAGGCATCGCCCATTTCGGAATCCAGAAGGAAGGACAGATCTATGAGTGAGAACAGTCTGCTGGACATCATGCTCTCCAGACGCAGCGTAAGAGAATATTCCGGGGAGAAGGTCCCCATGGAGAGCCTGAACCTGATCATAGAGGCGGGCCTTGCCGCTCCCTCATCCAGAGGAAGAAAGAGCTTTGAACTGATCGTGGTCCGGGACAGACAGACCCTGATCAGCCTCTCGGGCTGCAGAAAGGGCGCCGCCAGGATGCTGGCCGGAGCCGACGCCTGCATCGTGGTCCTGGGAGACGAAGAAAAGAGCGACGTGTGGACGGAGGACTGCAGCATCGTCATGGCCTCCATGCACCTGATGGCATCCTCCCTGGGGGTAGGCTCCTGCTGGATCCAGGGAAGAAGCCGCGAGGCTCTGATCCCGGATACCACCGCGGAGGACTATGTAAGGGGGATCCTGAAGTTCCCCTCCAATCTCCGCCTGGAGGCCATCCTGTCCCTGGGCATGCCCATGGAGACGCCGGAGCCCCATACGGAAGAGGAGCTCCGTTTTGACAAGGTACACATGGGCAGCTTTGTCAATCACCCCACCCATTC
>DETN01000149.1:4927-11661 GCA_002362155.1 Lachnospiraceae bacterium UBA3287 | reverse complement strand
GCCCAGACGGAGCTCTTCGATTTTACCTGCGACGCGGTGGTGGCAAGGGATTTCTACGGAGCGGATCTGATACCGGACGACCTGCCCGAGGGAGTCAAGGCCCTTCTCTCCTGCGTCTTCTATTATGAGGACTGCCTGCAGGAGGACATTGCACTGGGACTGAAATGGCAGTATTCCAACCACGGCTGGGCCAGCAACTTCTTCAAGCCTTTCGATACCATAGACAGCGGCGCGGACGGCTACCGGTCCTGCAACTGCGATTCGGGCCACCAGTGGATCATCCAGGATCTGGAAGGGGCCAAGTCCTACCGGGGCATTGCCGACTTCTATTCGGGAGGAGCCTCCCTCAAGAGCCTTATGGACGCGGGCAAAGTAGAGCCCGGCGACATCTTCCTGGGCTACAGGATCGACAAGGATACCGGGAAGAAGATCGGCCATTCCTTTATCTATCTGGGCGACAACATGACCTTTGACACGGGCCACGGCTCGGGCGGCTGGCATTCGGACGGATCCATCCCCCATACGGATCCCAGAAAGGCCGTTTTCGACACCTGGATCCATCCCACCGATTCCTCCTTCACCTATACGGGCTATACCCTGACAAGACAGGTAAGGCTCTATGACAGCTATATCCCCAAAAGATACAGGAATTCGGAGGGAGAGCTGGTCAGCTGGTAAAGGCAGGGACAGATATAACAAACAATGCAGACTGCCCCGGCAGGAGAAAGGAAACATTCTTCATGAAGACAAGAGTATATATTGACGGACAGAGCGGCACCACAGGCCTGCAGATATACGAGAGGATCGGAAAAAGAGAGGACCTGACCCTGCTTCGGATCGACGAAGACAAGAGACACGACACGGAGGAGAGAAGGAAGTTCCTGAACGGGGCGGACATCGTTTTCCTCTGCCTGCCCGACGACGGCGCAAGGGAGGCGGTCTCCCTGATCGAAAACCCGTCTGTCAGAGTGATCGACGCTTCCACGGCCCACCGCACGGCGGACGACTGGGTCTACGGCTATCCGGAGCTTTCTCCCGAAAACAGGGCGGCCATCGCCTCCGGCAAAAGGATCGCCAATCCCGGCTGCCACGCCACGGGCTTCATATCCTCTGCGGCGCCCCTGGTCCGCCTGGGGATCCTTCCCGCCGACTATCCCCTGACCTGCTATTCCCTGACCGGATATTCGGGAGGCGGCAAGAAGATGATCGCCCAGTACCAGGCGGAAGGCAGGGAGGAGGCCTTAAGCGCTCCCGGCCTCTACGGCCTGACCTTAAAGCACAAGCATATCCCCGAGATGGTAAAGGCGGCGGGCCTTGCATGTCCCCCGGTCTTTATGCCCGTGGTGGACGATTACTATAAGGGCATGGCCACCACCATCATGCTCCACAACCGCCTCCTGCCCGGGCGCCCTTCGGCCGCCCAGATCCGGGAGGCCCTGGCGGACTATTATAAGAACGAGCACTTCGTCACCGTCCTTCCCTATGAGGCGGCCAGAAAGACTCTCTACGCCAACGCCCTGGCGGGGACCAACCACCTGCAGCTGATCGTCTGCGGCTACGAGGACCAGACCACGGTCACGGCCCTCTTCGACAACCTGGGCAAGGGCGCCTCCGGCGCGGCCGTCCAGAACATGAATATCATGCTGGGCCTGGACGAGAGGACAGGACTGGAATAAGAGGACAGGAATAAAAGAAAGTCAGAAAGGATCCGGAGAGGCGCCGCCTCCCCGGATCTTTTTACTCCCTGCGCCGTCTTTCTTTCAAAAGGCGGCCGTCCACTTGGCAGAATTAACAAAACAGCCTGCTCCGCCTGCCTCTGAAAAGGCTCTTTTCAAGTTGACAAGTCTGTTCTTTTGAATATAGACTAAAGGTTGGACTGTTCTGAGAACGGTCCCAAAATGACATAGAACAAGAAGGATTGACCCATGACACGAAACGTGATCGATTACCTGAACCGTATCGTAAATATATGTCCCGACAAGACCGCCTATTCCGACGGAAGCGTATCCCTTACCTTCCGCCAGGTCTATGACCAGAGCAGGGCCCTGGCATCTTTCCTTGCAGGAAAGGGCATTTATAAAAAGCCCGTGGTCATTTACATGCAGAAATCTCCTGCGGAGGTGGCCGCCTTCTTCGGGACCGTGACCGCCGGAGACTACTATGTGCCGGTGGACGATACCATGCCCTTTGAAAAGATCCGCATGATCCTGGACAATGTAAAGAGCCCCCTGATCCTGTGCGACGAAAAGACCATAGGAGACGCCAGGGCCCAGGGCCTGGACAAAGAGGCCCAGGTCCTTCTCTACAGCGATACGCTGGATACCCCTGTGGACCAAGAGGCCCTTTCGGATATCCGGGGAAAGGCCCTGGATACGGATCCCATCTATATCGTATTTACATCCGGTTCCACCGGGACCCCCAAGGGCGTATGCGCCTGCCACAGGTCCGTCATCGACTACCTGGAGGTGCTGACAGACGTTCTGAAGATCGATGAAAATACCGTCTTCGGAAGCCAGACCCCCCTGTTCGTGGACGCCTGCCTCAAGGAGCTTTACCCTACCCTGATGTTCGGCGCCACCACCTACCTGATCCCCAGGTATCTGTTCGCGACCCCTGTGCCCCTGGTGGAGTACATGAACCGCTATAAGATCAATACCGTCTGCTGGGTGGTGACCGCCCTGAAGATGATCAGCGCCCTGGGCGCTCTGGACGAGGTCCGTCCGGAGTATCTTCATACCATCGCCTTTGGCTCCGAGGTCTTCCCCCTGAGGGAGTTCCGCAAGTGGAGAAAGGCCTGCCCCGACGCAGAGTTCATCAATCTCTACGGCCCCACCGAGGCCACCGGCATGACCTGCTACTACAGGGTGGACCGGGACTTCGAGGACGGAGAGCCCATCCCCATCGGAAAGCCCTTCCCCAACCGGGAGGTCATGCTCTTTAAGGAGGATATGACCCTGGCGGGAGCAGGCGAAGAGGGCGAGATCTGCATCCGCGGCAACGCCCTGACCCTGGGCTACTACAACGATCCCGTAAAAACCAGGGAAGCCTTTGTCCAGAACCCCTTAAATCCCTTCTATCCGGAGCTGATCTATAAGACCGGCGATATCGGACGCGTAAACGAGCGGGGAGAGCTGGTCTTCGTATCCAGAAAGGATTACCAGATCAAGAGGAACGGCTACAGGATCGAGCTGGGCGAAGTGGAAGCTAACGTGGAAAAGCTGCCCGAGATCACATCGGCAGTCTGCATCTGGGATAATGACAAAAACAGACTTGTGCTGTATTATGTGGGAAACGTGGAGGAAAGGCCCCTCAAGAAGATCCTGACGGAGAAGCTTTCCGACTACATGATCCCCAACCGGATCGTCCGTCTGGACAAGATCCCCCAGACCCCCAACGGCAAGATCGACCGTGCGGGCCTTAAGAAACTGTACCTTAGCAAACGCAAATAATAGACAAGGAGAAAAACATGGAAGAATTACTGGAGATCCTCGAAGACCTTCACCCCGAAATCGATTTTGAGACCACAGAGAACCTGATCACCGACGGCATCCTGGATTCCCTGGACATCGTGACCCTGGTCTCCGAGATCAGCGAGAACTTCGACATCGCTGTTTCCGCCAAGTACATCACCCCTGCCAACTTCAATTCGGCACAGGCCATCTACGAGATGATCGAGACCATCCAGGCAGAGGGCTGATTATAAAAAAGTATGCTTTTTACATCATATAGTTTTATAGGATTTGTCCTGCTCCTGGCCCTGGTCTACTACCTGGCGCCGGGAAGGCACCAGTGGAAGCTCCTTCTTCTGGGGAGCCTGCTTTTTTATGCCTTTTCGGGACCCTGGAATCTTCTCTACATTCTGACCACTTCCCTGACGGTCTGGGGCGGCGCCCTGGCCGTGGAGAAGAACTACGCGGACAAAAAGGCCCGTCTGAAGGAACTGAAAAAGGCGGACCTGCCCCCGGACCAGAAAAAGGCAAAGACCGCAGCCTTCAAGAAGAAGCAGGCAGCGGATCTGAAAAGGATCATGGTATTGACCATCGTCTTCAACCTGCTGATCCTGGCCGTGGTCAAATATACCAACTTCCTGATCTCCAACATCAACGGTGTCCTGGGAGAGGGGCGGCAGCTGTCTCTTCTTTCCATCGCCCTGCCCATGGGTATTTCCTTCTATACCCTGCAGGCCATAGGTTACCTGGTGGACGTCCACCGGGAGGTCATTCCGGCAGAGAAGAACTACTTTAAGTTCCTTCTCTTCATCTCCTTCTTCCCCCTGGTGATCCAGGGCCCCATCTGCCGGTTCGGGGAAGTGACGGAAGGCAGACTCTTTGCGGAAAACCGCTTTTCATGGAAAAACGTCAGCTTCGGACTGGAAAGGATCCTCTGGGGATTCTTCAAAAAACTGGTCATCGCTGACCGCATATCCGCCGCAGTGAATACGGTCATAGGGGATACGAGCACCTACAGAGGAGCTTATATCCTGTTTCTGATGCTTATGTATACCATAGAGCTCTATGCGGACTTTACCGGCGGTATCGACATCACCATAGGCGTTGCGGAAATGCTGGGCATTACCCTGCCCGAGAACTTCAAGCGCCCCTACTTCTCCCAGTCCCTCAAGGAATACTGGCGCAGATGGCACATCTCCATGTGCGAGTGGTTCAGGAACTACCTTTTCTATCCCGTATCCACCTCAAAGCCCATAAGAGAGCTGACGAAATTTTCCAAAGCCAGGCTGGGAAAGGATCTGGGACGGAGGATCCCCGTCTACGTATCCTCCTTCGTGGTCTGGTTCGCCACGGGCGTCTGGCACGGGGCCAGCTGGAACTTCATCGTCTGGGGCCTTTTAAACTGGGCGGTCCTTATGATCTCCGAGGAGCTGGAGCCCCTTTACGCCGGGTTCCATAAGCGCTTTCCTGGTGCTTCCGGGCCTGCCTACAGCGTGTTCTGCATGATCAGGACCTTCCTCCTGGTCTGCTTTATGAACCTCTTTGACTGCTATGCGAAGATCGGAGAGATTATCTCCCTTCTGGGCTCTGTCTTTACAGTGCATAACTACGGCGCCTTCTTTTCAGGCGGCGTCATGGAGCTTGGCATGTCCGGCACTGACTACGTGGTGACAGGCCTGGGCATCCTGGTCCTTCTGGCAGTCAGCATCTATGAAGAAAGAAAGGGAAGCGTCAGAGAGATGATCGCTGAGCGCCCCTATATCGTCAGGACCCTGGTCTGGACCGGCCTTTTTGTGACCGTTCTCCTGATCGGCGCCTACGGGGCGGGCTATGACGCCAGCCAGTTCATTTACAATCGTTTTTAAGGGCGCGGGCCCCAATACTATGAAAAAAAGATCCGGAATTATCATAAGGACTGTCATCACCCTGGCAGTCATCATTACAGGCCTTGCCCTTCTGCAGAGGCTCCTCATGCCCAAATATGTGGACGGCATCGTGGAAGGGGCCTTCGTAAAGGAATATTATCAGGAGGAAAAGGACCACGACGTCCTCTTTATCGGGGACTGCGAGGTCTACGAGAACTTCTCCCCCAAAGTCCTCTGGGAAAAGTACGGGATCAACTCCTACATCCGGGGCAGCGCGGAGCAGTATATCTTCCAGTCCTACTATCTCTTGGAGGACGCCCTCCGCTACGAGACCCCCAAAGTGGTGGTCTTCAACATCCAGTCCCTGCAGTTCAACGAAGCCCAGAGCGAAGCCTACAACCGCATGTCCATAGAAGGCATGCGCTGGTCTCCCTCCAAGGTGGGCTGCATCCTGGCCTCCATGAAGGAGGACGAGCACTTCATCGAGTATGTCTTCCCCATCCTGCGCTACCACAGCCGGTGGAAGGAACTGAAGAGCACGGACTTTGAATACATGTTCAAAACAAAGCCCGTAACCTTCAACGGCTACTACATGCGGGTGGACGCAAGGCCCGCGGAGAACGTACCCAAGGGAAAGACCCTGGGCGACTACAGCTTCGGGGAAAACGCCTGGAAATACCTGGACAAAATCCGGGACCTCTGCGCGAAAAAGGGGATCGACCTTCTTCTCATCAAGGCCCCCAGCCTCTATCCCTACTGGTATGATGAATGGAACGAGCAGTGCGAGGAGTATGCCAGGGAGAACGGTCTTAACTATATTAACTTTCTTGGCATCACCGAAGAGGTGGGCCTGGATTATAATACAGACACCTACGACGGAGGCCTTCACATGAATCTGTCCGGGGCGGAAAAGCTTGCGGACTATCTGGGCGCCTACCTGCAGAAGGAGTACGGCCTTGAGGACCGCAGGTCCGACGCCCATCTTTCGGAAGTATGGAAGGAAAAGGCAGCCGCCTACGACGCGGAGATCGAAAGACAGAAAGAACTTTACGGCATCGAGTGATCCGCCGCTATAAAACCAGAGAACAGGAGAAACGCATATGTGCGGTATCAGCGGAATTTACAATCTGAAAAGAAATGACCCGATTTCGGGAGAGATCCTTGACCGCATGCTGGAAGCCATCGCCCACAGGGGCCCTGACGGCAAGCAGGTCATGGTATTTGACAGGATCGGTCTGGGCTTCAACCGGCTCAGCTTCCTGGATCTGAAGGGAGGCATGCAGCCTCTTTTGAACGAAGACAGGGACATTGTCATGGCCTGCAACGGAGAGATCTATAATTACAGAGAACTCCGGGAAGAGCTGATGGCAAAGGGCCATGTATTTACCACGAAGACGGACGTGGAGGTCTGCCTCCACCT
>DETN01000149.1:0-4904 GCA_002362155.1 Lachnospiraceae bacterium UBA3287 | reverse complement strand
CTGCCCGGAAAAGAGCCCGTGGACATCGAGTACTGGGATATGATCTATCCCGCCGAGGAGCCCGAGGACAAAGGCGAGAAATACTACGTGGAAAAGCTCAGGGACCTGCTGGAGAAGGCCATTTCCAGGCGCCTGATTGCGGACGTGCCCATCGGCTTCTATATTTCCGGCGGCCTGGATTCCTCCGTGGTCTCCTGCTACATTTCCGAAAAAAGACTGCTGACCCCGGACCAGAAGGCCTATACCTTCTCCGCCGAGATCCGGTCCGAGAACCAGAATGACAAGACCTACAAGGCCCTGGACGAGAGCCGCTTCCAGCAGATGGTCAAGGACAGAGTCACCGCCGCCTATCCCGGCCGCTTCGAGCACAGCTCCGTGGTGGTCAACGAGGACGAGATCTGGCAGTACCTGCCCAAAGTCATCTACCACGCGGAAGCCGCCGTCAAGGAAAGCTACGACGTGGCGGCCTTCCTGCTTTCCGACCTGGTCATGAAGTCCGACGCCAAGGCCGTTCTGACGGGCCAGGGGTCCGACGAGTTCTTCTGCGGCTACGCGGGCTATACCATGGACCCCTTCCGCAAGCTTATGCGCTCAAGAATGACAAAGGAAGAGCTGGAGAGCAACGAGCTTCTCTGGGGAGATCCCTATTTCCGTTTCGAAAGGATCCATCCCGAGATCCGGAAGATCCACGAGACGCTGTACTCCTCCGACGTAAGGAGCGAGATCGGCAGCTTTTCCGCCATCAGCACAAGTCCGGTCAATGTAGAGCGCCTGAAGGGCCTTTCCGATCCCAGACGCCGGTCCTATATCGACTATAAGCTGCGCCTGTCCGACCACCTTCTGGGAGAGCACGGCGACCGCATGGTCTCCGCCCACTCCGTGGAGGGACGCCATCCCTTCCTGGACGCCGAGATCCTGGACTTCATGACCACGGTCCCCGACGAGCACAAGATCAAGGGCACCAACGAGAAGTACCTGCTCAAGAGGGCGGCGGAGGGCATCGTTCCCGACGAGATCCTGAAGAGGAAGAAGTTCCCCTTCCAGGCCCCCGGCATGTCCGCCATGACCAAGTCCTCGGGCGCGGAGAAGTTCCTGGACGAGGCCTTCTTCGAGAAGGTCAGAGCGCAGGGCGTCTTCGACGTGGACCAGGTCCGCAGGATGAAGGAGCTTTACAGCAGCGACGGCTTCAGACTGATGGGCGCCTATGAGATCGACTACCTGCTGATCGTGCTGACGGTGACCATGCTTTGCGAGACCTATCATATGACGCTGTAACGGAAAGGAAGCATATGGCTGAAAGAAAGAACGCAAACCAGAGGACTTCAGCTGCTGCAAAGCGCAGAAAAAGAGCCAGAGACAGACAGAGGCATTTCCTGCTCCTGGGAGTGGGCGCCGTGGTCTGTCTGGTCCTTCTGATCTCTTTCCTCCTTTACAGGGACTACAAGTCCAGAGTTTATTTGAAGAGCCGGATCGAGGCAGGAGACTTTACCATCTCCGTGGAGGATTTCCTGAAGCGGGACGTAAAGGCCTCCTTTGCGGACAAGGCCCAGGTGGACGCCGTCAACGGCCATGTCCCCGGAGACTATCCCCTGACCATCCATTCCGGACTTTTTACCTACCGCTGCACTCTGACGGTAGAGGATACGGTGCCTCCCCTGGCCGCGGCCCGGGCGTCTTCCGTGGAATACGGCACCAGCCCCGAAGCGAAAAATTTCGTTTCGGATATCGAAGACCAGACGGAAGTGACGGCCACCTTTGCCGTTCCCCCCGATCCCACAAAGATCGGAAGACAGGACGTACGCATTGCCCTGGAGGATCTGGGCGGCAATATCACGGCGGTGGACTCCTGGATGGACGTGGTCCCCGTAAAGAGCCTGCTGGTCATGGAAGCGGGATCCCCCGTACCGGACAAGGAAGCATTTCTCCTGGAGTCCGCTTCGGACCTTGCGGGCATGGTGGAAATGATCACCCCTTCCGATTCCATCAACATGTACGCTGTGGCGGATCAGGAGATCAGCTTCCTCTTCGGAGACTACAGCTTTACCTCCACCCTGCGGACCAGGGATACCATTCCCCCTGTGGTGACGGCGGCGGAAGCCCTGACTTTGCCCTCCGGATCCCAGCCGGATCCCAAAGGCTTTATCAGCTCCGCCAACGACGCCACCAGTCTGACCTACGCCTTTGAGGCGGAGCCGGACATGACCCTTTACGGGCAGGCCCAGGAGGTGGCTGTCCTTGTGACGGACGCAGGCGGCAACGTGACCAGGGTCACATCCAGCCTGACCGTGACCCTGGACGACCAGCCCCCTGTGATCAGCGGCGTGAAGGACATCCGCATCTATACAGGCGACGCCGTATCCTACCTGGACGGGGTCACCGTAACCGACAACATGGATCCCGATGTGAAGCTGGACGTGGACACCTCCCAGGTCCGGCAGAAGGAAGCAGGGACCTACCCCATCGTTTATATCGCGACGGACGCATCCGGCAATAAGGCGACGGTAAACGCCACCCTGACCGTGGTCCAGTCCGCCGCCGACGAAGAGACCGTGCAGAAGCTGGCAAAGGAGGTCATAGGCCAGATCATTACAGACGACATGTCCGGCTATGACAAGCTTTACGCCATCTACTACTGGGTCAGAGGCAACATCCGCTATCAGGACCAGCCCAACATGGAGGACTGGTTAAAGGCGGCCTACGACGGCCTCAAGTACCATCAGGGCGACTGCTATGTATACTGCATGACCGCCAGGGCCCTTCTGGACGCCGCGGGCATCAAAAACATGGTGATCGATACCGCTCCCCTCCGCTATATCCACTACTGGAACCTGGTGGACATCGGCGAGGGCTGGTATCATTTCGACACCACCCCCAGAGCCGCGGGCGGCACCTTCCTTTACATGAACGATGCGGACATTCAGGAATACTCAAGGAATCATCAGAACTCACATATCTACGACCATGACAGATTCCCCGGTGTTCAGTAAAGGAGAACCATGAAAAAGCTGGGTATCATCGGCGGCATGGGCCCCATGGCCACCATTTACTTTATGAGAAAGATCATCGATATGACCGATGCGGCCACGGATCAGGAGCATATCGAGATCGCGGTGGAGCACTGTCCGGGCATTCCGGACAGGACCGCCTATATCCTGGACCATACAAAGGAAAATCCCCTGCCGGCCATCATCCGGGCAGGCAACGTCCTGGCGGACGCCGGGGCGCAGAAGATCGCCATTCCCTGCGTGACGGCCCACTACTTCCACGACGAGTGCTGCAGGCAGATCCGGATCCCCGTCTACAACGGGGTGGAGGAAACGGCGGGCTATCTGCACCGCAGAGGCCTGGACCGGGTGGGAGTCATGGCCACCACCGGCACCGTCCGGTCGGGCCTTTTTAAGAAGGCCCTTAGGGAAAAGGGCATGGAAGCGGTCTATCCGGACGAAAAAATGCAGGGCTATGTGATGGATATCATCTACGATGACATCAAGGCCGGAAGGAGAGTGGACGAAGGCAAGTTCGAAGCCGTGGCATCGGCCCTTAAAAAGGACGGGGCCCAGGTCATCATCCTTGGCTGCACGGAGCTGTCCGTGGCCGTGGACCAGTACCACCCCGACGCCCCCTGCATCGACGTGCTTGACGTGCTCTCCCGCTGCTGCGTGAGAGACTTCGCCCGCCTGAAGGGAGAATATGAGGAACTGATCCGCTGACAGGAATAAAGAACTGCGATTAACAGAAAATGGCAGTGGACAGGACGGCAAAAGATGCTATCATAACAGAAGTTGGGGCGGAAAAAGAGACCGCTCCGGATTGAGAGGAAAAAAATATTATGAAAAAGCGTGCAGCAGCATTCCTGCTGGCGGCAGTCATGTGCCTTGGCCTTGCGGCCTGCGGCGGCTCCGGCAGCGACGTAAACACTATCGAAAAAGACAGCAGCAAGGCAGAAGCCTCCTCTGCGGAAGCGGCTCCCTCTGAAGAGGCCCAGGCACCCGCAGAAGCGGCCGTCGGAACCGGCTATGTCTATACCCTGACCTATAAGGACGCCAGCATCGACGTGACCCCCGACCAGAACATGGCCGAGGTCCTGGCCGCTCTTGGCGATGCCGATTCCTACTTCGAAGCAGCCAGCTGTGCCTTCGAAGGCCTGGACAAGACCTATATGTACGGCCACGTAGAAGTGGACACCTATCCCCAGGGCGAGGAAGACTTCATTTCCTCCATCTATTTCCTGGATGACCTGGCCGTCACCAACGAAGGCGTCAGGGTCGGCTCCACAAAGGAAGAAATGGAAGCAGCCTATGGTACAGACTACAGCGTAGTGGGCACAGAGTGCATCTATGCAAAGGGCAACAGCGAACTGCGCATCATCGTGGAGGGCGACAAGGTATCCTCCATCCAGATCGTTTCCACCAACGTCCCCGACGTGGCGGAGGGAAACTGATCGGAAAAGATCTCTGAGAACGGAAAAGGAGGCCGCCGGATATGGAAAACGTATCCGGCGGTCTTTTTGTCCGCCTTAAAAAGCGGGCGGTGGCCTGCAGAGCCGCAGATGTGGTATCATGCAGGTAAGTAAACAGAAACTGGCTATTTGGAAACGGAGGCAGATAAATATGATTCCCAAAGATCCCTTTATGGCGCTCAGCTATGTGAATACCCAGCTGCGGGACAACTACGAATCCCTGGAGGAGCTTTGCGACTCCATGGGCATTTCCCAGGAGGAAGTGAAGGAGAGGATCCTGAAGGCCGGCTACGTCTACAGTGAAGAGAAGAACGCCTTTGTCCCTGCGTAGAAAAAGGGGGAGAGGTCCTGCCCCCGGAGGAGAGAAGGGGCTCTCCTCCGGGGGCTTTCCTTTTATGTGAAGGAGGGCGGATCCGCCGGAGCGGCAGCGGGAGAGGAAGCGGCC
>DETN01000036.1:5798-7946 GCA_002362155.1 Lachnospiraceae bacterium UBA3287 | reverse complement strand
ACAAAAGAAAAACAGAAGAAAAGAGCAAAAGAAAAAACGTCTCCGGATGAGATCCGGGGACGTTTTTTTTTATGACCTGTCATTAAAATCAGTGGGCGTAGTTGTATACCTTGCCCGCGCCCTGGGCAGCCTGGTTGCCGGAGCGGAAGGTGATCCGTCTCCACTGGGCTGCGGATCCCTTGTAGTTGATCTTGGAAAGTCTGCTGCAGCCCCAGAAGGCTTCCTGGCCCACAACGGTCACGCTGGCGGGAATGGTGACGACCCGCAGCTGAGAGCACTGGTTGAAGACATAGGGACTGATGGATTTAAGGCCCCTGGGAAGAACTGCGGCCGTCAGGCTGAAGCAGTTCTGGAAAGCGTTCTTGCTGATGGTATTGACTGAGGAAGGCAGGGCCACGGCGTAGAGGCCGGTGCATCTGTAAAAGGCTCTGACGCCGATCCGCTTGACCGTAGAAGCCAGCTGGATGCTCTTAAGCCTTGAAAAATCATAAAAGGCATAATTCCCTATGGACGTGACGCCCTTTGAGATCACCACCTTGGTGACTGTGTTTGCGCAGCGGGCGTGCCAGGGAGCCGTATGGGCGGGGTCTGACACAAAGTCCGTCATGCTTCCATTGCCGGAGATGGTCAGCGTGGTGCCGGACAATGACCAGCGCAGAGAGTGCTTGGGCGTGGAAGAGCGCTTTCCGGTCTTTTTTGCAAGCTCTGCCGCTGCGGAAGCGTTCTTTGCAAAGTAGACGCTGGTGGTGCGCAGGAGGGAATTGCCGAAGCCGATGTCGATCCTGGACCATTTCTTTCTCTCGCCGCCGTAGTAGACGGTCTTGAGACGGTCTGTATAGGCAAAGGACTTATAGCCCATCTTTGTGACGCTCTGGGGAATGGAAACGGCGTACATGGGGATATGCTTGAAGGCATAGTTCCCGATGTAGGTGACGCCGCTCTTGATGACCACGGCCCTGACCGAAGACCGGCAGTGGTACCAGGGGGCCTTTTCGGATGCGTAGTTGGGCATCTTTCCGTTTCCGGATATGGTCAGGACATGATTCTTGACGGTCCATCGGATGGGACCGCTGGAGCCGCTGGCCTCGTAGCTGTTCTCTGTTTCCGCTTCCTGCAGGTCTTCCTCGGAGGATAAATATCCGTGGGCCGAGGCGTTCCCGGCGGCTTCGGCCTTCAGATCCGTGATGGAGAAAAGCTGAAGCATTATGCAGAAAGAAAGCAGCAGAAGAAAGGCCTTTGAGGGGCGGCGTGTATAATTATGCATGATGTTGTATCTCCCCGATCAATCTGACCGGAGCTTCTCTGAAGAAACCCCGATTCTGAAACAATATCGTAACATTTGCGACACATCCTGTCAATAAAACCTAAATGGCGTGTTGAAAAGGGGGTCGGGAAGTGGCTGCCGGGTGGAGCAGCAGGACGGGAAGGCCCCGGGGCCCTTCCGGGAGGCGGCGGATAAAAATACGGACAAAATGCTGTTCCGGGGCAGAAAACGGGAAAAATTCCTCTGTATTTTCGGTCCGGATTCTGCTATGATGGAGTCTGTATTTTTTGTTTTCATCATCTCATAATGAAGGGAGGGTCCTATGTCATCTACAGCAGTCGGCTTCGATTCCGACAAATACCTGAAACTCCAGTCAAGGCACATCCGGGACAGAATGTCGAATTTCGGCAAGCTGTATCTGGAATTCGGAGGAAAGCTCTTCGATGACTACCATGCTTCCCGCGTCCTTCCCGGTTTTGCTCCCGACAATAAGCTCAAGATGCTGGAGCAGCTCAAGGACCAGGCCGAGATCGTCATCGTCATCAGTGCCAACGCCATCGAACAGAACAAGGTCCGGGGCGATCTGGGCATCACCTATGACGTGGACGTGCTGCGCCTCAAGAGCGCCCTGGAGGGCAGAGGCTTTTATGTCAGCAGCGTGGTCATCACCCAGTATACAGGCCAGCCTGCGGCGGGAAAGTTCCGCCAGAAGCTGACAGGCCTGGGGATCAAGTCCTACCTCCACTATTATATAGAAGGTTATCCCAACAACATTCCCCTGATCCTGAGCGACCAGGGCTTCGGCCACAACGATTATATCGAGACCAGCCGCGATCTGGTGGTGGTCACGGCCCCCGGTCCCGGCAGCGGCAAGATGGCCACCT
>DETN01000036.1:0-5663 GCA_002362155.1 Lachnospiraceae bacterium UBA3287 | reverse complement strand
CATCCCGTCAACGTGGCCTACGAGGCGGCCACGGCCGACCTGGACGACGTCAACATGATCGACCCCTTCCATCTGGAGGCCTATCAGAAGACCACCATCAACTACAACCGCGACGTGGAGATCTTCCCGGTCCTGTCCGCCATTTTCGAAGGCATCATGGGCAAGTGCCCCTACAAGTCCCCCACGGACATGGGCGTCAACATGGTGGGCTTTGCCATCAGTGACGACGAGGTCTGCCGGGAGGCTGCAAAGCAGGAGATCCTGCGCAGATACTACCGTACGGCATGCGACGTAAAAAAGGGCGACGCCCCCAAGGCAGAGCTCTATAAGCAGGAGCTGCTCCTCAAGCAGGCGGGCATTACGCCCACAGACCGCAAGGCGGTGACGGCCGCTCTGCAGAGACAGGCTCTGACAGGCCATCCCGCAGGCGCCATCGAGCTTCGGGACGGACGCATGATCACCGGCAGGACTTCGGACCTGTTCGGCGCCGTGGCCGCCACCCTGATGAACGCCATTAAGGAGTGCGCCGGCATCGACCACGAAGAGAAGCTGGTATCCGCCGCTTCCCTGGAGCCCATCCAGGAGCTCAAGACCAGGTACCTGGGCAGCAGAAACCCCAGGCTCCACAGCGACGAGATGCTGATCGCCCTGTCCTCTTCGGCGGCGGGCAACGATCACGCCAGGCTGGCCCTGGAGCACATCTCAGACCTGAGGGGGGCAGAGGCCCACTCCACGGTCATCCTTTCCACGGTGGACGAGAACGTCTACCGCAAGCTGGGCATCCACCTGACCTGCAGCCCGGTCTACGAAAAGGAACTGAATCTCTGATTTCCTGCAGATTTTTTCCCGGGGAGCCCCGGATGCAGAACCTTTGTATTGTAATCGGGCGGGGCTGCTATATAATGGAAGAAGCAGATACGTTAATTCTCTCCGGTTCCGGGAGGAGGGCAGCCTGGCTGTCCGGCCAGCATTCAGAGCAAATATAATGAGAAACCGTTGATATGCGTGGCCGCCGGAGGTTTTTTATGGAATATGAGGGGACGAGCAGGAGCTCGTCCCCTTTCCTGTTGGGGAAGAAAGGAAAAAGACCTGCTGCCCCGGAGGGGGCGCCGGAGAGGCGCCTGTGCAGAACTTGTTTTTATCATGCGATAAAGACAAGTTGTTGAACTTGTTTTTATCATGTGATATAAATAAGTAAGATACCTCGAAAGGAGTGCATATGGATAATCGTTACAGAATAGATGAAGACTGCAGGCTGCTTAGAGAAATCCGACGTCTTTCACAGACTGAACTTGCGGATAAACTGGGGATCGGGCTGGCGACTGTCAACCGCCTGGAAAAGATGCAGACAGTGCCGGCTGAGGATAGTCTTGAGAAATTCTATGCATATGCATATGGCAATTCGGTCAGGCTGAATCGTATCAAGGAACAATTCTACAGGGAAGAACTTGGTCAGGATGAAAAACTGCTCTTTCATGGAGCAAAAACCGTCATTAACGGTAAAATCCGGCCTGATGTATCCAGGCAGAACAATGATTTCGGGCAGGGCTTTTATATGGGAGAATCCTTTCGCCAGGCAGCACTGTTCGTCGCAAATTTCGGAACATCCTGTGTATATGCTGTAAAATTCAGAGACAGGGGACTCATAAAAGCCTCTTACTCAGTGGATACTGAATGGATGCTTACTGTTGCAGCATTCCGGGGAAAACTTCAGGGACGGGTCAGTGAAAAGCAGCAGGAGAGGATACGTGCGAAAGCCGACAGGGCAGATTATATAATCGCACCGATTGCGGATAACAGAATGTATCAGATCATAGACAGTTTCATAGACGGAGAGATTACAGACGAACAATGCAGGCATGCACTGGCAGCTACGGATCTGGGCATGCAGTATGTGATAAAAACAGACAGAGCCGCAAAATGCGCTGAGGTGCTGGAGAGATGTTATCTCTGCGTTCCGGAGAAGAATGACTATACAGCAGAAAGAAGAGCAGATCTGAAAGCGTCTGAAGATAAAGTACGGGCAGCGAGAATAAAATACAGAGGGAAAGGAAAATACATAGACGAGATATTATGAGAGATCTGGATAAAGACGGACGGCTTTTATGTGAGATGCAGGGAAAAATATTCGAAAGATCCGCAAAAGAGTATTCGACCAGTTCAGCTGTTTTTGTACGAAGATATATGAACTCCGAATACGCTGCAGGAATGGATCGGGAAGGCTTCGCAGACAGGCCTGCGGATGTTCAGGATGCGTTTGCCTCTCTTGACGATCAGTATGGAATCAGCCGATACGGAAGTGTGGTCTATACACAGGACGAGCTGTTCTGGATCGGGTATATCTATCGATGCTGGGCCTATGCGTATGAATTGTCAAGCAAGGCGGTTTATAAAATAAGCAGTGTAACAGATATGCATGCGGTTTATTTTGCGTATCACTCCATGGATCCCCTGAATGCTGTCCGGAGACTGATGGAAGCAAAAGGCATTGATCCGGATGAACAATGTACGATCGAAGCCGGCGTACGGCTCCTTCGCAAGATCAGAGCAGAAAAAGGATGTCTTTCCCGGTAAAAGCAGGGCGGCGGGGCAGGGCTGCGGGGCCCAAGCGGCAAATTGGGAGTTGCCTGGACTGGATTTCCTCTATATAATGTGGTAATCTGCTATATTAGAATTCCGGACCCCAAAGGTCCCATATCCTGTGAACCCATTGACTGCCGCCGGAAAGGGCGGTACGGAGAAGAGAATGTTTTTTGATTTTTTTAGAAATAATAAGCGCAGAGGAAAGGGCGGCATTTTCGAATACCGCCGCGGCAGCGGCAGCGGCCGCAGAGGTCCCGGCCGGGGCGAGGGCTCCGAGGGGGGCGAAGGCGAAGGCGGCTCCGGGGCTCCCCAGCCCAGGCAGAACCTGATCATCCTTCTGATCGCGGCCATCATTACCCTGGCCTCCATCAGCTGGTTCTTCCGGTCCAATACCCAGAGCGCCGAGATCAACTACAATAAGTTCCTGGAATACGTGGAGCAGGGCAAGGTGGAGGAAGTGGAGATCCACGCCGACCGCCTGGAGGTCCATCTGCGGGATTCCCAGGCCGTCCTGTACGTAGGCAAGGCCGAGGACGACACCACCCTGACCCAGCGCATGCTGGAAAAGGGCATCTTGGTATCCCCCGAGATCCCCGACAGCTCCTCCTATATCGTGACCATCCTCCTGTCCTATGTCCTGCCCGTCCTTCTCATGTGGGGCATCCTGTCCTTCCTCTTCCGCAGAATGAGCGGAGGCGGCGGCCTGATGGGAAACGTGGGCAAGAGCACCGCCAAGGAGTATGTGCAGAAGGATACCGGCATCACCTTCAAGGATGTGGCCGGCGAGGACGAGGCCAAGGAGTCTCTGCAGGAGGTGGTGGATTTCCTCCACAATCCCGGCAGATATGCAAAGATCGGCGCCAAGCTCCCCAAGGGAGCCCTGCTGGTGGGCCCTCCCGGAACCGGAAAGACCCTGCTGGCCAAGGCCGTGGCAGGCGAGGCCCATGTGCCCTTCTTTTCCCTGACGGGCTCCGATTTCATCGAGCTCTATGTAGGCGTGGGCGCATCCCGTGTCCGTGACCTTTTCAAGGAAGCCACCAAGAACGCCCCCTGCATCATCTTCATCGACGAGATCGACGCCATCGGCCGCAGCCGCGATACCCGCTACGGCGGCAACGAAGAGCGTGAACAGACCCTCAACCAGCTCCTGTCCGAAATGGACGGTTTCGATACCACCAAGGGCGTCCTGGTCATCGGCGCCACCAACCGGCCCGAGATCCTGGACAAGGCCCTGCTGCGCCCCGGCCGTTTTGACAGACGGATCATCGTGGAGCGGCCCGACCTCAAGGGACGCGTGGCCATCCTCAAGGTCCACGCCAAGGACGTAAAGATGGACGAGACGGTGGACCTGGACGAGATCGCCCTGGCCACCTCCGGCGCCGTAGGCTCGGATCTTGCCAACATGATCAACGAGGCCGCCATCAACGCGGTCAAGAACCACAGGACCCTGGTCAACCAGAAGGATCTGTTCGAAGCAGTGGAGCAGGTGCTGGTGGGCAAGGAAAAGAAAGACCGGATCATGAGCAAACAGGAACGCACCATCGTTTCCTATCATGAGTGCGGCCACGCCCTGGTGGCAGCGGTCCAGAAGAATTCCGAACCGGTCCAGAAGATCACCATCGTTCCCAGGACCATGGGGGCTCTGGGCTATGTCATGCAGGTCCCCGAGGAAGAGAAATACCTCAACAGCAAAGACGAGCTGATCGATATGATCGTGGGCCTTCTGGGCGGACGCGCCGCCGAGGAGCTCAAGTTCCATTCCATCACCACCGGCGCCTCCAACGATATCGAGCGCGCCACGGCCCTGGCCCGCAGCATGGTGACCCAGTACGGCATGTCCGACAAGTTCGGCGTCATGGGCCTGGCCACCGTACAGAGCCAGTACCTGGACGGCAAGGCCTACCTCAACTGCTCCGATACCACGGCGGCCCTGGTGGACGAGGAAGTCCGCAGGATCCTGGAGGAGTGCTACGGCAAGGCCAGAGAGATCCTGTCCGAAAACATGGACGCCCTGGATCTGATCGCCGACTACCTGATCCGTCAGGAGACCATCTCCGGCAAGGAATTCATGAAGCTCTACCGTCAGGCCAAGGGCATTCCGGAGCCTGTGGAAGAGAAAAAGAACGATAAGGGCCGGGAAGGCGGAGAGACTAAGGAAGACAAGAAAGAAGAGGCCCTCTCCGAAAAGAAGGAAGAGGAAGTCTTCGAGATCCTGGAGGAGGCTCCGGCAAAGGCCCCCGGGAAGGAGGCTGCTCCCGAAGAAGCTCCAAAAGCCCCTGCCCCGGAGGAGAAAGAGGCTTCTCCCGCTCCTTCGGAGGACCCTTCCGAAGAAGCCGCCCCGGAGGAAGAGGATCCTTCCCGCGGGGAGGAAAAGGCCCCTCAGGGGACCAGAGGCCGCTACTCTCAGGTGCCCCTGGATGACCTTGACCTTTTCAGCGAAGAATAATGCATACATGACACTCACCCCGAACCGGGCGGCGGACCTGCCTCCCGGTTCGGTTTTTATCACGGAGGAGAAAGGTGTTCGATATTCAGGAGGAACTGAAAAAACTGCCCCCAAAGCCCGGGGTATATATCATGCACGACGATAAGGACGCCATCATCTACGTGGGAAAAGCCGTCAACCTCCACAACCGGGTCCGGTCCTACTTCCGCAAGATCGTGGGCCGCGGCCCCCAGATCGACCAGATGGTCCGGCAGATCGCCCGTTTCGAATACATCGTGACGGATTCGGAGCTGGAGGCCCTGGTGCTGGAGAACAACCTCATCAAGGAGCATATGCCCAAGTACAACACCATGCTCCGGGATGACAAGACCTACCCCTATATCAAGGTGACCGTCCAGGAGGACTATCCAAGGATCCTGTTCTCCCGCCAGATCAAAAAGGACAAGGCCAGGTATTTCGGCCCCTTTACCAGCGGCCTGGCGGTCAGGGAGACCATAGAACTCCTGAACCGGATCTACGGCCTCAGGGACTGCAGCAGGACCCTGCCCAGGGACATAGGAAAGGAGCGGCCCTGCCTCAACTTCCATATGCAGCGCTGCTGCGGCCCCTGCACGGGAGAGATCTCAAGGGAGGA
>DETN01000023.1:7207-8198 GCA_002362155.1 Lachnospiraceae bacterium UBA3287 | reverse complement strand
GCCATACCCAGCGCCTTCTTGACGATCATGCTGACCAGGTCCTGCGGCGTGGTCACGATGATGATGCCGTCGATGGGCAGGGACTGATAGACCGTCAGCGGAATATCGCCGGTTCCGGGAGGCATGTCGATGAACATGTAGTCCACGTTGCCCCAGACCACCTCCTGCCAGAACTGCTTGAGAGCGCCGGTGATGACAGGGCTGCGCCAGATCACGGGAGCGTCCTCGTTCTTCATCATCAGGTTCATGGACATGACCTTGATGCCGGTCACGGTGTTGGCGGGATGGAGGCCTTCCTCAGTGGCGATCAGATCCTTATAGCCCAGGCCGAACATCCTGGGCACGGAGGGTCCTGTGATATCCGCATCCAGAATGGCTGTCTGATATCCGTTCCTTCTGGCCCAGACCGCTGCCATGCCTGTCACGGAGGACTTTCCTACGCCGCCCTTGCCGCTGACCACGGCGATCAGCTTTTTGACATGGGTCCCGGGATGGGGTTCGATCTGCATGGTGTCCGGGGTCTGGGGACGGGGCGGAGCCATATGTCTGCGGGGATTCTTTTCTTCACTCATTTTGTCTTTATTCTTCCCTTCTGCCTTTTGTTTGACTTTTATTAATGATTCGGGTACAACTAAACTAGTGCTGCACCCTCTGCCGGCGGAAGATCCGCCGCTGTATTATCATACTAGAAAAAGTCCGCATTGTAAAATGCGCCGGGCCAGGTAAAGAGCAAAGTTTTTGCTCAAAGTTTCTGCTCTGCCCCCTTTTCCTGCCGCCGTCCTGCAGCCGGGCGCGTCATAACACTTATCCCGAAAGGAATTCTCTTTTATGGAAGATATCAATATTGCTCTGCTGATAGACGCAGACAATGTCAGTTCCAGGTATATCCCCCTGATCCTCAGCGAGCTGTCCAAGTTCGGCAAGATCACCGTACGCCGCATGTACGGAGACTGGTCCCAGGACCGCCTCCACAGCTGGCTCAAGGCCTCCT
>DETN01000023.1:0-7125 GCA_002362155.1 Lachnospiraceae bacterium UBA3287 | reverse complement strand
TCCGACATCGGTCTGATCATCGACGCCATGGACATCCTCTATACCGGCGAGGTCCAGGGCTTCTGCATCTGCTCCAGCGACGGAGACTTCAACAAGCTGGCCACCCGCCTTCGGGAAGCCGGCAAGGTGGTCATCGGCATGGGAGAGAAAAAGACTCCCGAATCCTTCCGCGTCTCCTGCGAGCGCTTCATTTTCCTGGACGTCCTCTCCGGCGGCGACAGCGACGAGGAGAGCGTTCCTTCCAGAAAGTCCCGGAAGAAGGCTGCTGCCCCCGCTCCTTCCAAAAAGAAGAAATCGTCCCAGACCACGGAGCCCCTTCCCGATCCTGTCCAGGAGAGCGGGGATGACCTTTCTCCCGATTCCGACGGGGACGAGGGCGATATTCCCGCCTTCACCGACAAGAGCGTGATCGAGGACGAGATCATCAACATGATCACCGACAACAGCGCGGAGGGCAAGGAAACGGGCCTGGGAGAGATCGGATCCCGTCTGGTCAAGATCTTCCCCGATTTCGACACCCGCAACTACCACTACTCCAAGCTCTCCGAGTTCCTGATGGACTTCCCCTCCCTGACCGTGGAGAACCGGGACAACGCTGTCTGGGTCTCTCTCAGGGCCGCAAGGGACTCCGATATAGAGGACCAGATCCTGCAGATCTACCGCAGGCACCAGACCAGCGACATGTACCTGTCCGCCCTGAAAAAGGAGCTGGAAAAGGTCAATCCCAACCTGGACGCCACCATCAAAAAAAGCGGCGTGACCCGCTTCTCCGTCTATCTCAACCGCAACATCCATTCCCTGGAAGTGAACGGCCGCTACGCATCCCTGAAAAATCCCATCGTATGACGCAGAATAAGGCAGCCTGGAGGACACCGGTCCTCTGAGCTGCCTTTCTTATTTATTTCTCTTTTTCTATTTCTCTTCTGTTTTCTTTTTTATTTTCTCTTCTGTTTTTTATCTTCTGTTATCTTTTCTTTTTTGCTTTTTTCTCTTCTTTTTACTTTTTCTTCTCAGCCTGCCCCTCTTCCTGTCAGACTTCCTCCGGCCCCTTTAAGGATGGCGGGATCCACTCCATAAAGGAACTTTTCCACGCCCTTCCAGTAGGTCTCCGGGTCGATATCGATCCCCTGCACGTGGTCCGCTCCGGGGATCCATAAAAAGGCCTTGGGACAGGCCGCGTTGTTGTAGAGGACAGGCATCATGGAGGGCGGGATAAAGCCGTCCTTTTCCCCGTGGATAAAGAGGGTGGGGGTATGGGAGTGCTTTACGGCCTCCTCCGGCGCCGCCCTGTCCAGGTCAAAACCGGACAGCTTCAGGGCCAGCAGGCGGACGGTCCTCATCAGGGGCCTTGCGGGAATGGGATGGGGGTTGAGATTCAGATAGACATAGGCCGACTCGTCCATGGCGTTGGTATAGGCGGAGTCGGAGATGCAGGCCTTCACATTGGCCGGCAGCTTTTCCCCGGTGGTCATAAGGACCGTGGCCGCACCCATGGACATACCATGGAGCACGATGACCGCCTCCGGATCCTTCTTTACGATCTTCCTGATCCAGTGGAGGATATCCTCCCTGTCCGGATAGCCCATGCCTATGATATTTCCGTCGCTGAGTCCATGTCCCCGCAGTTCGGGGATCAGGACGTTCATCCGGTACTTTTCAAAGTAGGGCCTGGCGTAGACCCCCATGGTGGCCGCCTCGTTCTTGAAGCCGTGCACGCAGATGACGTAGCGGTGGCACTCCTCGGGCCTTTTCAGAAAGAGGGCGTGGACCCGCATGCCGCCGGGCATGGCAGAGTAGACGCTTTCCGCCTCCGGAAGGCGCCTGAGCCACCTTGCTCCCGCCGCATAGGAGGGCATTTCGCTCTCTTCCTCATTTTTCACGCCCCGCTCCGATGTCAGGGACTTTTTATACATGTAGGCGGCGGCTCCCAGAAGGGTCCCTCCTCCCGCAAGAAGGACGCTCCCTGCCAGGATACCTGCTGCCCTTGCTGTTTTTCCGGGTCTCATCTTTTCTTCTTCCTGTTCTCCTGTGCCGGATCTGTTCTTTCGGGCACGGCCATGCTCACCCATACGGTGATCTCGGAGCTCTCCCGGCTGGCCTCCGTGATCTGCAGGCTGCCGCCCATTCTCCGGATATCCTCCAGAGCCACCAGCAGGCCTTCACGGACCGGATTTCCTCTGACCCTGCCCGGATCCTGAAGCTCTGCCTCGGAAAAGGCCCTGGCGTCAAAACGGAGACGGAAGCGCATGTTGACTCTTCCCCTGGAGGGCCAGTCCGAGGTATAGGTCAGAACGATCCTGCCTTCCTCGGGCGTGTTGTCCACGGCAAAGTCCAGAAGGGAGGAAAGGGCGGACTGGAGCCTGGGCCTGTCGCCCCGGACCTCTCTGGGATAGTTCTTTCCTGCCTGCATGACCAGGCCGATCCCCCTCTTTGTGCAGCGGGGGCTCTGATAGAGCATGATGTTGCGGACTGCGTCCTGGATCAGGAAGATGCCGGAGGAAAGGCTGTCGGGCTCGATCTCCGTCATGTGCTCGTAGTCCCGGGCCATGTTCTCCCGGACCTTTTCCGCATCCGCCGGGGCAAGTCCCGGCACCAGCTCCAGTTCTTCCAGGGAAGCGGCCCGGACGGCGTCCGCCTTCTCCTTCATCCTGGCTCTCTGGGCGGCCCGGATCAGGCCTGTCTCCAGCTCCTGTCTGCGCTGGGTCTGCTCCTCGCGGCCCTGGGCCAGCTTTTCCTCCAGGGCGCCGATCTTCTCTTCGAAGGCCTGCTCCCTGGCGGCCAGGGTATCCTCGAATTCCTTTTCCTTCTCCCTCAGCTGCAGCCTTGCTTCCCGCAGGGCCTTTTCCATAACGGCCAGCTTTCTTGTGGTCTCGGCCTTATAGGCCTTGTATTCTTTCCTGAGCTCCGTCTCTCTCTGCTCGGCGTTGCGGACCGAAACTTCCATGCGGCGGTCCAGCTCCTCCCTGCTGCTCTCCAGGAGCTTCCTGGTCTTTTCCTTCGCTTCCTCCACCATCTCTTCCGCCTGTTTTCTGGCGGTCTCCACGTCCTCTCTGGCCTGTTCCCTGCGGATCTTGGAGATCATCTCGGTGGCCTCCAGCTGCTTTTCCATTTCCCGTCTCTGACGGTCCCTGTCCAGATAGAAGAGATAGACCGTTCCGGCCTCTCTGCCTCTTTCTCTGGAGGAGATGAAAAGCTCAGTCCAGAGGGAGGTGCCGTCGGGCCGCTCGATCCGGAACATGCCGCAGTCCGGGTCTTCCGCCCTGGCCTCGATAAATTCCTCCTCGATGCGCTTTCTGGTGATGTCCGTCATCTCCAGCCCGTAGAGAAGATCCTTTTTCAGCTCTTCTCCCAGGGCCGCCGCGTTCATGCCGAACATGTCCGATGCCTCGGGACTCATATAGATGAGTTTGGTCTCCTGCTCGCTTCTCTGCAGGACCACGGAGCAGCCGGGAAGGCTCTTTAAGAGTTCCTGACGGATATGGAGCTGGCTGTCGAACTGCTCGATGATGGTCTGATAGCCGGAGACGTCCTGGAAGAGGAGCAGGCAGAGCCTGCCCTGGCCGGCATCCTGTCTGCCTTCTCTGACGACGCCCGTGACCTGGCAGGACATGCGCTGGCCGTAGGCCCCCGCAAGAACGGTCCGGATGGAAATATCCCTGCCTTCCGCCGCGCACTCCTTCAGGGTCCTGGCGAACTTTTTGTCCTCTCCCTGCATAACGAAGAAGAAGGGATTGTGGCCCGCCATGGTCTCGAATTCCTCCCGGCTGTATTTGAGCTTATCGGTGAAAAACCCGTTGGCGTAGAGCATGACGAAGGCGTCCTCTCTGCACTCCAGGAGCATGACCCCGGTCTTCACGGGTCCCAGAAGGTCTCTGACTCTTCCCGTCAGGGTCCTGGGGTCCGCGGTATTGTCCGACATCTGGAAGAAACAGATCTTTGCATCCTCTTCTCTGCCCCTTACGATCATGGAACAGCGGATTCCCGTGCTGTCCCCGGCGTCCGCCGGGATCAGGCCCGCCTCATAGCTGACCGCCACCGCGTCCTCCCCGCAGGGATTGGACTTCATGGTGGAGATCTCCACATATTTGCGGGAGGACTTGTCCTCCAGCTTCTCCTGTATCCAGGCGGCGGCTCCTTCCCTGCTCAGGAAGTGTTCCATTCCTTCCGGCATGACAAAAAGGGAATCCTCGGGAAGCATGGCCGCGCAGGCCGCTGCATCCTTTTCATAGAACCAGTTGTTCAAAAATAATTTTCCAAAATCAATCGGTGTAATCATAAACTCTGTTATACTCTTTTTGTTGAAAAACCGATCCGCATAACTCGGGGAGCATGCCATGATCACGATAGTTGCCATAGGAAAAATGAAGGACCGGGCTCTTATGAGCCTGGAGGAAGAATATAGAAAACGTATTTCGCCCTTCCACAGGACCGAGGTCCTGGAACTGAAGGATGAAGCCAATAAACATACGGACCGGGAAAGCGAGATCCGCCTGGTCACGGAAAAGGAAGGGGAAAGAGCCCTGGAAAAGATCCGTCCCTCGGACTTCGTGGTCCTTCTGGACCTGCACGGAAAGGAATGGACCAGCGAGGAGTTCGCGGGCCGCTTCCAGGCCTGGCAGGACGCCGGAAAAAACATTGTCTTTGTCATCGCCGGATCCCTGGGACCCTCTCCCGCCCTCAGAAAAAGGGCCGACGTCTGCTGGAAGCTCTCTTCTCTGACCTTCACCCATCTGATGACCCGGGTCATCCTGCTGGAGCAGATCTACCGGGCCTTAATGATCATTCAGGGAAGGCCCTATCACAAATGATCCTTTTCCAGGGCCTCCTCCGCCAGATGCCGGTAGAATTCCGCGTTCCGGCGGTTGGATGCGGCGCCTTCGGGGCCTGTCTCCTTTCTGACCCTGGCCGGATTTCCGAAGGCCACGGATCCGTCGGGAATGACCGTCCCCCCTGTCACCAGGGATCCCGCTCCGATGATGCAGTCCCTGCCGATCACAGCGTCGTTCAGTACGATGGCCCCCATGCCGATCAGGGAGTTGTCCCCCACGGTGCAGCCGTGCAGGATGGCTCCGTGGCCCACCGTGACCCCTTCTCCGATCCGGACGGGATGGCCCGCATCCACATGGATCACGGCGTTGTCCTGGATGTTGGACCCTTTTCCGACCGTCACAAAGTCCTCGTCTCCCCGGATCACGGCGTTGTACCAGACGCCGCAGCCCTCCATAAGGGTCACGTCGCCCACCACCACGCTCCCCGGGGCCAGATATACGCTTTTGTCAACTGCCGCCATAATTCCCCTCTGTCTGCTTTTCGAATTCTTTCTGTATCAGCCGGTTCAGCCGCCTTATGGTGGCCGCCGGGATCTTCAGGACCTCTCTGTCCCAGGTCAGAAGGCCGTTGACCTCCTCTTCCACGTCGGAGGTCTGGGTCAGGACCGAGGCGGAAAGGCCTCTTTTTATGTTGGGCAGGATCTCTGTCCGCATCATCCTTTCGTAGCCCTCTTCCAGTTCCTTTTCCGTCCTGAAATGCTTATAGCCGTAGACCTTCTGGTCTGTGACGGCGGAGTGCCCCTCCACGTTCAGGGTGATGCCCCCGAACTCCGTAAGGCCGTAGATCCGCTCTCTGGGCTCTGCCTTCAGGCGGCGGAAATAGTTGTGGACCGAATAGAAGTCTCCGCCGCCCTGATCGAACCAGCCGGAGGCCTGATCGATCAGGCGGTCCGGGTCCTTTCTCCGGACATAGTCCGTGACCCCTGCCGCGTCGAACTGGCCCCAGCCCTCGTTGAAGGGGACCCAGACGCAGAGGGAGACGACGTTCTTCAGCTCCTCCATGGTCTCGTCCAGTTCCTTCATATATTCCTCCCGGCCCTCCCTGTCCGTCCTTGACAGGAGGGCCCGGGGCCTGTCCCCGGTATGGCGCTGGACCCAGGGCAGAATGGTGGGCAGATAGGTGACGAAATTCATGTTGTAGGAGGTGCCCCCGTTGATCATATCCTGCCAGACCAGCATGCCCAGTCTGTCGCAGTGGTAGTAAAAGCGGGCGCTCTCCACCTTGATGTGCTTGCGGATCATGTTGAAGCCAAGGCTCTTTAAGACCTTTACGTCATAGGAAAGGGCCCTGTCGGAGGGCGGGGTCAGAAGGCTCTCGGGCCAGTAGCCCTGGTCCAGAAGGCCGTTCATGTAACAGGGCCTGCCGTTCAGGAAAAACCGCAGGATCCCCCTGCTGTCCCTGCGGCGCTCGAAGCTTCGCAGGGCAAAGTAGCTTTTTACCCTGTCTCTTCCAAGAGAGATCACTGCCTTATAGAGGAAGGGGTCTTCGGGGCTCCAGGGCCGAAAGCCCGGCAGGTCCAGAAGGGCCTTTTCCCCGGCCTTTATGACCGATACGCTCTCCTCTTTGCCCGGCCCCGTGACCGTAACGGTCACGTCCATGCCCTCTCCTCCCGGGGCGTCCACAAGGATCTCTTCCTTTTTTTCAAAGAAGCGGGGGATCAGGGTAAGGGACCGGATATGAAGGGCCGGGACCCATTCGGTCCAGACCGTTTTCCAGATGCCGCTCTGGGCCTGGTAAAACATGCCTCCGGGCTCCAGCTTCTGCTTGCCCCGGCCGTGCCAGGAGGTGTCCGTATCGTCCCTGCAGACGACCTCCAGGGTATTTTCCCCTTCCTGTAAAAGATCCGTTATGTCCATGGAAAAGGCGGTAAAGCCCCCTTCGTGGCCCCCTGCCTCTTTTCCGTTCACCCGCACGCGGCACCTCTGGTCCACGGCCCCGAAATGCAGAAGGAGCCTGGCGCCCTCAAAGGGCGGCAGGGCCCTGAAGGTGCGCTCATAGTGGAGGAAGAAGCCCGGCTGCAGGGTCCTTCCCACCCCCGAAAGGGCCGTCTCCGGCGAAAAGGGCACCAGGATCTTTCCGTCCCACAGATCGGGCCTTTCGTCCTCCCCCGTGATGGCGTAGGACCAGATCCCGTTCAGGATCTGATATTCTTCCCTTCTCATCTGGGGCCTGGGGTATTCCGGAAGGGGCACCCTGGTATTCTCCGGATGGCTAAGGTCCGCCTGCGCCTTCCATCTGGTATAAAGCTGTTCCATTGCTTTTCCCCGTCAGTTCATTATAATCCGCGGGATACCA
>DETN01000002.1 GCA_002362155.1 Lachnospiraceae bacterium UBA3287 | reverse complement strand
CCGCCATGGCCGCGGCCATCGGCTATGCCCTTCAGGCCCCGCCCCTGGTCCTCTTCTCTCTGGTCACCGTGGGTTATGCGGCCAATGCCCTGGGCAGCACCACTCTGTCCGGCGGCAGCGGGGCCGGCGGCCCTCTGGCCGTTCTGTTCATCGCCATCATCGCCGCGGAATGCGGCAAGGCCGTCTCCAAGGAGACCAAGGTGGACATTCTGGTCACCCCCATCGTCACCGTCCTGGTGGGCGTAGGCCTTTCCGCCTGGTGGGCTCCCGCCATCGGTACCGCTGCCTCCGCCGTAGGCGGCGTGATCAGATGGGCCACCGTTCAGCAGCCTTTCCTGATGGGCATCGTGGTCTCCGTGGTCATCGGCATGGCCCTGACCCTGCCCATTTCCTCCGCGGCCATCTGCGCGGCCCTGGGCCTGACCGGCCTTGCCGGCGGCGCCGCCGTAGCGGGCTGCTGCGCCCAGATGGTGGGCTTTGCCTTCATGTCCTTTAAGGAGAACAAATGGGGCGGCCTGATCTCTCAGGGCATCGGCACCTCCATGCTGCAGATGGGCAACATCGTCCGCAACCCCTGGATCTGGCTGCCGCCCACCCTGACAGCCGCCATTACCGGCCCCATCGCCACCTGCCTCTTCCGTCTGGAGATGAACGATCCTGCCAGCGCCGTGGCATCGGGCATGGGCACCTGCGGTCTGGTAGGCCAGATCGGCGTTTACGCCGGCTGGGCCGCGGACGTGGCATCCGGCGTCAAAGCCGCCGTTACGCCTTTCGACTGGGCCGGCCTTGTGCTGATCAGCCTGGTCCTGCCCGCCCTTCTGACCCCCCTGATCGCCGTCCCCTTCCGCAGGGCCGGTCTGATCAAGGACGGGGACATGACCCTGTCATAAGAAAAGGAACACTCCGACCGCCTTCCTGAAGGCGCGAAAGGCCAGCCCGCTGCCGGGCCGGCCTTTCTTTGTTTTATCGCTTTTTATTTTCCGGGCTCTTCCTGCTTCCCTCCCGGTTCCCTTCCGGGATCAGATCCCTCTGAAAGTCACGGAAAAGTGCATATGGCCCGATATGTCGGGAAGATATTCGTCGTGGGTCCTGGCCCCCCAGGAATCGTCGCCGCCCACGCCCATCTGGCCCAGGGAGCAGCGTACGATGGTATTGTGCACCGGAGGCAGCTCATAGGGATGCTCCGCGCTTTCCAGTTCGGCGGGAGTATAGGGAATGGCTGAAAAATCCATTTCCTTTTCCGCTTCGAAAAGGATGCCTCTGCCCAGTCTGTCCTGGACCCTGGCCCAGCGGACCCCCGTCCGGTTCCCGGTCTCCTGAGGGACCAGATAGGGCTCCGCATTTCCTGCGGCGGTCCCTGTATGGACGCCCAGCCTGGCGCCCCGGTTCCTGTCACAGTAATTCTCATGGGGCCCCAGACCGTAGTAGGTAATGCGGTCATAATCGGCATTCAGGGTAAAGAGGAAGCCGAATTCCGGCATGACGGAAAGGCCGGGGACCGGATCGTAGTCCATGGACAGGGTGATCCTGCCATCCGCCCCGAATACATAGGTCAGCTCTGCCTCGGCCGCCGGATTTGTGGGAAGAGCGTAGGTCACCATGATCCTTACGCCTCCCTTTCCGTTCCTGACCCGGATGCCTCTGGCGTCCGCATCCTCTGCCCTTACGGTCACCGGCTCTCCGTAGAGGTCTGCCAGCTTCCACTGGCCGTACCTGGCCGCCATGTGATTTCCTCTGTCGTTGGCCGTGGGTGCTCTCCAGAAACCGGGCCTTGGCGCTTTGCGGATCAGCTCCCTGCCGCCATAGCGCAGGGAAACCAGGGTGCCCGACTGAAGGGAAAAGAGAGCTTCGTACTGATCTCCCCGGATCCCCAGGTTGAAGTCGCCCTGGATGAGGCGGACGGGGCCTTCGGAGGCTTTCCCTTTCTCCGGCGCCTCTCCCTCTGCCGTAAATACGGCCTGGCTCCAGGCGGTCTCATACCCGGCCCCGGCCCAGAGAGTATCCTTTCTGAGGCGGAAGGACAGGGTCAGGACATACTCGCCCGGCCCGTCGAGTTCCATGGCAGGAAGCTCCCTCTCCTCTTCGGACAGGGGCAGGGCCCCCGTCTCCAGGGATCGTTTTTCCAGAAGGCGGCCTTCCTTTTCCAGCGTCAGACAGGCCGAAAAGGCGTCTGAGGACGTAAAGAGATTCTTATTGATGATCCGGACCCGGCCCGAAACAGTCTTTTGATCCCCGCTGACCACGGGCGTCATCCCGGCGCACAGGGTCTGATAATTGAAGCGGGCTTCATCCAGCTTGGCGTAGGGCCTTCTGTCGGCAGTCAGGAGGCCGTCTCCGCTGAAGTCATAGTCCGTGGGCCGCTCCATCATATCTCCGCCGTAGGCCAGATACTCCTTTCCGTAGCGGTCCCTGCTCCTCACCGCCTGGTCCACAAAGTCCCAGATAAAGCCGCCCTGATAGCGGGGCTCCTCATCTGTCAGATCCGTATACTTGTGCATGCCTCCCAGGGAATTGCCCATGGCGTGGCTGTACTCGCAGCAGATAAAGGGCTTTCCGGGATTTTCGGCAAGGAATTTCCGGATGGCTTCCACGGAAGGGTACATCTGGCTTTCCATGTCGCTGGTCTCGGGGAAGCGCCTGTCGTTGAAGATGCCCTCATAGTGGACAAGACGGTCCGGATCCAGAGACCGGAAGAGATCTGCCATATCCCGGATCACCGGACCCCCGAAGGATTCGTTGCCTACGGACCAGATCAGGACCGCCGCATGGTTCTTGTCCCTCTGATAGCAGGAATTGACTCTGTCCAGCAGAAGGTCTCTCCATTCCTTTCTGTCGCCTGGAACGGCGTCCTCCGTTTTTTTAAGGCCTCCCGGGATCAGAGACCAGCTGCCGTGGGACTCCATGTTGTTTTCGGCGATCATGTAAAGACCGTACTCGTCGCAGAGCCGGTAGAGGCATTCCACGTCGGGATAGTGGCTGGTCCGGATGGCGTTGATATTGTTCCGTTTCATGGTCACCACGTCTTCCAGCGCCTCGGCAAGGCCTACCGCCCTGCCCCGGTCGCAGGAAAAGTCGTGGCGGTTGACGCCCCTGAATACGATCCTCTTTCCGTTGAGGACCATAAGGCCGTCCTTCATTTCAAACCGGCGAAAGCCTGTCTTTTCGCAGACAGTCTCCTGAAGTCTTCCTTCCCGGTCCAGCACCCTGATCCGCAGATCGTAAAGGACCGGATCCTCCGCGCTCCAGAGACGGACGCTCTCAAGGTGCTCCCGGATCAGAGTCTCCTCCTCCGCTTCCGCGCTTCCCGAAAGAACGCATCCTTCGGGACCTGTCAGGCTGTATTCCAGCCGGCCGCCGCTGCCCCGGATCTTAAGGGCCAGCTCCAGCTCCGCTCCCTGAAGGTCCGGATCCGGAAGGGCTCTGACCTTCAGGTCCTCTGCGTGGACCTCAGGGACAGTATAGAGATAAACGTCCCGGTAGATGCCGGAGAAGCGGAAGAAATCCTGGTCCTCCAGCCAGCTGGAGGCCGTCCATTTAAAGACCTGGCAGGCCAGCTTGTTCTCTCCGGCCCGGATATAGGGCGTCAGGTCGAATTCGGAGGGGGTGAAGCTGTCTTCGCTGTAGCCCACATAGCGGCCGTTGCACCAGAGGGCCAGACCGCTCTCCACGCCCCTGAAGCAGATGCGGACTTTCCTTCCTTCCATAAATTCCGGCAGGCGGAAATAGCGGACATAGCTGCCCACCGGATTTGTCCCCGAGGGCACCTGGCCGGGAGAGATCTTTTCTCTGCCGTCCCAGGGATACTGGACGTTGACATAGGCCGGCCTGTCCCAGGATCCCCGGACCGTGTCCGTACTGTCCAGGCTTTCCATCTGAATATGGGCAGGAACACGGATGTCCTCCCAGGACCTGCAGTCAAAGGAGGTCTTCTCAAAGCCCTGGACGGCGCTCTGGGCATTGGGGGCCCAGGAGAACTTCCAGATCCCGTTCAGGGAATATACGAAGCCGGTGTCTTCCGGCTTTACGAAAGCCGCCCGGTAAGAGGGGCCGGGCTCAAAGCCGGGAGCGAATACCAGATGGTCCGAGCGGGCCTCCAGCCGGTTCTCCTCAAAAACAGCGGGATTTTTCACGATCTGATAGCGGAAGCTCCCGCCTCCCTTCAGTCCTGCCGCAAAAACGGCGAAGTCAAATCTGGACTCGCGGAAATAGGCGGCGGCAAAGGCCGCAAGCTTTCCCGACAGAGGGGCCAGGCAGTCCGCGATCAGGTCCACCCCCGAAAGGTCCGCAAAGTCGCTGCACCTGGACCGGAAACGGGACAGAGTCCTGACGGACAAAGGCTGCTGATTGGCGCTGGTGGTATGCAGGGCCATCTGGAAACGGATATCGAACATGGCCGAGGAGACCAGCTCCTCGTCCGTAAGGTCCATAAAGCCCTTGAGGAGCAGGGCACCGATCAGGACATTGACAGGCACGTTGGGCCTGGGGGATCTGCTTGAGAAAAGAACGGCAAAGCCGCTTTCGTCTATATAGGGGAAAATATCGTCCGCAAAGGCACTGGCCCAGGACGTCTCCAGGACCTTCCGTTCCCTGTCGGAGAGCGGAATCAGAGAATCTTTAAAGCCCAGCTGCTCATATTTATTGGAAACAAAAGACATGGCCATCCTCCCTGCAGATTTGTAAACTGAACAAAGTCAGTATAACATGTATTCCCCCTCCTTTGGCACGCCATTTTGTTTTCCTTTGCCTGCACTAAGTTGTGCATATGTAAAAAAATACAGTATAATAAAAGACAAATCACCAAATACACAATAAACTGGGAGGAACTGTCATGAATCCTGCTGCCGAACGTATAGTGTGTCTGCTGATCGGATATCTGTGCGGCAACCTGGTCACCGGTGAGATCGTAGCCAGAGCCTGTACCGGCCGCCCCGCCAGGGAGCTGGGGACCAGCGGCAATCCCGGCATGGCCAACGTTATGGATGCCATAGGCATGAAGGAGGGACTGATCGTGCTGGCGGGCGACATCGCCAAAGTCATCGCCGCCACTGTCCTGGCCAGGTATCTCTTCGCAACAGATCTTGGGAGCCTTTCCGTCTGCTGGGCCGGACTGGGGGCCACCCTGGGCCACAACTTCCCCTTCTGGATGAAATTCAGAGGCGGAAAGGGAGTCGCCACCACCTGCTCCACCGTAGTCCTGTGCTCTCCCGTCTGGGGCCTTACCGCCATGCTGGCCGGACTTCTGACAGTCTTTGCGACCCAGCTCCTTTCCATCGGAGGCGTGGTCATTCCCCTGGTCTACACCGTCTTTGCCTTTGTCTTTCTGGGGCGGGAGGCCGGGATCCTGGGAGGGGTCCTGACCCTGATGATGCTGCAGAGGTTCTGGAAGGACCTGTGTGATATCCCTTCCGGGAAAGCCGCAAAGACGGACGTTCTGGGCGGTCTGTTCAAAAAGCTGAAGGCCCTGATCGAAAAAATAAAAGCGCTCTACGGAGCATCGGGGGCTTCCGGCGACGGCTCCGCCATGCCGACCCTGGACACATCGGGTCTGGAAGATGCCGGCGCCGGAAAGAGCAGGCGGAGCATCCGTTTCCACGGCCATGTCCAGGGCGTGGGCTTCCGCTATCAGGCCCAGAGCGCCGCCCGGCAGCTGGGACTGACCGGCTGGGTTCGCAACGAATTTGACGGCTCCGTCTCCATGGAGGTCCAGGGACAGGCGGAGGCCATCGACAGGCTTGTGGAATTTCTGGGCTCCAACCGCTGGATCAACATCCGGGAGATGGACACGGAGCTCCTGCCCGTAGACGAAAAGGAAGATACCTTCAAGGTGGAAGGCTATTAATATTTAAGAGGTAGCGCAATTTGAAACCGGAACTCAGCACACTCTGCTACATGGAAAAAGACGGACAGTATCTCATGCTGCACCGGGTCGTAAAGAAAAAGGACGTGAACAAAGACAAATGGATCGGCGTAGGCGGCCATTTTGAGACGGACGAAAGTCCCGAAGACTGCCTGCTGCGGGAAGTGCGGGAAGAGACGGGCTACCGCCTCCTGTCCTGGCGCTTCCGGGGCATCGTGACCTTTGTCTCCGGAAACGGCGTCACAGAATACATGCACCTGTTCACTTCGGACAGCTTCGAAGGAGAGCCTGCCCCCTGCGACGAAGGGGTTCTGGAATGGGTCGATATCGAAAAGGTCTGGAACCTCAATCTCTGGGAAGGGGACAAGATCTTCTTCCGCCTGATCGACGAGGACGCCCCCTTCTTCTCTCTCAAGCTGGTCTATAACGGAAGCGGGATCCTGGTAAACGCGGAGCTGAACGGCAGAAAGCTGGAGCTCTTCGACATCCTGAACGAGGACGGAACAAAGACCGGCATTGTCAGGGAAAGGGGCGTAGCCCACAGAGACGGTTCCCTCCACGGTACGGTCCACATGTGGTTCATCCGTCCCAACGAAAAAAGCGGTTTTGACCTTCTTCTGCAGAAGCGGAGCTCCACAAAGGACTCCAATCCCGGCTGCTACGATATCTCCTCGGCCGGCCACATGGAAGCCGGAAGCGAGCCTCTCCCCTCAGCCCTCCGGGAGATCCGGGAAGAGCTGGGCCTTTCCCTTTCGGAAGAAGACCTGGAGTATGTGGGGCTTCACCCCGCCGGCTTCAGTGCCGTTTTCTACGGAAAGCCCTTCCGGGACCGGGAGCTGAGCCATGTCTATATCTGCAGGAAAGAG
>DETN01000129.1 GCA_002362155.1 Lachnospiraceae bacterium UBA3287 | reverse complement strand
GACTCTGGTCCCCTTTTTGGGTCTGGGAGCCGTCAGGGACATGAAGAACCTGACCGGGGCAGGGAGCAGCCCCGCTATGGTCTCGGGCATGGAGGAGCCCAGAGACCTGGCTCCGTCTTTGTCAATGAAATAGTCTCTGCTCAGGCGCAGGCCCGCAGGTCCGTCCGCCATGACCAGGCCCTTTCCTCCGGGGAAGGCCCGGCTGGTCTCTCCGGCCGCTCCGGCAACGGTGGCCGCCGCAGACCCGATGACACTGGCTATACCGCCTCCGGGGGAGTAGTAGCCCACGGAGAGGGAGATCAGCTCATCATCCTGAAGGGCCCTGATCTCGGGAAGGATCTCCTGGTCGGGCGCCTTAAAGGTCTCCGTATCCGCAAGCTTTCCGGGATAGGCGGCAAGGACATGGCCGCAGCCTCCCGCCTCCTGCCTCTTTTCAGGCACCCAGTCCGTAAAATCAGGCTTTCCGAAGGCCTCTTTGCAGGAGCGGACTATGACCTTCTCTCCCAGGCGGAGCGTCAGGAAGGTCTCATCTCCCAGCATGATCTGATAGTCGCCCTCATCCAGGATCCAGGCCGAAGCTTCCGGGTCGTAGGAAGCGGCGTCCTTCAGGGAATACTGGATCCTTACCGTCTCCTCTTCTCCGGGCCCGATCTCCCTGGTCTTATAAAAGGCGATCAGGGACCGCATAGGCTTGTCCAGTCCTTCCGCGGGGGGCGCGGCATAGATCTGCAGGGTCTCCTTTCCGGGGAAGGCGCCTGTATTCTTTACCCGGATCTGCACGTGGTCCTCTCCCGCCTCCAGTACCTCCGATGCAAAGTCCGTATAGGAAAGGCCGAAGCCGAAGGGGAAAAGAGGCTTTTTTCCCACAGTATCAAAGTAGCGGTAGCCCACATAGACGCCTTCCCTGTAGCGGGTATCGTCGGGATCCCCGAAATCGCCGATTTGCGGATAATCCTCCCAGGCCGCCCAGGTGGTGGTCAGCTTTCCGGAGGGGTATCTTTTTCCGGTCAGGATCTCTGCCAGGATCCGTCCCGTTTCCACTCCCAGCTGGGAAAGGACAAGGATGTTCCTTACGCCCATGACAGGGCTCAGATCCACAGGCCCTCCCACGTTGAGGACCAGCATGAAGCGCCGGTAGTTTTCATTGAGAGCAAGGATGTCCCTGACCTCCGTATCGGTCAGAAGGATATCTCCCTTTACGGCCTGCCTGTCATTGCCTTCGCCGGAGATCCTGGAAAGGACGTAAACGGCCGTATCTCCCTCTCCCTCCAGGGGAAGATCGTAGTCGGGCTCGGGCATGACGGCGCCCATGCCCTCTATGATGGCCATGGTATGGTTCTTTTTCGCCCTGGAGCGGATCTCGTTAAGGAAATCCTTCCCGGCCTTTTCCCTGACTTTGTCATAGCCATCCAGCCAGTCCCCGGTGGTGATATGAAAGCCTGTCTTTTCCAGGCCCCTTTCCGCCGTAATGAAGAAGCGGGAGTTGACTTCTCCCGATCCGGTGCCGCCCTTTACCGTATGCCTGGCCCCGCTTCCGTAAAGGGCCAGGTCACAGGGCCCCTCCAGGGGAAAGCTTCCGTCCTTCTTTAACAGAACCGTGCACTCCGCCAGGCTCCTGCGGAGCTTTCTCAGATGTTTCCTTTCGTAGTCCTGCATGTTTTTCTCCTTCCTGCTGCATATCCTTCATGTCTGCTGCGGCTCCTGGATCGGCATGTCCAAAGGGCCTCCGCCCTGCCGGGCCTTTGCAGATCCTTTTTCTGCTCCCGGCCTGTCCTGCAAAGACAGGTCTCTTTCTATTATATATGATTCCTTCCGATCTTTCTTATGAAGAAAAAGAAAAGAGAACGGAGCAGGCAGGCAGACTGACATACCCGGGCAGACGGACTTCTTATGAGCGCCGGAATAATGCCGTGCACAGGCTTCCCGGATGAACCTGGCCGGTTTTTTTTCGGAAACTCATATATAAAGACGGAATTTTCATGATAAATTGACGCAGTTCCGCTTCCCCTGTATACTTAACACTAACAGGCGGGACGTATATTCCGCGGCAGATCAAAAGGAGGAAACAAGTATGAAAAAATTAGTTGCGGCAGCTCTGGCAGGACTGATCCTGCTCCTTTCTCTGAGCGGATGCGGTGCCGGGCAGAAGGCGCCTGAAGCCGAAGACGGCTACAGTGAGATCGACGTGGATTCTCCCGAGTGGGTGGGGAACCTGGAGGCCGTTCAGGACGCCGGACAGGTCCTGGTGGTCGCTGCTTACGGGCAGGAATCCGTCGGTGCCTGGGTCTCCCTGCATGAAAAGAAAGACGACGGCTCCTGGCACATGGTCATGACCACCCCCGGCCTTCTGGGCAGAAACGGCATCGGCAAGACCAAGGAAGGCGACGGCAAGACCCCTCAGGGCGTCTACCATTTCAACAGGGCCTTCGGCATCGCGGACGACCCCGGCTGCGCCATCCCTTATGTTAAGGTGGACGATGACTACTACTGGTCGGGAGACTGGAATGAGGGCGGCCACTATAATGAACTGATCAGTGCCAAAGAGTATCCCGATGTAGATATCAGCGAGGATGTCTCGGAGCACATCATGGACTACCCCTACCACTATCAGTACTGCCTGAATATCAGCTACAATGAGGAAGGCACTCCCGGTCTGGGATCCGGCCTCTTCCTCCACTGCTTCGGCCCCGCAAAGCCCTTTACCGCAGGCTGCGTAGCTATCCCCGAGGAATGCATGAAATATGTGATGCAGCATGTAAACGAGGAAACGGTGGTGGTGATCGAGACTTTTGATACCCTTTCCGGCGGAGAGTCCTGGCCTTCCAGCACCTGGCCCCAGGAAAGATGACCGGCAGGTAAGGAAAGACAGCCCGAAGGCAGAAGGCCCGCAGACAGATCCCTCAAAGGATCTGCCTGCGGGCCTTATACCTCTCTTCTCTTCTTCCTTTTCTCTTCTT
>DETN01000069.1 GCA_002362155.1 Lachnospiraceae bacterium UBA3287 | reverse complement strand
GTCTGATAGCCGGAAAGGGCGATCATGTTTGCCATTTCGTCCACGGTCAGCTGATCCAGCAGTTCTTCCCACATGGGATCGTCGTAGTCCCTGCCTCTCAGGTCTGTGATCTTGAGGCTGCCGGCCTTGCCTGTAACGGGCATCTCGGCATTCGGATCCACGTAGGCCATGGGATCATAGTTGGAATTCAGGTGGTAGCCTTCGATATACTGCTCGGGCATGTTGAGGTCTGCGGGAGCTGCGGTGGCTTCGTCATAGTTGGCAAAGGAGTCTGCTCTGGACAGGAAGACGATGTCGCCCTGGGCATCCTGGAGCCTGTTCACGGCTGCCTTATCGTCGCTCTGTCTGGGATTAGACTCGTCATAGGTCACGGCCCGGCCCAGTGTGAAGGTCTTCTGATCGAAGATGGTGTGGGAGTCCGCATTGACGGAGATGATGTAGTCGCCCTGCTCCAGAACGTAGCAGCCTGCGCCCTTTTCGTCGAAGGAAGCCATATCTTCCTGATCGAAGGTGATGGTCACTGTTTCGCTTGCCCCGGGTTCGATCATGCCGGTCTTCTCGTAGCGGACCAGGTTGGCGCTGGCCTTTTCAATGCCGCCGTTCGTATAGGGAGGATTGAAATAGACTTCCACTGCATCCTTGCCTGCCACGGAGCCGGTGTTGGTAACAGTCACGTCGAAGGAGATCTGGGTGCCGTCCACCTTCAGTTCGGACATCTTGTGCTCGAAGCTGGTATAGGAGAGGCCGTAGCCGAAAGGATACTGAACGGTCTTTTCATAATCGATGATGCCTTCTGCGGCAGCCGTCTCGTAGAACTTGTAGCCTACATAGATGTTTTCCACGTAGTTGGTGAAAGCGGGAGCGTAGTTTGTGGGAACGCCTGCGTTCATGCCTTCCACGGTCATGTCGGTCATGTTGGCATAGTCTCTCTTCTCGGCATTGTTGTAGTAGGGAGCCTTTGTAATGTCATAGACAAAGGTATCGTTGGTGTGGCCGGAGGGGTTGACGGTGCCCCGAAGGATCTCGCCCAGGGCCGTGAAGCCCACGTTGCCGGGGCCGGGAGCCCAGACCACTGATTTTATCTGGTCATATTCCTCGGCAAAGCCCAGCTCGAAGGCATAGGCACCGTTGTATACCAGGACTACCTTATCGAAGTTTGCGCAGACCAGTTCGATCATGTCTCTTTCGGATCTGGAAAGGCTCAGATAGTGCTGGCCTGCTTCGAAGTCACTGTACCCCTCGGAGTTCTGAACATAGGAGGCCTGGGACATATCCTGGGGAATGTCGTTGTGGCCTTCGCCTGCCATTCTGGAAATGACCACCACTGCCGTATCGGAAAATGCCTTTGCACCGTCCATCAGTTCCTGGCTGTAGTTTTCGGCGGGAGGTTCGGGCAGATCCCAGTTCTGGGCCGTGATGGATACGGCTGCGCGGTTCTCTGCATAGCCCTTATAGAAATCCACCAGATCCTGGTTGACTTCAAAGCCGGCGCCCCTAAGGCCGTCGATCAGGCTGACTACAGGGAAGAGAGCGTTCATGCCGCCGGAGCCTGCGCCGCCGTAAACGGGATTGGTGGAAGCCCATCCGAAGAGGTTGAGCTTGTCAGTATCTGCCATGGGAAGCATGGCGTCGTCATTCTGCAGAAGAACGAAGCCTTCCTCTGCAATCTGCAGAGCAGTAGCGGATGCTTCCTCTGTGGTGGCGTCTGTGACCTGGCCGCTGCCTGTGGCCAGAGTGATCAGGGCATTCATGGGGCCGAAGCAGATCATGTTGACGACGACGGCGATGCCGGCGATGGCACAGATCCATGTTTCCTTGCGGATCAGGGCCTTCAGCTTCTTTTCCCTGCCCCTGACTGCGACGGTAATGAAGATGGACAGGATCAGCATAATGGCCATGGCGATGAAGTAGGGCTTAAGTCCCTGCAGTACGCCGATCAGGTCTTCCATTTCGAAAGATATCATTGTGTTCCTCCCTTTCAAGTTTGACTTTTTGTGCCGGCAGGCAGCACCCCACTCCTGCCGCGCTGTTTATGTGCTTACAGCTATATTCTATGGGGAAGATACTTAAAGTTCGATTACACCTTTCTGGGAAGTGGTATAATAATAGACAGTACGCCGTAAAGTGTCTTGGAAAATGTCTTGAATGACACTTGACATAATGATAGGAAGGCAGATCTGACAAGCGGGAGGGATAAATCATGCCGGGGAGAGAGAAGGCAAAGGTCGACAGGCGCTACAGCTATACCCATAACGTCCTGAAGGACGCCATGCTGGAGCTCCTTCATACAATGGATTTCAATCAGGTCACGGTGGCCAGTCTCTGCCGCCAGGCCGATGTAGGACGGGCCACCTTCTATACCCACTTCGACAACCTGACGGACGTACTGGAGGAGCTGGTGGAGGACGCTATCAAGGCTACCCAGAGGAGCACCGCCAAAGACCTGATCGATTCCACCAGACGCGTCAGCGAATACTTAAAGACGGAGGAAGGCTTTAAAGAGCTGGAAAACAATCTTCTTCTGCTGCCCGTCTGCCAGAGAGTGGCGGACCATCCCAGGTACAACGTCCTCTTTAAGGACGCCGCCATCTCCGACTATATCCTGTCCATGATCTACCGTCAGGAAAAGGAATGGCAGGTCCCCCAGCTGATGGAGGAATGCCATTTGTCGGAAAAGGAAGCGGAAATGCTCTTTGTATGCATGATCACCGGAGCCTTTGCCGTCAATAAGGCCATGGGCTGGAAGAAGGACAGGGACTGGATGAAGGTCCAGAGGATCCTCCTGACCTATGTGGCAGGAGGCATAGACGCTCTGAAGGAACTTTGAAAGGAAAGCATATGACAAAAGAAGAATTCTGGAAAAAACTGGAAAACTGCGCGGTAAAGGATCCCGAAAAAATGCCCTCCCTGATCCGGGATGCGGGCAAGGAGGGACTCCCTGTTCTGGTGGCTTCGGACCATGGCCGGATCATGGGCTGCTCTCTGGATGGGAAGCTCTTTGCCATGTGTGTCACAGACCGGAAGATGAAGCTCCCGGCGGGCCGGACCATTGAAGAAGTCGATCTGGACAACGCCTTTTTCCACGAAATGATCGTGGCCGGATACGGCGGGCTTGCCGTAGAGACAATGGGCAATGTCTACTGCATCCCCTGGTCGGATATCTTTTCCGGAAAGCCCGTGACCAATGTGGAGCGCAGGCTCCAGAAGGAAAGCTCCCATCCGGGCCGGGCAGACTGAAAGGGGAAAGAAGCTGAAGGCGGAAAGAGAAAAAAGACTTCAGAAAAAAGAAAAGCGGAAACAGGCTCCCCCGGATACGAAAAATCCGGCAGGCAGCATGCCAAAAGGGGGAGGGCCCGGCAGATCCGGACCCTCCCCTCTGTTTCTGTATTCACTTATATCTTAAGAGCCGCCCTGCAGGCGGTTTTTTGTTTTCCGTCTTTACTTTCAGTCCAGCCATGTCCTGTCCTCTTCCAGGTCCAGGAAAAAGATCCTGCCAAGATCTTCCCTGTCCTTTGCCTGGTTGTATTTGAAGGTCATGCGTCCGTCCTCCGGAGAGGGCCCCAGGATCTCTATCTTTCCGCTTTTGTGGGACATGACGAAGCGGAAGCTCTTGGCCTGGCCGTTCATCCGGCCCCTGGCCTCTTCCACTATGCCGAAGCCTTCCTTTATGGGCACCTGGAACTGGGACTTTACTCCCGTGACCGGCCTGCACTGGAAGATGTAGTAGGGAAGGACGCCGATCCCCGTCAGACGGCCAAACAGGTCCGAGAGAATCTCCGGATCATCGTTAACGCCCCTTAATAGGACCGTCTGATTCCTGACGGCCAGTCCCGCCTCCCTGAGGAGCCGGACGGCCTTTATGGACTCTTCTGTAATTTCCCTGGGATGATTGAAATGTGTGACGATAAAGATCTGCTTTTTCCGGCCGTATTTCCTGAGAATGGATAAGAGCTCCGGGTCATCTGTGATCCGCATGGGGAAGGTGACCGGGATCCTGGTGCCGAACCGGATGAAATCAAGATGGGGGATGTCTGTCAGCAGATCAAGATATTCTGAAATGGACTGATTGGATAGTAAAAAAGAATCGCCTCCCGATAAAAGAACGTTGCTGACTTCGGGATGGGAACGTATATAGGACGCCGCCGCTTTTGGATCTGCCGCCTTCTCTCCTGCCTCTTCAAGGCCCACCAGCCTTTTGCGGAAGCAGTGCCTGCAGTACATGGCGCATTCATGGGTGGTCAGGACAAGGACCGTTTCCCTGTATTTGTGCTGCAGTCCCGGAAGCCTGGTATTTGTACTTTCGCCGCTGGTGTCCAGGCTTCCCGAGCTGTCCTCTTCCAGGACGGTGGGTACACACAGACGGTATATGGGATCCTTTTCGTAATCCTCCCAGTTCACAAGTGACAGGTAATAGCGGGTAGCCCGCATGGGATATTTGTGCAAAACAGTTTCGAGACGCTTCTCTTCCTCAGGGGAGAGGGACCGGTATTCCCGGAGCCCGGCTGTGCCGGTCACGTTATTCTGAAGCTCCTTTGCCCACGTCATAGATAGAACCTCCTTTTCTGATCATTCACTGTCTGTTCCGATAAAAA
>DETN01000170.1 GCA_002362155.1 Lachnospiraceae bacterium UBA3287 | reverse complement strand
CGGAGCCATCAGGACCAGACGGCAGCCCCATGACTTTCGCGTAAGATCCTGAATCATTGCTTCATATTCTCTGATAAAGCGCTTTTCGTTCCAGTTATAGGGCTTTGCGTCGTTGGTCCCCAGCATCAGAAGGATCAGTTCCGAAGCATCCTTCTCAAGCCTTTTCAGAAATCCCACCTTATGATAAGGGAAGTCGCCTTCTTTCTGCAGGGTCGCTCCGCTGACCCCGTAGTTGAGGACCTGAAAAGCATCGCCCAGAGCCCTGTTCCATACAAAGGTCCAGGCATGTTCCTTCCGTGTTTGCGCAACCCCGGCCCCGAAGGTAATGCTGTCGCCTATACAGGCAATCCTTCTTTTCTTATGGTCTGCCCTTCCCGGATGGGCAAAAAGAAGCTTTGCAATATACAGTGTCAGGTTCATTCCGCTTCCTCCAGAACAAGGACGCCGAAGCCTCCCACGGTCAGTCTTCCCTTTACAGTTTCTTCCGTGACCAGATTCTTCATTTCCCGGAGCAGGACGATCTCCTGGGAACCAGGCATGTAGTTCAGAAGGATCAGGAAGCGGCGTCCGTCCTTTGTGCGCTCTGCGATCTCAATGCATTCCGGAAGGACGATCCGGTCGTCAAAATGTCCGGACAGCCCTGTCATGGCAAAGAGTTTTTTCAGAACAGGCAGGCTGAAGGTGCTTCCCCAGTGGATGCAGCTGCCTTCTCCCGTCCTGTGCTCTGTCAGAGCGGCCGTTCCGGTAAACCAGGCTCCCTGATAGCGGGCCAGGACTTCTGTCCCCTCTCCCGGATCCAGATGGTCCTGGAATACAGAGGCGTTCAGGGCCTCTCCATCCAGAATGACAAAGGCATCGGGCTCTGCGGGATGCTGGAAGCCGGACTCCTTGACTGTAGTCCTGGTCAGATCCGAAAGAAGGCCCGGAGCAGGGCTCATAATGCACTGTCCGTTTATATCCTTATAGCCCGACCGGCAGCCCAGGATCAGAGTGCCGCCCTTTTCCACATATTCCTTCAGGATCTTCGCACGCCCTTCTGTCATAATGGCAGGGTGGGGATAGATTAGGACCTGATACCTGTCCAGATCTGAGGCGTCTGCAGTATCCGACAGATAGACAAAGTCGCAGGGCACGTGGCTCAGCTGGGCCTGGCGGTAGATGTTTTCCTCATCGGGAAAATCCAGTCTGCCGTGCCATACGTCCACCTCGGCATCGGCCATGTTGTCGAAATCCTTGACGATGGCCAGAGGGGCCTGATAGTCCGATCCGCAGAGGGGTCCGATCTTTTTCAGCATGGAGGCAAAATCTTTTACCTCTGCAAGTCTTCTGTTGTTCCGGTTGTCATAGTCCAGGATCCCGTTCCAGTACATTTCCGTACCGAAGGTACAGGTCCGCCAGCGGAAGAAGGAAACAAAATCCGCACCGTGGGCAATGCTCTGCATGGCCCAGAGCCTGATCTGACCGGGGATGGGCATGGGTCCTTCCATGCGGCTGACCCAGCTGCCTGCGCCTGATTGCTGTTCCAGGATAGAGAAATGAGGACAGATGCCCCTTACTTCACTCAGATGCTTTCCGTTCCTGCGGTCATTGAGTCCCTCTTCCAGGCCGAAACCTGTTTTCTGCAGCTGATCCCTGTGGTCCAGTCCGAAGGCAAAGTTGGGATAGGAGTCATACCCAAAGATATCCAGGCTCTCTTCATTCATGGCAGGATTGTCGATATGCCAGAAGAGGCCGTTGGTGGTAATGAAGTCCCCGGGCTTTACATATTTCCTCAGGATCTCTGCCTGCATCAGGCAGAAGGACCTGGCGCTTTCCGAAACAAAGCGGATATAGTCCAGCCTCTGATGGGGATTCCAGCCCTCGTTCAGCACATGGCCGGGCAGACGGACCTGGTCCCAGTCTGTATAGGTCTGGTTCCAGAAGAGAGTTCCCCAGGCCCGGTTCAGGGCATTCAGGCTTTTATACTTATTCTGCAGGAATACCCGGAAGGCTGCCTGATCTGCTTCAGAGTGGAAGTCGCAGGTCTCACAGTTCATCTCGTTGTCGATCTGCCAGCCGCATACAGCCGGATGCTTTGCACAGTGCTCCGCCAGCAGGGTAACGATCACTCTGGATTTTTCCCTGTAGACAGGAGAATTATAATTATAATGCCGCCTTGCTCCGTGCTCATAGGGGATCCCGCAGCTGTCGGCATTCAGGACCTCCGGATACTTACTGGTAAGCCAGGCCGGGGGCGTGGCGGTAGGCGTTCCCATAATGACCTTCATGCCCTTTTGAAGGCAGAGATCCAGAAAACGGTCAAAGAGGTCAAAACGGAAGAGACCTTCTTCCGGCTCTGTTATGGACCATGCAAACTCAAAGGTCCTGACCACGGAAATGCCCGCGGAAATCATGCGGTCCAGATCGCTTTCCCACAAGGATTCGTCCCAGTGTTCTGGATAGTAGCAGACGCCCACTGTATAGGAGGGCCATATATAGTTCTGTTTCTTCATAATCTTAGTACTCCTGGATATATAGGGTATATACTGGCTGTGTCCGTCCTGCCTGGATCATCATAGCCCCGGAATGCTCCCCGCACTGACACATCAGCCGTCTGTCTCTATCATACGCCTGCCGCTGTCTGATTACATGTCACATTTTGGCCTCAGGGGGTATTTTTTCGCTATATTTTGGACTCATGCAAAGAGGACAGGCCGCCAAAGCCTGTCCTCTCTGCATTGCACAAATATTACTGAGCAGCCTGCTCTTCCTGAGGGGCTTCCTCTTCTCCGCTTAAAAAGGAATCGATCAGGACTCTGCCGACTTCAAAGTTGTTCTTCATGGCTGTTTCGTAGATATCCGCCGCACCGGGGAGTTTCCCTGCAGCGTCCTCACTGCCTTCATCCGCCATAAGGGTCTCCGGCGTCTCTCCGTTGATGAAAAGATCCGTATCGATTCCGGTCCGGAGAATGATGAAACGGTCCAGCAGATCCATGCGGCGCAGGACCTGTCCGATGGCAGCATCTTCGGGAGCAAGGGCCGCGTAGGGATCTCTGCATCCGTAAGCCTCATCCATAAGCAGGGCCTTGGCATGGACCGTCTCTCCCTTTGTGCAGCTTTCACCGCTGACAGCGGTCCCCTTGAGGACCTGGGGCTTGCGGCGAGCCCATTTCTTATTGTTATAGCCCTCTTTCATATAGGCTCTTGTGTTCTCTGTCGTCTGCAGCTTGATCTTCCTGACAAGCTCATAGCACTGATCTGTCAGATCCTTGTCCAGATTCACCAGGGCATTTTCGTCATCCTCCGGGTCATGGACCCAGGCGGCCCCGTTTTCACCTGCCTCTGCGCTGTCAACGTGATGGCCCAGGTCATAATCCACAGCGGCAGTGATCACATAGACATCTCCGGGCACGCCGTACTGTGCAGCAGAAGCGGCAGAACCCGTGACCATGATATAGGCGTTGGAGAAATCAAATCTGGGATCCGACAGAAGGGCCTGGGTGTTCAGGGCCGCGTTCAGCTTTCCTGTTCCCGTGACATAGAGGGCAACGCCGTCCTTTACATAAAGCGCGCAGCCTTCCGAATCTCCGTCAATGTCGTATTCCTCAGCTCCCTCCAGATAAGTCTCGTAATAATACTGGGCCTCGCCGGGGGTATCGCCGGTCAGCTCTCCCACTTCATACTGGGGCAGGATCAGGACACTGACAGAAATATTGTCAGTCGGCATCTGGGCCTGATATTCCTCAAGCTTTGCCTGGATCTCGTCAGAATGCTGGCTTACCCAGTAAAGGATACCGAAGACTGCCGCCGCAATAATGCTCAGAAGGATCACGATGACGATCTCAAATCCGGTCTTCTTTCCTCCGCCCTTTTCTTCCATTTCCTTCCAGTAATCCTTCTTTTCTCCCTTCCTTCCGGCAAGACCGATGATCAGGACGATCAGGATGGCTGCGCCGATCATGATGTTGGCGCCCAGGCTTCCTTCCACGCCGAAGCTTGTATTATAGAAGATGCCGTCCACAGCGGAAGCAGCGTCCAGCTTGAATACGGAATATTTGGATACGATGCCGCTGTTGGGCAGGCCGAATACGATGCTCTGGGAAAAGTTCCAGGCCGCATGGGCCCACATGACTGTCCAGAGGCTGTCCCAGAAAAATACGATCAGTGAAAACAGGACGCCGATCAGGAAGACCTGAAGAAGGCCCAGTTCGGTCACTCCGGGATTTCCCATATGGAGGGCCATAAATAACAGAGCATTGACAAGAACAGCAATAACAGGCCAGCGGTATCTTCTTCTCAGCTTCTGATAGAGATAGCACCTGGTAGCCATCTCCTCGGCACCCGACTGGATAAAGACGCAGAAAAGAAAGAGGAAGAAAAGCCTGGGATCAAAGCTGTTGTATGTCAGTTTGATATCCCCGCTGAACCAGGACATCAGGATGCAGAATCCGTTC
>DETN01000184.1 GCA_002362155.1 Lachnospiraceae bacterium UBA3287 | reverse complement strand
GTCCACCCAGGCGCAGCAGGAATCGGAACCCACCCGCAGGCATCTGCTGTCAAGTCCGCATCCCACGTGCAGGACCAGGGCGTCTGGATTCTGCCTTATCATTTCTCCGGTCCAGTCGTCAAATACCCGGGCCCGCATGGCCATGTTGTAGGCAAGCCATTTGGAAGCGGATCTGCCGCGGAGGGGAAAGCCTTCCTTCTCCCAGATTCTTTCCGCGGAAGGGTCCCTGAGGATGATCCCCTGCCTGCTGACTCTGGATTTACCGTAAAGAGGGATAAAAAGCGTATTATTTACTTCGTTCATTCACTCTCCCTTCCGGTCTTCATGTAGCGGAAAAGGAATCCACCATATCCTGCAGTTCCATGAACCGTTCCATCTTTTCTTCCAGCAGGGCATCCGCCTCTTCTCTTTCCTTTGAGAGTTCTGCCAGCTTCACAAAGTCCGTGGCCGATGCGGCCATGCTTTCATCCAGAAGAGCGATCTTTTCTTCCAGGGCCTCGATCTCCCCTTCGATACTGTCATACTCCCTCTGCTCCATGTAGGAGAGGCTCTTTTTGGTCCTTTCCTTTTTCCATGTATCTCTGGAGGAAGGCTTTGCCTGATTTGCCTGCCCGGCGGCTTCCCTGACCTCTTTTAAGCTCAGCACCGCCCCGCCCTGGCCGGGCACGGCGCCGAAATGCCTCATATAATCCGAAAAGCCTCCTTCGCTCTGCTTTAATACAGGATCGCTGCCGTCAAAGGCAAAGATCCTGGTAACGACCCTGTCCAGGAAATATCGGTCGTGGGATACCACGATCACTACTCCCGCATAATGGTCCAGATAGTCCTCCAGGACCTGCAGGGTCTGGATATCCAGGTCATTGGTGGGTTCGTCCAGAACAAGAACGTTGGGATTCTCCATCAGCACCTTTAAAAGGCAGAGTCTTCTCTTTTCGCCTCCGGACAGCTTGCCTATGGGAGCATACTGCATTTCCGGATCGAAGAGGAACTTCTCACACATGGCCGAGGCAGAGGTAAGCCCTTCCGGAGTCCGGATATATTCCGCCGTTTCCCTGATAAAGTCAATGACACGAAGGGTCTCGTCCGGCATGATATTTTCCTGGGAAAAGGTCCCGATCTGAACGGTCTGGCCTATGGTCACCCTGCCCCGGTCAGGCTCCGTCTCTCCCGTAATACAGCGGAGAAGGGTGGTTTTGCCGCATCCGTTGGGGCCAATAATGCCGATCCGGTCGGTCTTTCCGAACAGGTAGGAAAAATCTTCAAACAGGGTCTTTCCCTGATACCCCTTGGAAATGCCCTCGATCTCAATGACCGTATTGCCCAGCCTGGAAGGCAGGGCAGAGAGCTGTACCTGTCTCTCTTCCACGATCTTTTCCCTGTCCCGCAGGGCTTCGAATCTCTGGATGTGGGCCTTCTGCTTGGTGGAACGGGCCCTTGCCCCCCGCATCATCCAGGCCAGGTCCTGCTTATAAAGCTGGGCCATCTTTCGCTCTGCGGCCAGGGCAAAATCCAGACGCTGCTGCTTCATCTCCAGATATTCGGTATAGCCTCCGTCATAGCGGTAGGCGCCTCCCCTGTCCAGCTCTACGGTCTCATTGGTCACGGCATCCAGGAAATACCTGTCGTGGGTCACAAGCAGGAGGGCTTTTTTCCATCCCCGCAGATATTCCTCCAACCAGGTGACCATGGCCAGGTCCAGATGGTTGGTAGGTTCGTCCAGGATCAGCAGATCACAGGGCGTCAGCAGGGCTGCCGCCAGGGCGGCCCTTTTTTTCTGTCCGCCAGATAAGGTCCTGGGGGAGCATTCCGGATCCGCCAGTCCCAGCCGCAGCAGCATGCTGCGGACCTGTCCTTCCGTATTCCAGTATTCATCCCGGCTTCCTGTCTGCATTACGATATTTTCAAGCAGCGTCCTGTCATTATCAAATACCGGTTCCTGGGGGAGGCTGGCGATCCGAAGTCCGTTTCTCATAATGACCTGGCCTTCATCCGGCTCCTGGGTTCCGGCCACTATGGACAGAAAGGTGGACTTGCCGGTCCCGTTGATCCCCACCAGACCGATCCTGTCCGTATCCTCTATGCCTATGGTGACGTCTGTCAGGATGGGCTTTGATACATATCGTTTTGTCACATGCTCCAGATTCAGTATGTTCATCAGATGCTTCTCCGGCGGCCGCAGGGTTCTTTCCCGGCCTCTATTTCACAGTTTTTATAAACTTTCTTCACAGCCTCAACTTACTTCCTTCACAGTCCGAACACAGATCTCCGTTAAGATATCCACCATAAGATCCGTGACAGACACAGGATCTTATGAGAACATTTTTAAATGCAGGCCCCAAAGGGCAGGACTGGAGGTCCATTATGTTAGGAATGATCGTATTAATGATTATAGCAGGTTATCTTGTAAGGCGTATGATGTTTTGGGGTATGGGCGGATTCTTTACTCCCTGGTATATGGGAGGCTTCTTCCATCCCTGGGGCATGGGCCCCTTCGGCAGGCGTCCTCCTATGGGCGGCATGGGACCCATGGACCGCGGCCCCGGTATGGGACACGGCCCTGGTATGGGACATGGCCCCGGTATGGGTCCCGGCCCCCGCCGCTGACACATAATCAGAATGAATGATCCGTTCACATAAGACGGATCGAGCGATCCTGTGCCGAATACGAACCCCCGTACGGCTCATTAAAAAACTGCAGGCTGATTCAGGCAGATCTGATTCATCCTGCAGTTTTTTTTATTATTCTCCCTGCCGGTTCGGACTGCCCGCGGGGATCGTCACTTCACAGGCCCAGTCTTTTTTGAAGGCGTCTTTGGTTCCCCGCATTCCCCGGTCCCCAGGCCAAACCTTCCGGAGATCACTCCTGCTTCCCCGCCTTTTTCTTCTGTACGTGGTAGTTGATCAGAGTGGAGAGGCGTTCTCCCATCAGGTGGGAGCCCACCACCACGGCTTTCATCTTTCTTCCGGGGATGACCAGCATCTTTCCCTTCATGGCTCCTTCCACGCCCTCTCTGGCCGCCTGCCTGGCCGTGATCTGCTTTCCTGACACCTTTACTCCGGAGTTGTCATTGAAGGCCGTGGCAACGGGACCGGGGCAGAGACAGGATACCTTTACGGGGCTCCCCGCCTGCCTGAGTTCCTCATAGATGGCCTCTGTCAGCCGCACCACATAGTTCTTGGAGGCATAGTAGCTGGAAAAAGTGGGGCCGGAGGTAAAGCCCGCGCAGGAACCCACATTCATGAGGATTCCATGCCCGTTTTTCGTCATCAGCCGCAGGAAGAGCTTGGACAGGATGTGAACGGACGCCACGTTCAGATCGATCAGAGTCAGTTCCCTGTCCAGGTCCGTCTCCAGAAAGAGCCCGTAGACCCCCATGCCTGCGTTGTTGACCACAAAATCGATGTTATCCTCTCCTGCCAGAGCGCAGGCTTCTTCGTAAAGCCGGAAGCACTCCTCCCTCCTGGAAAGGTCCGCCGGGATCACGATGACATTTCTGTCCGGATATTTTTTCAGGATCTGCCTGCGGACCTTCTGCAGGACTTCTTCTCTTCTGGCCGTCAGGATCAGGTCATAACCTCTTGCGGCCAGATCCTTAGTGATCTCAAGTCCTATTCCGGCGCTGGCGCCTGTAACAAGTGCATACATGCTTTGTCCTCCCCTTATGCTCTGTCTTCAGCAGCGGATCAGTCAATGGGCCAGGGATCGGTGAAATAGGCCACCGGTCTTTCGTCCGGGAACAGCTCCTTCCCGATTTCGTAAAGAAGTCCCAGG
>DETN01000046.1:9116-16886 GCA_002362155.1 Lachnospiraceae bacterium UBA3287 | reverse complement strand
TAGCCGATGGCCGCGGCCATGGCGGCGCCGCTGCAGGAGGCGGCATAGCCCCCGGCGGTGGTCAGGAAGGCAATGCCCAGCTGTCCTCCCAGGGTATTCAGGATGGTGCCGATCAGGAGGGAAGCGAAGAGGCCCTGGGCCATGGCCCCCAGGGCGTCGATCCCGTAGCGCTTAACGGAAATTTCGATGTTTTTTCTTTTCAGGAATTCTTTCATGTGGAAGCTCCTTTCTTATTTAAAAGGGGACTGCCGGATGAATGGCCCGGCAGCTGACGAGCATCTGTCTTGTCAGATGACATGACAAGAATACAGCAGACAGGCCGGAGATGTCAAGAATTGCACGGGAATGTACCTTAAAAAAAACACTTGCTTAAATATAACTTGTTCTTTGTATGCGTAAACGGTTATAATTGTGCGTGACAAATGCCCGGAAAACGGGGAAAAAAGGCAATATTCAAGTATTTACTGTACAGAGGAAAAAATATATGCATAAGAGATTACTTGCCCTGCTTCTGGCCGGGATCATGGTCCTGGGAACGGCCTGCGCTTCCAAAGAGGAAAAAATGCCTCTGGAGGATGAAAAGCCGGCAGAAGAAGAGGTGGCGGAGACCGAAGAACCCGAGGAAAGCAGTGAAAGTGCATGGACCTATCCCGTCGATCCGGTGGAGGATCTGCAGGATGACATGCTCTACCATATCGGAATCGTGGAGCAGGCGGACCATCCCGCTATCAGGCATGCGGTGGAAAGCTTCCAGGAGGAGCTGAGCACCCGGCTGGAGGGAAACGTAAGCTTCGAGATCCGCTGCATCGATAACGACGAAGATGCCTGTGCCGCCATCGTGACCCAGTTCATGGCGGGAAACTGGGATCTGGTCCTGACAGCCGGGACCATGCCCACCAGGATCGCAGCCCAGGCTTCCACCGGTACGCCGGTGGTAGGCATCTGCGTGACCGATTTCATAGCCGCAGGCATCGGAAAGTCCAACTCGGAGCCCGGCGGCCGTGCTTCCGGCTCCAGCTGTATGGTTTCCATGAAAGACGTCTGGGAAATGCTCAAGTATGTCAATACCTCCGATGAGCCTGTCGGCGTTGTATTCTCGGAGGGAGACATTGCCTCCCGGTATCAGTACGAAGTGCTCCGTCTCTATGCGGAGGAGGAGAACGGCGGCTGGTATGAATACAAAAACCCTGAGGAAACGGAAGAAGATCCGGACGTAGAGTTCGATATAGAAGACTATCTGAAGGTCTATACGGTGGGCGGCAGCGATAACCTGAGAGCCGTTCTGGACCAGGCGGACGCCGAGTGCGGTCCCATCTTTTTCCCGGCGGACAACTGGATCGCCTGCCGGATGGATGTGGTCAGGAACTTCACTCTGGAGACGGGGACGCCTACCATTGCGGCGGACGCCAACATGTGTATCGGAGGAACGCTGGGCTGTGTGTCCGTCGATTATTACAGGCAGGGCGCCAACGGAGCTGAGATGGCTTTCGAGGTCCTGACGGATCCCGAGGCCGAGATCGGCAAGGAATCGGTCTATGAGATGTCCTATTCCTCCTATTCCGCCTACAACCCCGACATCGCATCGGAGCTGAACAACTATATCTGGTACGCAAAGGCGCTGGATACCTCCGTGCAGGAAACGGAAGAGGGAGGAGAAGACCAGTAAGGCAGCGGGGAGAAGACAGCAATGAGACTGCTTTATGCGGAAGACGAAGAAGCCATGGCCGAAGCTGTGGCGGACATTCTGGAGTATCATAAATATCAGGTGGATGTGGTGTCGAGAGGAGACGAGGCCCTGGACTATGCCCTGGCCGCCCCTTATGACGGGATTATTCTGGATATCATGATGCCCGGCATGAGCGGCCTGGAAGTGCTCTCCAGCCTCAGAAAGAAGGGCTGCACCACGCCGGTCCTTCTGCTGACCGCAAAAAACGAGGTGGAGGACCGGATCGAGGGTCTGGACCTGGGAGCGGACGACTACCTGGCAAAGCCCTTCGCCATGGGCGAGCTTCTGGCCAGGGTCAGGGCCATGCTGCGGCGGAGGGACGAATTCCGGCCGGATATCAAGACCTTCGGGGACGTATCTTTAAATCCCCACAGCTATGAGCTGTCCAGAGGAGAAAAGTCTGTGGTCCTTCCCAAGCTGGAGTATCAGATGATGGAGGTCCTGATCATCAACCGCGGCATTTATCTGTCCTCGGAGGATCTTCTTGAAAAGGTATGGGGATATGACTCCGAGGCGGACATAGGCTCCGTGTGGGTCTATATTTCCTATCTGAGAAAGCGTCTTTCGGGACTGGGGTCCCGGGTGACCATACGGGCCAAGAGAAACATCGGCTACCGCCTGGAAGAGTAGACACTGCGGGGACTTACCGTAAGAAAGAGGCGCCATGGTCAGAAAGCTTCAGAATAAATTCATAATGACGGCCATGCTGGCCGTGACCATCCTGCTGACGGTCCTGATCGCCGCCATCAATATCCTCAACTATGCGGTGACGGCAAACGGCCGCAGGCAGCTCCTGCAGATGCTGTGCAGGGACCGGGGAAGGATCATGCAGGAAGAGGACGAAGACGGCGGGAGAAAGGAAAACCGCTTCGGAAATTTTTTTGACCAGAGGGCCATGCAGCGGAGAAGCTCCTACGCCCTTATCTATCTGGATGAGGACGGGAATGTTTCCCGCACTGACCTTTCCCATATCTTTGAGCTGGAGGAGGAAGAGGCCTCGGCCCTGGCCCTTCAGGCCCTGGCCATGGAAGAAGAGGAGGGGAAAATAGGCAGCTACCTCTACCGCAGGGAGGATCTTTCCCGCATGCCGGAGCAGAGGCCTTTTGAAGACAGGGAAAAGCCCGGGGACTTTCCTGAAGAGGAGACGTCAGGGACCCTTCTGGTGCTGCTGGATATTTCGGATATGGCGGGATCTGCCATGTCCTTTCTCCTGATCTCTGTCCTGATCGCCCTGATCTGCTGGGCGGCCATGATACTGCCGGTGCGCCTTCTTTCCCACTACATGATCCGCCCTGTGGCGGAAAATATACAGAGGCAGAAGGAATTCGTCACCAACGCGGGACACGAGATCAAGACCCCCCTGGCCATCATCCAGGCCAATACCGACGCCCTGGAGCTCTTTCAGGGGGAGAGCAAGTGGACCAGGAACATCCGGTCCCAGACCGTCAGACTATCGGGCCTGATGCAGAATCTCCTGACCCTTTCGAAAATGGACGAGACCGGCCTGCAGCTGGTCCTGGAACCCTTCGATCTTTCCCAGGCCCTTGGGGAAGCCTGGAAGCCCTTTGCCGACCCGGCGGAAAACCGCAGGCTGCAGGTGGAGTTCGATCCGGGAGAGAGTGCTGCCGTTACCGGCAGCAGGGATTCCCTGATCCAGCTCTTTTCGATCCTTTTTGACAATGCGCTGAAATATACCCCGGAAGGGGGCAGGATAACCATCCGCCTGGAAAAGGACAGCCGTTACGTGACCGTGCGTCAGTCCAATACCTGTACGCCGGACCAGATGCCCGGGGATCCTTCCCGTCTCTTCGAGAGATTTTACAGGGAAGACAGGTCCAGGAAGAAAGGAGGATACGGAATCGGACTTTCTGCGGCCGCAGCCATCGCCCGGGCCAACCATGCGGACCTGTCCGCCCGCGCAGCGGGAGAAAACATAATTGAATTTACGTTCAGAATTTAAGAAGATACAGAAAAAACTGTACAAATATGCATTTTTACCGAACATTTTATGCTATAATGTAAAGTGATTCGGGACAGGGATACCTGAGACTGAACATAACTAATCATCAGACAATAAGAGGAGGTTTCAGGAATGGAATCGGGAAAGAACAAGACACTGGTATTGAAGGCTGTTATACTTCAGAGGTACAGAAGCGTGCGTCAGTTCGCAGGCGTTATGGATATCCCCTACAGTACCCTTGTAACGGCTCTGGAGCGGGGCATCGAAGGAATGGCTTATTCCACGGTGATCCGTATGTGTGAAGCACTGGAGCTGAATCCGGTGGATTTTTCTCCTCTGGAAGAAAGCGATGGTCTGTCCGGGCAGATCATTACCCGGAAGGTCATGGAGAAATATAATAAGCTGAACAGGGCGGGGCGCAGAAAGGTCCTGGAATATATGGACGACTATGCCCAGATCCCTGCTTATACTATGGAAGATCCCGACGAAGAGGATCTTATCTGAACATACCGGCAGGAATCAGACTGTGCCAGGGAAGAAGCGTCCGTCAGTCTGCACACCTCCTGCAGGCGTGAGCAATGAAGCCTGGACGCTTCGGAACGGAGACAGTATGCATTATGATTATCTGATCGTTGGCGCCGGCCTTTTCGGCGCGGTTTTTGCCAGGGAAATGAAACAGGCCGGCAGGACCAGTCTTGTGATCGACAGAAGAGACCACATCGCCGGCAATATCTATACAGAAAAGGTGAACGGCATTCAGGTGCACCGCTACGGCGCCCATATCTTCCATACCTCCGACAAAGAGGTCTGGGATTATGTCAGACAGTTCGCGGAGTTCAACCACTATATCAACTGCCCTGTGGCCAGATACGGAAAGGAACTCTACAACCTTCCCTTTAATATGAATACCTTCAGCAGGATGTGGAATATCCAGACTCCTGCAGAGGCAAAAGCCATCATTGACAGACAGGTGGCCGAGGCAAAGGTGGACGAGCCGAAGAACCTTGAAGAGCAGGCCCTTTCGCTGGCAGGCCGCGACGTTTACGAAAAGCTGGTCAAGGGCTACACCGAAAAGCAGTGGGGCAGGGACTGCACAGAGCTTCCCGCTTTTATTATAAGAAGGCTTCCCATGCGCTTTACCTTTGACAACAACTATTTCAACGATCCCTATCAGGGTATTCCTACCGGCGGCTATACGGCCATGGTGGAAAAGATCCTGGAGGGTATCCCCGTCAGGCTGAGTACAGACTTCAAGAAGGAAGTCACGGAAGAGAAGGGTATGTTCCGCATGGGAGAGGATACCTTCGGCAGGGTCCTTTATACCGGTCTGATCGACGAGTATTTCGACGAGTGCTTCGGCCCTCTGGAGTACAGGTCCCTGCGCTTTGAGACAGAGATCCTTCCTGAGGAAGACAACTTCCAGGGCAATGCCGTGGTCAACTACACCGAGCGGCAGGTCCCCTTCACCAGGATCATCGAGCATAAGTGGTTTGAGTTCGGCAAAGACTCCGAGACGGGAGAGCCCGTCTCCGGCACCATCATTACCAGGGAATATCCCCAGACCTGGACAAGCGGCATGGAGCCCTACTATCCGGTCAACAACGAGAAGAACGACGCCGTCTATGCCAGGTACAAAGCCCTGGCCGACGAAAAGAAGAACGTGATCTTCGGCGGCAGGCTTGGCCTCTACCGCTACTTCGACATGGACAAGGTCATCCGCCAGGCCCTGAACTGCGCGGCCGCCGAGCTTAAATAAGGCGGAAACAGCTGCTTATTAATAAGAAGAAACAAAATGCCCTTCCGGGCGCCTGAAGACGGCCGGAAGAGATGTGAAGGCACTGCCTGCAAAGTCCGAAAAAAAGAGATTGACGGACTGCAGGCAGTGTGCTATTCTAAAGTCCGAGATTGTCACAGGTCTTTTTTTTATGCTCAAAAATCCCTGTCCCAGGGTGCTGAAAAGCAGAAAAGGCCTGCCTTAAACTGAAGCGGAGGTAAAAAATGCGTACAAGAATTACACTGAGCTGCACCGAATGCAAGCAGCGTAACTACAATACGACAAAGGACAAGAAGGCTCATCCTGAACGTGTTGAAATGAAAAAGTACTGCAGATTCTGCAGAAAGCATACCGTACATAAAGAGGCAAAGTAAGGAGCACCGCATGAGCAATAAGAAGGAAGCGAAAAACGGGTCTGTGATCGCTGGCTTCTTCAAGGGCGTCAGGACCGAGTTCAGAAAGATCATCTGGCCGGATCGCGATGCACTGATCAAGCAGCTGATCGCTGTAGTTGTCGTGACAGTGATCGCTGGTACCATTATTGCTGTTATGGACTATGGTTTCCAGAACCTGATCAATCTGCTGACATCGATCGGCGCCTGAGACAGAATCGGTTGAGGTAAATGAATGGCAGAAAAGAACTTAGAGAACGGTTCCGGCAGAGCCCGTCTTAAAAGAGGCGTTCTTCCCGGTGTCCGTGAGATCAGGAGACCTGATTTTTCCAGCAGGGCAGCCGATATCGAAAAGGCTGAAGCGGAACGCGTCCTGAAACAGGGTGAGGTCTTTGATGCAGACGCTGCCGATCAGGCGGCCGTGGCCGAATCACTTGCAGCCCAGGCGGCAGGCGGTGAAGAGGAACAGCTCGACGAGAGCGCCATCACGGACGAACCCAAGTGGTATGTGGCCCATACCTACTCGGGATACGAAAACAAGGTCAAGATCAATATTCAGAAGACTATTGAGAACCGCCATCTGGAAAATCAGATCTTTGAAGTACGGGTCCCCATGCAGGATGTGGTCGAAGTTAAGAACGGTGTCAAGAAGGCCGTTCCCAAGAAAATGTTTCCCGGCTATGTGCTGGTCAACATGATCATGAACGACGACACCTGGTATGTGGTACGGAACACAAGAGGTGTTACGGGATTCGTAGGACCGGGAAGCAAGCCCGTTCCGCTGACAGAGACGGAAATGAAGTCTCTGGGCATCCGTCCCAAGAACATCACCGTCGACTTTGAGGTCGGCGACATGGTCGCTGTCGTGGCAGGCGTCTGGAAAGACACCGTCGGTGTGGTCCAGAAGATCAACTACAACAAGCAGTCAGCAACCATCAATGTTGAGCTGTTCGGACGTGAAACGTCCGTCGAGATCAGCTTCGCAGAGGTCCGCAGGGCCAACTAAGAAAGAATACTTAAGAGAATCGTCTCTTGGTATAGAAAAGTGGGAGCAGCTTTTGGCCGCTGCACTGTCACCACAAAGGAGGAAAAAATGGCTAAAAAAGTTACAGGTTACATCAAGTTACAGATTAAGGCCGGCAAGGCAACACCCGCTCCGCCGGTAGGTCCCGCACTTGGCCAGCATGGTGTCAACATCGTTGAGTTCACCAAGCAGTTCAATGCAAAGACCGCAGACAAGGGCGATCTGATCATCCCCGTTGTCATCACTGTCTATTCCGACAGAAGCTTCAGTTTCATCACAAAGACTCCCCCTGCAGCTGTCCTGCTGAAGAAGGCAGCCGGCCTGGATAAGGCTTCCGGTACTCCCAACAAGGTCAAGGCCGGTTCCGTTACCAAGGCTCAGGTCCGCGAAATCGCAGAGACAAAGATGCCTGATCTGAACGCAGCTTCCATCGAAGCCGCTGAGAGCATGATCGCCGGCACAGCAAGAAGCATGGGCATCACCGTAGTAGACTAAGTCCGTTGCTGTTTAGGAGGAAATACGTATGAAACATGGAAAGAAATATCAGGAAGTAGCAAAGTTAGTTGACCGCACTACTCAGTATGAGCCCGTGGATGCAATCGCTCTGGTAAAGAAAACTGCATCCGCAAAGTTCGACGAGACAGTTGAGTGCCACATCCGCACAAGCTGCGACGGCCGTCATGCCGATCAGCAGATCCGTGGCGCCGTTGTCCTTCCTGCCGGCACCGGCAAGACCGTCAGAGTTCTGGTTTTCGCAAAGGGCGCAAAGATCGACGAAGCACAGGCTGCAGGCGCTGACTATGTCGGCGGCGCAGAGCTTCTGCCCAGGATCCAGAATGAAGGCTGGCTTGACTTTGACGTAGTTGTCGCTACACCCGACATGATGGGTACCGT
>DETN01000046.1:6039-8972 GCA_002362155.1 Lachnospiraceae bacterium UBA3287 | reverse complement strand
TAAGATCGAGTACAGACTTGACAAGTCCAACATCATTCACGTTCCGCTCGGCAAGGCTTCCTTCACGGAAGAGCAGCTGAAGGAGAACTATGATGCACTGATGGCTGCCATCGTTAAGGCTAAGCCCGCAGCAGTCAAGGGCCAGTATCTGAAGAGCGTTACACTTACCACTACTATGGGCCCCGGCGTCAAGATCATCGCAAACCGCTATTAATTAAAAAATGACAATCCCGAGCAGGAGCCCTCAGGGGCTCCTGTTTGTTTTCCGCAGGCAGGGCCCGGGCCGCCCTTTTCGCGGCTGTGAGGGCCGCGGTTTCACCGCGATTTCACGGCCCCGGCCCGGCCCCGATTTTTGCTGTTTTTTTAAAATAAGGTATTGACAATTCCTGCAGGCCCATGCTAATATTTCATGGTCATAGCCGAAGACAGCAGGCGCCCTGTTCCGGGCGTAACCACCGCGGCCTGCCGAGGAGACAGTAATCGTAATGCACGGATTTGCCGCTTCCATGTCTTTGTGTGGACAGGGAGCGTTTTTTTATTTTATGCGACCTGCTTTATACGATTTGTTTTCGGCAAGAAAAATCTATAAGGAGGTAAATCAAATGGCAAAAGTTGAACTGAAAGCCCCGGTCGTTGAGGAAATTTCCAAGAAGATCGACGGCGCAGCTTCCGTGGTCCTGGTTGACCACAGAGGACTGACTGTTGCGGAGGACACAGAACTTCGCAAGCTCCTTCGTGAGGCCGGTGTTGACTACAAGGTCTACAAGAACACCATGATGAAGAGAGCTTTTGAAGGCACACCTTTCGCAGGTCTGGACGACCTGCTGAACGGCCCCAGCGCAATGGCAGTAGCAAAGGACGACGCTACAGCTCCCGCAAGGATCCTGGCAGAATTCGCCAAGAAGGCAAAGAATCTTGAGATCAAGGGCGGCGTAGTGGAAGGTGATGTTTACGATGCAGCCGGTATCGGCCAGATCGCAACCGTTCCCACCAGAGAGGTCCTTCTTGGCAGACTGTTCGGCAGCTGGCAGTCCCCGATTGCAAGCTTCGCAAGAGTCATCAAGCAGATCGCCGAGAAAGACGGCGAAGGCGCAGCTCCCGCAGAGGAAGCTCCCGCAGCAGAATAAGCTGGTTTTTAACCGCGGCAGTGTGACAGGAGCCGGAAGGGCTGCCTGATCAGTAAATAATTAAATGGAGGAAAAAATAATGGCAAAGTTAACTAATGCTGAAATTATCGAAGCTATTAAGGGTCTTACCGTTCTTGAGCTGAACGAACTGGTAAAGGCTTGTGAAGAAGAGTTTGGCGTATCCGCAGCAGCAGGTGTTGCAGTCGTAGCAGCAGGCCCCGCTGAGGCAGTTGAAGAGCAGACCGAGTTTGACGTCGAGCTGACCAGCTTTGGCGATCAGAAGATCAAGGTTATCAAGGTTATCCGTGAGATCACAGGTCTGGGCCTGAAGGAAGCTAAGGCTCTGGTCGAAGCTGCTCCCACAAAGATCAAGGAAGCTGTTCCGAAGGAAGAAGCTGAGCAGATCAAGGCTAAGGTCGAAGAAGTCGGCGCTACCGTTACCATTAAGTAATTCAAGCCCCAACATACCTTACAAAATCTTGACGCAGGTCTGTGTTTCACAGGCCTGCGTTCTTTTCGCATGACGGCGAAAAATAAAAATTTTAAATTGACTCTTGATTTTTAGCGTAGTATAATATCATACGCATCTTTTTTGCGTGCAATTAATTATACGAACTTAAAACACTAGCATTCTTCTAAGAAAAACGGGGTGAACTAGATGGAAAAATACAGGATGCATCCTACCGATAACGGTAAGAGTGTACGGATGAGTTTTCAGCAGCAGAAAGAGGTCCTTGAGATGCCCAACCTGCTGGAAGTCCAGAAGAATTCCTATCAGTGGTTCCTGGACGAAGGCCTCCAGGAGGTCTTTGACGACATTTCTCCCATCGACGATTACAGCGGCCATCTCAGCCTGTCCTTTGTAGGCTACAGACTCTGCAGAGATGAGATCAAGTATACCATCGAAAAGTGCAAGGAGCACGACGCGAACTATGCGGCACCGCTGAGGGTGCGCGTACGCCTTTATGACAAGGAATCGCAGAGGGAAATCAAGGAACAGGAAATCTTCATGGGCGACCTTCCGCTGATGACCCCTACCGGCACCTTTATGATCAATGGCGCGGAACGAGTCATCGTCAGCCAGCTGGTCCGTTCTCCCGGTATCTATTATGGAATTGACAAGGATAAATTCGGCAAAGAGCTCTTCTCCTGCACCGTGATCCCCAACAGGGGCGCATGGCTGGAGTATGAGACAGACGCCAACGATGTCTTTTATGTAAGAGTAGACCGTACCAGAAAGGTGCCGGTCACCGTTCTGATCCGTGCCCTGGGCATCGGCACCAACGAAGAGATCATTGACCTCTTCGGCGAAGAGCCCAAGCTCATGGGATCTCTGACCAAGGACTCCTCTCATGACTATGAGACCGGTCTTCTGGAACTCTACAAAAAGATCCGTCCCGGCGAGCCTCTTTCCGTTGAAAGCGCTGACAGCCTGATCAATGCGATGTTCTTTGATCCCCGCAGATATGATCTGGCCAAGGTCGGCAGATATAAATTTAATAAGAAGCTTCACTTCCGCAACAGGATCGTTGGAAAGATCCTGGCAGCCGACGTCATCGACGAGGCTACCGGCGAGCTGCTCTGCTCCGAAGGCGAAGTGGTCACCAGGGAAATGGCGGAAGACATCCAGAACGCTGCCATCCCCTATGTGGTGGTCAAGGGCGACGAGAGAGACGTCAAGGTCCTTTCCAACCTGATGGTCGATATCACCCGCTACGTTGACTGCGATCCCGCAGAGCTGGGCATCACAGAGGACGTATACTATCCCGCCCTGCGCCAGATCCTGCTTCAGTATCAGGATGTGGA
>DETN01000046.1:5669-5849 GCA_002362155.1 Lachnospiraceae bacterium UBA3287 | reverse complement strand
GCCGCATCCGCAGCGTCGGCGAGCTTCTGCAGAACCAGTACAGGATCGGTCTTTCCAGACTGGAAAGAGTTGTCAGAGAGCGTATGACCACACATGACGCTTCCGAGGAGATCTCTCCCCAGTCTCTGATCAACATCAAGCCCGTGCAGGCAGCGGTCAAGGAATTCTTCGGATCCTCCC
>DETN01000046.1:5075-5614 GCA_002362155.1 Lachnospiraceae bacterium UBA3287 | reverse complement strand
CAGTTCATGGATCAGAACAACCCTCTGGGCGAGCTGACCCACAAGAGACGTCTTTCCGCACTGGGTCCCGGCGGTCTGTCAAGAGACCGTGCCGGATTCGAGGTCCGAGACGTCCACTATACGCACTACGGAAGAATGTGCCCCATTGAGACCCCCGAAGGTCCCAACATCGGTCTGATCAACTCCCTGGCTTCCTTTGCAAGGATCAACGAGTACGGCTTTGTAGAGGCGCCCTACAGAAAGGTGGATCAGTCCGACCCTCAGAATCCCCGCGTTACCGACGAAGTCGTCTACATGACTGCGGATGAAGAAGATAACTACCATGTAGCCCAGGCGAGTACCGAGCTGGATGAGAACGGCTGCTTCGTGCACAAGACAGTGTCCGGCCGTTACAGAACAGAGACTTCCACATATCCCAAGACTGCCTTCGAATATATGGACGTTTCCCCCAGAATGGTCTTCTCCGTCGCCACATCCCTGATCCCCTTCCTGCAGAACGATGACGCCAACCGTGCGCTGATGGGTTCCAACATGCAGCG
>DETN01000046.1:4687-5033 GCA_002362155.1 Lachnospiraceae bacterium UBA3287 | reverse complement strand
AGCGTCAGGCAGTTCCGCTTCTGACCACCGAGGCTCCCGCCGTCGGTACAGGCATGGAATCCAAGGCAGCCGTTGACTCCGGTGTCTGCGTAGTGGCAGAAAAGAGCGGCGTCGTGGAATTCGTGGACGCCACCACTGTCATTATCCGCAACGACGAAGGCGGAAAGGATGAATATATCCTCTCCAAGTTCCAGCGAAGCAACCAGTCCAACTGCTACAACCAGAAGCCCATCGTTTTCACAGGCGAGCGCGTGGCAGCCGGCCAGGTCATTGCGGACGGTCCTTCCACTTGCAACGGCGAGCTGGCCCTGGGCAAGAACCCTCTGATCGGCTTCATGACCTGGGA
>DETN01000046.1:4157-4632 GCA_002362155.1 Lachnospiraceae bacterium UBA3287 | reverse complement strand
AGGCTACAACTACGAGGACGCTGTCCTGCTCAGCGAAAGACTGGTCAGAGACGATGTATATACATCTGTTCATATCGAAGAGTACGAATGCGAAGCCAGAGATACCAAGCTGGGCCCCGAAGAGATCACCAGGGATGTTCCCGGTGTCGGTGAGGATGCCCTCAAGGATCTGGATGAGAACGGCATCATCCGCGTAGGCGCGGAGGTCCGTGCAGGCGATATCCTGGTGGGCAAGGTCACTCCCAAGGGAGAGACGGAGCTGACTGCGGAAGAGCGTCTCCTTCGTGCCATCTTCGGCGAGAAGGCAAGAGAAGTCAGAGACACCTCCCTTAAGGTGCCTCACGGTGAATACGGCATTATTGTAGACACCAAGGTCTTCACAAGAGAGAACGGCGACGAGCTTTCACCCGGCGTCAATCAGGCAGTCCGCATCTACATTGCCCAGAAGAGAAAGATCTCCGTGGGCGACAAGATG
>DETN01000046.1:3583-4101 GCA_002362155.1 Lachnospiraceae bacterium UBA3287 | reverse complement strand
CGTCACGGAAACAAGGGTGTCGTATCCCGCGTGCTTCCCATTGAAGACATGCCTTATCTGCCCAACGGCCGTCCCCTGGATATCGTTCTGAATCCTCTGGGCGTTCCTTCCCGTATGAACATCGGTCAGGTCCTGGAGATCCACCTTTCCCTGGCATCCCAGGCTCTGGGCTTCAACGTGGCAACACCCAACTTCGACGGCGCTTCCCAGGACGATATCCAGGATTCCCTGGAGATGGCAAATGACTATGTCAACACCAGCTGGGAAGAATTCGAAGCCAAATATAAGGAAATCCTGCGCCCCGAGATCATGGAATATCTCTACGATCACCGTGACCACAGAGAACTCTGGAAGGGCGTTCCCATCAACAGAGACGGTAAGGTATGGCTGAAGGACGGCCGCACAGGCGAGTACTTCGACAACCCGGTCACCATCGGCCACATGCATTACCTCAAGCTCCACCATCTGGTAGACGACAAGATCCATGCCCGTTCTACCGGCCCTTACTCTCTCGTTAC
>DETN01000046.1:2882-3510 GCA_002362155.1 Lachnospiraceae bacterium UBA3287 | reverse complement strand
TCGGTGAGATGGAAGTCTGGGCGCTGGAAGCCTACGGCGCGGCCTATACGCTGCAGGAGATCCTGACAGTCAAGTCCGACGACGTGGTGGGCCGTGTCAAGACCTACGAAGCAATCATCAAGGGAGAGAACATCCCTGAAGCAGGCGTTCCCGAATCCTTCAAGGTTCTGCTCAAGGAACTGCAGGCCCTGGGTCTGGACGTATCCGTTCTGGACGAGGAAGGCAAGGAAGTAGAGATCGCAGAGGAGCTGGATTACGGCGAATCCTCCATCTACCGCTTCGAAATGTCCAACAACTTCAAGGACTACAACGGCGCGGATGATCAGAGCCTGGCCCGCGGCGGCTTTACCAAGCAGGAATTCTCCGCTTCCGGTGAGCTGGAGGCCGTGGAACCTGACGATGATGCTGAGGAGGGACCCTCCGATGAAGAGCTGATGGAGGAAGAGGCTTCCGATTTCGACGACAGCTTTGACGACAGCAGCGATTACGATCAGTAAACCGATTTTACCGTTAACAGTTCTGGCAATGCGCAGCTGCATGCGCAGGGAAATGAGGTAAAAATGCCAAATACAAAACATCCTGGTTATCAGCCGGTAACTTTTGACTCAATCAAGATCAGACTTGCTTC
>DETN01000046.1:1885-2730 GCA_002362155.1 Lachnospiraceae bacterium UBA3287 | reverse complement strand
CACTGCGGCAAGTACAAGAAGATCAGATATAAAGGCGTCATCTGTGACAGATGCGGCGTCGAGGTCACCAAGTCCTCCGTCAGACGTGAGAGAATGGGACATATCGAGCTGGCAGCGCCCGTATCCCATATCTGGTACTTCAAGGGTATCCCCAGCCGTATGGGTCTGGTCCTTGACCTTTCCCCCAAGGTACTGGAAAAAGTACTTTACTTTGCTTCCTACATCGTTCTGGATCCCGGTTCCACCGATCTTGAATACAAGCAGGTCCTGACGGAAAGAGAATATCAGGATGCCAGAGACAAGTGGCCCAAGGGCGCTTTCCGTGCCGGTATGGGCGCCGAGGCTGTCAAAGAGCTGCTTCTGGCCGTAGATGTGGAAGCTGAATATCAGGAGCTTTCCGAGGCCATGGAAACAGCCACCGGCCAGAAGAGAGCCCGCGTGATCAAGAGACTGGAGGTCATCGAGGCCTTCAGAGAGTCCGGGAACTCTCCTGCCTGGATGGTCATGGACTGCATCCCGGTCATTCCTCCGGATCTGCGTCCCATGGTCCAGCTGGACGGCGGCCGTTTCGCCACCTCCGACCTGAATGACCTGTACAGAAGGATCATCAACAGAAACAACCGTCTGAAGAGGCTTCTGGAGCTGGGCGCTCCGGATATCATCGTCAGAAACGAGAAGAGAATGCTGCAGGAAGCAGTGGACGCCCTGATCGACAACGGCCGCAGAGGCCGCCCTGTTACAGGCCCCGGCAACCGCGCTCTCAAGTCCCTGTCCGACATGCTCAAGGGCAAGGGCGGCCGTTTCAGACAGAACCTCCTGGGCAAGCGTGTCGACTACTCCGGCCG
>DETN01000046.1:1509-1844 GCA_002362155.1 Lachnospiraceae bacterium UBA3287 | reverse complement strand
TCCGGCCGTTCCGTTATCGTCGTAGGTCCCGAGATGAAGATCTACCAGTGCGGCGTTCCCAAGGAAATGGCCCTGGAACTCTTTAAGCCCTTCGTTATGAAGGAGCTGCAGAAGAGAGGCATCTCCCAGAATATCAAGAATGCCAAGAAGCTGGTGGAGAAGGTCGATCCCAGAGTCTGGGACATTCTTGAAGACGTCATCAAAGAACATCCTGTCATGCTCAACCGTGCACCTACCCTGCACAGACTGGGCATCCAGGCATTCGAGCCCATCCTGGTAGAGGGCAAGGCCATCAAGCTTCACCCTCTGGTATGTACCGCTTTCAACGCCGACTT
>DETN01000046.1:514-1454 GCA_002362155.1 Lachnospiraceae bacterium UBA3287 | reverse complement strand
GACGGCGACCAGATGGCTATCCACCTGCCTCTTTCCGTAGAGGCACAGGCGGAATGCAGATTCCTTCTGCTTTCCCCCAACAACCTGCTGAAGCCTTCAGACGGCGGTCCTGTTGCCGTTCCTTCACAGGATATGGTCCTGGGTATTTATTACCTGACCCAGCAGAGACCCGGCGCCAAGGGCGAGGGCAGCTGCTTCCACAGCATGAATGAAGCGATCCTGGCATATGAGAACCACTACATCACCCTCCACTCTCTGATCAAGGTCAGAGTCAGCAGGGAAAATGCCGAAGGCGAGACCGTGACCGGCATGGTGGAGACCACCCTGGGCCGTCTGCTCTTCAACGAGATCCTGCCTCAGGACCTTGGCTTCGTGGACAGAACCGTTCCCGAGAATCTCTTAAAGCCTGAGATCGACTTCCTGGTCAACAAGAAGTATCTGAAGAAGATCCTGCAGAGGATCATCGACACCCACGGAACCTTCAAGACAGCGGAAGTCCTGGACCTGATCAAGGCCATGGGCTACAAGTATTCCACCATCGCTGCCATGACCGTTTCCATGGCCGACATCACAGTTCCCCCTCAGAAGAAGGAACTGCTGGAAGAAGCCCAGAACACCGTCGACATGATCTCCCGCAAATACCGCAGGGGTCTGATGACCGAGGAAGAACGGTACCGTACCGTTGTCGAGACCTGGAACGAGATCGACAGCAGACTGACCACCGTCCTTCTGGAATCTCTTGACAAGTACAACAACATCTACATGATGGCCGACTCCGGTGCCCGTGGTTCCAACAAGCAGATCAAACAGCTTGCCGGCATGCGCGGTCTGATGGCCGACACCACAGGACGTACCATCGAGCTGCCCATCAAGTCCAACTTCCGTGAAGGTCTGGACGTTCTGGAGTACTTCATGTCCGCACACGGCGCCCGCAAGGGTC
>DETN01000046.1:0-463 GCA_002362155.1 Lachnospiraceae bacterium UBA3287 | reverse complement strand
GTCTGTCCGATACGGCTCTGCGTACTGCCGACTCCGGTTACCTGACCAGACGAATGGTAGACGTTTCCCAGGAACTGATCATCCGTGAGAATGACTGCTGCGAAGGCAAGGAAGCCATTCCCGGCATGAGCGTCAAGGCCTTTATGGACGGCAGAGAGACCATCGAAAGCCTCCAGGACCGTATCACCGGCCGCGTTGCCTGCGAAGACATCCGCGACGGCGAAGGCAACATCCTTGTGAAGCGCAATCACATGATCACTCCCAGCCGTGCGGAAGCCATTCTTTCCCGCGGTGTGGACAAGCGCGGCAATAAGGTCGAATCCGTCAAGATCCGTACCATCCTGACCTGCCGTTCCCATCTGGGCATCTGTGCCAAGTGCTACGGCGCCAACATGGCCACCGGCGAAATGGTGCAGGTCGGTGAAGCTGTCGGCATCATCGCCGCTCAGTCCATCGGTGAGCC
>DETN01000140.1 GCA_002362155.1 Lachnospiraceae bacterium UBA3287 | reverse complement strand
GCCGAGGTCTACCGTATGTACGTCCACTACGCGGAAGGCAGAGGCTGGAAGGTGGAGACCCTGGACTACGAGGAGATCGGCATAGGAGGCATGAAGTATGTGAACTTCATGATCTCGGGCCGGGGGGCCTGGTCCAGGCTCAAATACGAGTCCGGCGTCCACAGGGTGCAGAGAGTTCCCGCCACCGAATCCGGCGGCCGCATTCATACCTCCACCATCACTGTGGCCGTTATGGCAGAGGTGGACGACGACATCCAGATCGACATCCCCGACAAGGACGTCAGGATCGATGTCATGCGGGCTTCCGGCAACGGCGGCCAGTGCGTCAACACCACGGACTCCGCGGTCCGTCTGACCCACTATCCCACCGGCATCGTGATCTATTCCCAGACCGAAAAGTCCCAGCTCCAGAACAAGGCCAAGGCCTGGGCCCTGCTGCGGTCCAAGCTCTATGACCTGGAGATGCAGAAGCGCCACGACGAGGAGGCGGACCTGAGAAGGAGCCAGATCGGAACGGGAGACCGGTCCGAAAAGATCCGCACCTACAACTTCCCCCAGGGAAGGTGCACGGACCACAGGATCAAGCTGACCCTCTACCGCCTGGACGACATCATGAACGGGGATCTGGACGAGATCATCGATTCCCTGACCGCAGCGGACCAGTCCGCAAAGCTTCTGAAGATGGACTCCTTCTGAGAAGGCAGGGGGCAGATCCCATATTTCCCAGAATTTACACGTGCTTTACTGGAAGTACGTTCCGGAATCGTTTATTCTTAAACTGATATAGTTTCAATAAAGGTGATCAGTATGAAATACCGCGAACTCATCATTTACAGAGACCCCGCAGGCGGAGAGATCCTGGAGAAGGCCGCCGGCCTGATCGAAGCCTTCGAAAAGGATCTGTGGCAGGACCCCGCCTCCCTGAAGGAGGCGTCGGAAGACCTTTACAGCCTCATGCATGACATCCTGGACCTTTCTGCCGTCAACGGCTTTTACGGAAATCTCTGGCACTGCATGCTGGCCAATCTCCTGGTCAGCCACGAGAATGCCTACAGTAAGGCCTGCGAGATCCGGGGCCAGGTATGGGGCTCCATCAATCAGGCAGCCCTGCACGACTTTGAGATCTTCCGGACCTATTTCGACTATGACTTTTCCGGCCTTATGGAAAAGCTGGAGGTCCCGGTCTTTTCCCTGCTCTTTGACTTCGAGCCCAGCTCCCAGGAGAGCAAGGTCTACAACAGCCGGATCCGGGACAGGATCTGTGAACTTGCCGTGCAGCTGGAATCCACAGGCAGCGAGGAGGAAATGAAGGACGCCGTCACCGAGTTCTACCGGGAATACGGCGTGGGCAGGTTCGGCCTCCACAAGGCCTTCCGGATCGTTTCCGAAGAAGGCGACAGGGCCCGGATCGTTCCCATCAAGAACATCCTCCATGTGCATCTGGACGATCTGATCGGCTACGAGACGGCCAAGGCCAGGCTGGTGGAAAACACGGAGGCCTTCATAGAGGGCAGGCCCGCCAACAACGTCCTCCTCTACGGAGAGGCGGGGACCGGCAAGTCCTCCTCCATCAAGGCCATCGCCAACCAGTACTTTGACAGGGGCCTTCGGATCATCGAGATCTACCGCCACCAGTTCCGTGACCTGAACGACGTGATCAGCCAGATCAAGGGACGCAACTACCGCTTCATTATATATATGGACGACCTGAGCTTCGAGGAATTCGAGACGGAGTACAAGTATCTGAAGGCGGTGATCGAGGGCGGCCTGGAGAAAAAGCCCTCCAACGTTCTGATCTACGCCACCAGCAACCGCCGCCACCTGGTGAGGGAGAGCTTCAAGGACAGGGACGGAGACGCCCTCTACGACAAGCACGGGGGAGATACGGTCAACGAGAAGCTGTCCCTGGCGGGACGCTTCGGTCTGTCCATCTATTTCGGTTCTCCGGAATTCGACGAATTCCAGCATATCGTGGCGGAGCTGGCAAAGCGCCACGGCATAGACATGGACGAAAAGACTCTTCGCTCGGAAGCCACGAAATGGCAGATGCGGCACGGCGGCCTCTCCGGCCGGACGGCCCAGCAGTTCATCGACTCGCTTCTGGGAAAAGATATAAAGAAACAGTAACTGTTCACTGCAGTATCAAGGCAGGGAAGATCCGGGACCCTTTTTCCTGGGGGGGATAAGGCCCGGAGCAAGCCGCATCTGGCGTGTCCGCGGTCCCTGCCGCCACCGGACACCCGGGAATGAGAGGAAATATGGCAGTTCGATTATTTGGGGCAATCGATGTCGGAAGCTACGAACTGGAGCTCAAGATTTTTGAGATCTCCAAAAAGAACGGAGTACGTACCATCGACGACATCGTACGCAGACTGGATCTTGGTACGGACACTTATAATTACGGAAAACTCAGCTTCAGAAGGACCGAGGAATTAAAGAAGGTCATGCTGGAGTTCAAACGGATCATGGACAACTACGGGGTGGAGGCCTATAAGGCCTACGGCACCAGCGCCATCCGGGAACTGACCGGTGCTTCCATCATCCTGGACCAGATCGAGAACGAGACAGGGATCCACGTGGATATCCTGGGAAACGCCGAGCAGCGTTTCCTGGACTATAAGTCCATCGCTTTCCGGTCCGGCCCCTTTGAAAAGATGATCGAGACTGGCACGGCCATCCTGGATATCGGCAGCGGTTCCATTCAGCTTTCCCTTTTCGACAACGGCAAGCTGGTCACCACCCAGAACATCAGCATCGGTATTCTTCGTCTCAACGAGCAGGTTTCCAGGATCAACGCTCCCACCGCCAAGTTCGAGAGCCTGGTGGAGGAGCTTTGCAGCTCCAGGCTTAAGATCTTCAAGCATCTGTATCTGGAGAAGCGCAAGATCGACAACATCATCGTGGTAGACGACTATATCTCCGATATCATCCACAAGCCCAACGTGGAAGGCCATCTGATGGAGCTGGCTGCCAGGGAAGGGGGCGCGGCGGAGAGCAGCGATCTTCTTTCCATCCAGAAGTTCAACGTGGTCTATGACCAGATCAAAACGGCCAACCGGGCGGAAGCCGCCAGGATGCTGGAGATCGCCGAGGAGAACGTCCCCATGGCCCATATCTCGGCCATCATCATGCGCTGCGTCTGCGACATGATGAAGGTGGAGAATATCTGGCTTCCCGGCGTGGTTCTCTGCGACGGCATGATGTACGAGTATGCGGAGACCCAGAAGATCCTGTCCTTTACCCACAACTTCGAACAGGACATCATTGCCAGCGCCCAGGAGATCAGCCGCCGCTACAACGGCTCCCTGGAAAGAAGCCGGACCCTGGAGAAGATCGCCCTCAAGATCTTCGATTCCACCCGCCGCTTCCACGGTCTGGGCGACAGGGAAAAGCTCCTTCTGCAGATCTCTGCCATCCTCCACGACTGCGGCAAGTTCATCAGTATGAACAACCTGTCCGACTGTGCCTATCAGATCATCATGAATACCGAGATCATCGGCATCTCCCGCCTGGAGCGCGAGATCATAGCAAACGTGGTCCGCTTCAATCACGCGGATTTCGTCTACTATGAGAAGCAGTCCCGGATCGGCCGGTCCGCCTACATGACCATAGCCAAGCTGACGGCCATTCTCCGGGTGGCCAACGGTCTGGACCGGTCCCACAAGCACAAATTCGGCGATTTCAAGATCCGGGTCAAGGACGACCAGCTGATCATTACCGTGGATTCCAAGAGAGACATCACTCTGGAGAAGGGCCTTTTCGAGCGCAGGGCTGACTTTTTCGAGGAGATCTTCAGTATCCGTCCCGTTATCAAGCAGAAAAAGGATTAAGGCAGGAAGGGGTATATCATGACAGTGACAAAGGAAAAAGAGGACTTCAGAAATCCTCAGTACTATATCAACAGAGAGCTGAGTTGGCTCCAGTTCAACAGAAGATGCCTTTCCGAGGCAAGAAGCAAGGACAACCCCCTGCTGGAGAGACTGAAATTCCTCTCCATCACCGCCTCCAACCTGGACGAATTCTTCATGGTGCGGGTGGCCTCTCTTCAGGACCAGGAGCATGCGGGCTATAAGAAGAAGGACATCGCGGGCATGACCGCCGGCGAACAGCTTGCCGCCATCCTGGAGGACGCCCATCTCTTCATGCAGCAGCAGTACTGGACCCTCAACCACCAGCTCCTGCCGGGCCTTCGGGACAATCAGATCTATATCCTGGGTAGCTTTGAAGAGCTGACAGAGAAAG
>DETN01000116.1 GCA_002362155.1 Lachnospiraceae bacterium UBA3287 | reverse complement strand
TGCCCTTTTCCGAGGAAGTTATAATCTTCTGATTTTTATGACATAAGGATGCTGCGCTGCTGAGTATCATAAGCCTTCCCTTTTTTTAAGATCAATCTCTACCATCTCTTCATAGGCCAGGTTGATCGTCTGTGATGCGCCGTCAATAACATCATGGTCGATATCCATGAATTCATCGCTGCGTATGTCTGTAAGCCTTCCATTCTCCAGGAAATAGGCGCCCATAGAATCATATTTCAGCCAGAGGATCTTCGGGATTATCCGGTCTACTTCACTCTGATTCTCCTTATCCGAAATTTTTTCTGCATACAGCAGATTATTTATGCTTCCAAGAACATAAGGACTGTGCGTCGTAATAGTTACCGGATTATTTTGATTTTTCGCCAGCGTAATAAACTCTACCATAAGCTTTTGCGCATCCGGAAAAAGGTGGGACTCCGGTTCCTCAATAATAAAATGTGCCTTTATATTGTTGAGAAGATAATAGAACAAAACATTCAGGATCCAGACTGATTCCTGCTGTCCTGATGATGCATAATTGATTTTTACATATCGTTTATCAGAAATCTGCAGCCTTTCTTCTCCTGAAATATTCCTGTATTCCCCCTTCAGAATTAGGGAAGCGAGTTCGGCAGCCATGTACAGAGCGTCCAGATGAATCTTTCTGTCTGTTATTGTCTTTGTTTCATGAATCAATTGAGTATATCCATCTGTAAAAAAGGGTTTCATCCTCAGTATTCGTTCCAGATAGTTCTGCGTACAGTAATCTATACTCCGTTTCTGTACATCGTCCAATGTCGAGTAAAAATAGTTTATCTGCGAACTCAGCAGCGTCATCAGGCTCCTGCCTGCAGGAATATATACGATCTCATAATCATTGCAGAATACTTTTCTTTCAATCACATATTTTATTTCAGCAGGGTCTGAATACCTTCCGTTCTTTACAGATCGCTCCAGATCAAGTATATTCCCCCACATTCCCTGACTGATTTTCACTTCTGCAAAATTTTTCTGGTACTGATTATCCGTTAAAAAAAGCGTAATGGTTTCCCCATTTTCATATGTGTATGTCATACTCATCCGAGGATCCATTGCCAGCGTGGTTCCAAATATCTGAAGAAAATTGCTGCGTATCTCTCTTTTCAGGCGTAAACCGAGAGAAAGTTCTATTGTTTCTTCGTCTTTCATCAGATTCATCCGTCTGATAAGCTGAATAAGGAGATTTTTAATATTATTAAAAAAGAATATGCTCTTTGCAATCGTACTTTTCCCTGAAGCCTGTGCGCCCGTAAAAACCAGATAGTCCCTGATCTCTATGTTACATTCACTGACAGGTCCAAGAAGCCTGATTTCTAATCTCTGCATAATACTTTGCTCCTAACCTTTACACGTAGTTTTTCCTTTTGTCTCATGCCCCTGTTTGACGAAAACAATAGGTTTGACCTAAATATCTCACAGATCAGGCACTTATTCAAGGTTTCCGGACTGTTCCTGATCCGCTCTTGTCATCTTAGCCCGGAAAAGGATCCTTCTGGTCCCTTCCAGCTGTTCGAAGTCCACTTCATAGGTCAGGGACTTTTCGTTGATGCCCACGATCTTTCCTCTGCCGAAGCCCTTATGGATCACCCTATCGCCCAGGGCGAACTCCGTCTTTTCCAGGACTCCCTGAGAGGCGCCGGGCCGGCCTATATAGGAATTTCCCACCATGGTAAGGAGGGAAGGGTCTATGTCCTTCAGGAAGCTGGACTGGCCCTCGGCAGGCAGCAGGCCTCTGGACCTGTAGGAGCTCAGATACAGATTTTTCCTGGCTCTTGTGACGGCCACATAGAAGAGCCGTCTCTCCTCTTCCATCTGGTCCTGGTTGCGCAGCTTCCTGCTGGGAAATATTCCCTCCACCAGGCCGTTCACAAAGACCGTATCAAACTCCAGACCCTTGGCGGTGTGGATGGTCATGATCTTTACCGCATTTCTTTCCGCATCATCGTCCTGGCCGGAAAAGAGAGCGAAGTGGGCCAGGAGGTCGGACAGGGGAATGGGCTCCTCGTTCTCCTTCTCCATGGCGGTGATGGCATTTAAAAGTTCCGTGACATTGTCCAGCCTGGACTGGTCCACGTCCTTTTTCAGTTCTTCTCTGTAGCCGAAATCCAGGACCATGTCCGTCAGCTCCGCAGAGCTGTGCTTCTCATAGTCTGCGTGCAGCCCCATAATGTCCTGATAGTATTTCAGCAGCGGTCCCTTTCTGATCTTCCCCTCCAGGATCTGAGATCCCAGGGCGTCGATCAGCTTCATGTCCTTAGACTTTGCCAGAGCCTTCAGATTCTCCAGGGACTTCTTTCCGAAGCCGCGCCTTGGCCGGTTGATGGTCTTTTCGAAATCCATGTCGCTCAGTGAATAGATCATGCGCAGGTAGGAAAGGACCGTCCGGATCTCCTCGGACCCGTAGAACCTGGCGCCGGAGAGGATCTTATAGGGGACTTTCTTTTCGATAAAGGCTTCCTCCAGGGCCCTGGTCTGGGAGGCGGCCCTGACCAGGACTGCATGGTCCTGCCATTTCTGTCCGGCTCCCGTATCCGCAAGGATCTGCGCCGCGATCCAGAGGGCCTCCTCCTTCTCCGTGGGAAGGCAGTTGTAGGAGGGCTTTTCCCCGTGGGGATTGTTGGTGAACATTGCCTTTTCGATCCGGTTCTGATTGGCCCTGATCAGAGAATTGGCGACGGCCACGATCTCGGGAGTGGACCGGAAGTTCTCGTAGAGAGGGAAATCCCTGGCCCCGGGATACTGACTGTCAAAGCCGATCATGTATTCCACCCTGGATCCCCTCCAGCCGTAGATGTTCTGATCGTCGTCCCCGATGACGAAAAGGTTGTGGTATTTGCCGGACAGAAAGGTCAGAAGCTCCTGCTGGTCTTTAGACACATCCTGAAATTCGTCGCAGAGGACATACTGACAGTGTTCCTGCCAGGTCTCCAGGACCTCCGGGTTTGTGCGGAAGAGATAGAGGACCATGTGGATCAGGTCCGTGAAATCCGCCAGGGCGTGGTCCCTCTGACGGAGCAGATACAGGTAAAAGACCCGGGAGAAGTTGTCGGATGCGGAATCCGCCAGGTCTTCCAGCGGCTTCTTGTCAGGGCCCGTGATCAGGGGCACATACAGAGCCTCGTGGGACAGCTTGTATTCCTGGATCTGCTCCAGATATTTCTGGGCCGTGATGTCCTTCAGATCCAGTCCCAGCTCCTCTGCCGTCTGGCGGACCAGTTCTGTCTGATCGGCGGTATCGATGATGGAAAAGGTCCTGGGCCAGTTCAGACGGTGGGACTCCTCCCTGAGGATCATGTTGCAGAAGCCGTGGAAAGTCCCCATAAAGCAGCTGCACTCATCCCCCACCAGGTCCCGCAGCCGCCTTCTCATGGAGGAGGCCGCCTTGTTTGTAAAGGTAAGACCGATGATGGAGGAGGGATCTATATAAAGCTCCGTGATCAGGTAGGCGATCCGGCGGGTCAGGCAGAAGGTCTTGCCGGAGCCCGGCACGGCCGCGCATCTCTGGTATCCTTCCGTGGATTCGATCATCTGCTGCTGTTCTCTGGTGGGTTCTAAAGGCATAGTATGCTCCTTCAAGAAATATCTCCTCCTGCACAGGTGAGGGTACAGGAAGTTCTTTTCCTATCATACCATAGATTGAAGGAGATGGAACATTTGTTTTGTTTTATTCATAAGGATGAGGGTCAGCGAAAGGACGGAACAAAAAGATATGTGGAAACAGCCATATGCGGTATAATGATGAAAGAGAAATATCCGGCGGGAGGGGGGTCTCTTCCCCTTCTCCTGCCCTTTAAAAAACAGGGAGGTGTAAAAGTGTCTAAAAAAATACTTGCGCTGATCGGTGAAGACTTTGAGGATCTGGAACTGTCCTATCCCGTGCTGCGTCTCCGTGAGGAAGGCTGCCGGGTGGACCTGGTGGGCGAAGAGGCAGGCCATGTCTATCACGGCAAATACGGCGTTCCCTTTGCCTCAGACCTTTCCTTTGACCAGGTGGAAGCAAAGGACTACGACGGCATTCTGGTGCCGGGCGGCTGGGCGCCGGATAAGCTGAGGCGCTTCCCCAAGGTGCTTCAGCTGGTCAGGGAAATGAATGAAGCCGGCAAGCCCATCGGAGAGATCTGTCATGCGGGCTGGGTCCTTATTTCCGCGGGCATCCTTAAAGGAAGGACCGTTACCTCAACTCCCGGCATCCGGGACGATATGACCAATGCAGGCGCCACCTGGGTGGACGAAGCCAGCGTCATCGACGGAAATATCATCTCCGCCCGCAGGCCCCCGGATCTTCCTGCCTATATGAAGGACTATATCAGCGTTCTCTTTAAAGACTGACAAATGCTGTGCCCTGCAGCAGGCACAGGGAAAGGCGGCCCGGGCGGGCCGCCTTTTCTAATGCTTATCTTTGCTTTCCTCTTCCGAAACGGACTCCCGTCCGTTTCTGTCTTGTCATGCCTCTTTCCGGAAGGAAGGCGCATACTTTGCCGCCAGCCTGATAGCTTCGATCATGCTGATCTCCGAAGCAATGCCCTTTCCGGCTATGTCAAAGGCCGTACCGTGGTCCACGCTGGTCCGGAGAATGGGCATGCCGTTGGTGATGGAAATGGTCCTGTCAAAGTCCAGAGTCTTGGTGGCGATATGGCCCTGATCGTGATAGAGGGACAGGACCGAGTTATACTTTCCGAGAGCCGCCTGATGGAAGACGGAATCCGCCCCAATGGGACCTGCCACGTGATAGCCCATCCTCTGCAGTTCTTCCACGGCAGGGCTGATCTCATTTACTTCCTCCCAGCCGAAGAGTCCGTGCTCTCCGCAGTGGGGGTTGAGACCGGCGATGGCCATGGTCCCCTCGGTCACGCCCAGGCGCTCCAGCGCCTTTACGCATTCCTGCACGCACTCAATGATGTTCTCCTTCGTGATACGGTCCAGCATATCCCTTAGAGACAGGTGCCTTGTGAGGAAAAAGACTCGGAGGCCGTTGGTCTCAAACATGGTCAGGGGATCTTTTGTCCCCGTCAGGGCTCCGAAGATCTCCGTATGTCCTATAAAAGGAACCTCCGCGGCCCTGAGGGCCTCCTTATTGATGGGGGTTGTGGCAACGGCCGAGACCTTGCCTGCCATAGCCAGCTCTATGCTCTTTTCGATATATCTGTAGGCAGCTTTCCCGCACATGGCCTGGACCTGTCCGTAGACAAAGGTCTCCATGTCGATGCCGCCCAGATCGATCATGTTCAGGATTCCCGGGCGGAAGTCGCCTTCCTCCGGATCCGAAATGACCCTGATGGTCAGAGGAGCCTTTTTGATGGAGACAGCCTTCTCCATCACGGCCCTGTCTCCGATCAGAATAACGTCCGCCCACTCATGGACGGCAGGATCTAAGAGAGCCCCTGCCACGATCTCCGGGCCGATCCCTGCGGCGTCTCCCATGGGTACTGCGATCTTCGGCTTTGCCATATATTCCTCCTTATCTGGCGTTGATGCTGTTGATAAAGGCGATGTAGCAGCCGAAATCTCCGCATCTCTTGCGGTTGACCTTATC
>DETN01000048.1:13371-15369 GCA_002362155.1 Lachnospiraceae bacterium UBA3287 | reverse complement strand
AAGACCCTGGTCCGGCCGGACGGAAGCTCCATAGATGTCTATTCCTCGGACCACCTGCTGGATGACGGCAAGACCGTCTACGCAGGCGGAAACACCTACGATGTATATTCCGGAAAGAACATTTTCGGAGAGTCCTATACCCAGGTCAATCAGAAAGGGGGATACTCTGCAGGCTCCGGCGGATACGGCGGAGGATATACCGGAGGATACGGAGGAGGATACGATGCATACACATCTCCTCCCCCGTCGGGCTTTTACCATGGCCCCATCAGTGTCCCCAAAGAGAATGTCAGCCTTGCTGTGGAATTCCTGGTCCTGCTGCTTCTGCCCTGTCTTTCTGTCCTGACAGGATTCCTGACGCGAGAAGGCGGCCTGATCATCTTTGCCGTCTTCCTCCTGACCTGGTCCGGCATGGTCCTGGGCGGCCTCCGGGGCACCTTTACAGACCTGCTGCCCGCCCTGGGCACTGCCGTCATACTGGGGAAATTCACATGTGTGCATGCCGCTCTGCAGACCACCTCCTACGCATCGCCCCATCCCCTGCTGGGGACCTTAGCGGTCCTGGGCCTGGCCCTTGTGCTCGGGCTTTTTGTGACGGATGAAACCGAGGAGCTGATCCCCGGCTTCTTTCTGGGCGCCGTATATGCGGGCGTACTCTGGGGAACCGCTTCCGTATCCGGACATATCAGCAGAAATATCCGTCTGGTCGCAAATCTGATCATGGAGGGAGGTCTTCTGATCTGCCTGGTCCTTGGCACGGCATCCTGCCTGATCAGAGAGCATAAAAACATGGTCGGAAACAAGTTCGACAGGTTCCAGGCTTTAAAACTCCTGGGAGCCGGCTGCCTTCCGCCCCTTCTGGCGGATATCATTTATCAGGTGACAGGAAAGGCCGTTCCCAGGCTCGTTACGGCTGCGGTCCTTCTGCTTTCCTATCTGATCATCGGCCTGGCACTGCAGAAGCGGTCCTATTACGAGGCAAAATACAGGTTCTGGATCCTGGTCCCCCTGGCCCTTCTTCTGGCCTTTGCCATGATCGCCAGACTGCCGGCCGATGCCATCCCGGACAAACTGATCCATTCCGACTTTCTACGGTTCATGGCAGAGAGCCCTGTTGTCGGATTTCTGACAAAGGGCCTGATCCGCTGCAGCACCGGAGTGGGGAACCTGGCCGAAGCCTCCCTGGATCCCCTGGTCAAAGGAAGATATCCTGACATACCAAACGCCTATTACGGGATCTGGCTGTATGCCGCCGCCAGGCTGATCTGCAGCCTGACCCTCAAATGCAGAAAATAAAGCCTTTATGCCCGGAGCTCCCATCCTTCCGGCATGGATGAAACATAAAAGGGAACATAACACAGGGGAATAGGTCCTCGTGATATGTTCCCTTTTTCTCCCTTTTTACCGGATCTCGTCCAGGTCGTAGGGAGTGAGCTGATATACATAGTAGTTGAGCCAGTTGGAATAAAGGTTCTGGCTGGTGGCCCGCCACTGGAGGTGGGGCTGCTTTGAAGGGTCGTCGTCCGGGAAATAGTTTTCGGGGACTTCTATCTCTATACCCTTGTTCACATCCCTCACATACTCGTTTCTGAGGGTCCCTCTTCCGTATTCGGCGTGACCGAAAATGAAGATCTGCCTGCCGTCCTGGGACATGCAGAGCAGGACTCCCGCCTTGTCGGACTCCGCCAGGATCTTGAGGTCCTTGCACTCGTGCAGGGCTTCCGCCGGCACTTCCGTATAGCGGCTGTGGGGGATCAGGAAATAGTCGTCGAAGCCTCTGACCAGGGGCTCCCTTCTGTGCTTGACCTTGTGGGAATAGATGCCGAAAAGCTTCTTGGGAAGCAGCCGCTTCTGGATCCCGTAGTGGTAATAGATGCCGGCCTGGGCTCCCCAGCAGATATGGAAGGTGGAGGTCACGTTGGTCTTTGACCAGGCCATGATCTGGCAGAGCTCCGGCCAGTAGTCCACTTCCTCATATTCCAGCTTTTCCACCGGCGC
>DETN01000048.1:6537-13267 GCA_002362155.1 Lachnospiraceae bacterium UBA3287 | reverse complement strand
TAGAGGTGGGACATGGAAGTGTTGTGAAATTCATGGGAGGATACCCTCATGAAGGTGATGTCGATCTGTAGGGGCGTATTGGAAAGCATACGCAGAAGCTGCAGCTCCGTCTCCTCCATCTTGGGCATGAGATTCAGGATGCAGAGCTCCAGGGGACGGATGTCCTGATGGATGGCTCTGTTCTCGTCTACTATGAACAGGTTCTCCTGTTCCAGGATTTCCCTTACGGGAAGGTCATTCTGTATTTTAATGGGCATTTATACTGCTCCTTCTGCCTCAGCCATGGCCAGGAACTCATCCTCTGAGATGATGGGCACGCCAAGCTGTTTCGCCTTTTTATTCTTGCCGGAAGTGGAAGTCACATCGTTGTTGATCAGATAATCTGTATTGGCCGATACGCTGCCGGCCGCCTTGCCGCCCAGCTCCACGATATAGTCCTTGAGAGCGTCTCTGTTCTCAAATTTATATACCTTGCCGGTGATGACAAAGGTCTTTCCTGCAAGGACCTGGTGCTTCTCGTTCTTTCTGGGAGCTTCGATCTCCAGCTCCGAAAGCAGGGCGTCCAGCCTTTCTCTGTTCTTCTCATCCTTCAGGAAATCCGACACAGAAGCTGCCAGCACGGGGCCGATCCCTTCGATTTCTCCCAGTTCATCCGCAGAGGCTGCCAGGATGGATTGCAGGTCGTTCTGATAGTGGTCGCAGATGAGACGGGCGTTTGCGGTTCCGATTCCGACGATTCCGACTGCATAAAGGACGCGGGAGAGCGTCGTCTTTCTGGAACGCATGATGGAGGCCGCAAGATTCTCATAGGATCTGCGGCCGAAGCCCTCCATTTCCTCGATCTGGCTGCGGAAATCCTCCAGATGGTAGATATCCGCAAAGTTATGGATAAATCCCCTTCCGATGAACTTTTCCAGGGTCATTTCCGACAGACCCTCGATGTTCATGGCATTTCTGGAAACGAAATGGGCGAAGGATTTGATCTTCTTGGCCGTACAGTCCGGATTGGTGCAGACAAGGACCTCCGTATCCACCTCCCGGCGGATCTGGGTCTGTCCGCCGCACACAGGACAGACGGAAGGGATCTCCAGGCTGTCCGACATGGTCAGGTTCTCGGAGATCTGGGGAATGATCATGTTGGCCTTATAGACCCTGATCCTGTCGCCGATCCCCAGTTTCAGAGACCGGACGATGCTGACGTTGTGGACGGAGGCTCTTTTGACTGTGGTGCCCTCCAGCTCCACCGGCTCAAAGATGGCCACGGGATTGATGAGGCCTGTCCGGCTGGCGGACCATTCCACGTCCGTCAGGGTGGTCTCCTGCTGCTCGTCGGCCCATTTGAAGGCCATGGCGTTGCGGGGGAACTTGGCCGTGGTCCCCAGGGACTCCCCGTAGGCAATGTCATCCATCAGAAGGACCAGGCCGTCCGAAGGGATGTCATAATGCTGTATCTTCTCTTCGAATACATCGATGCCGGCGGACAAAGTATCTGCCGTGACCTTTATGTATTCCACCGTTTCAAAGCCCAGCTCCTTCAGGAAGAGGAACTCCTTCTCATGGGAATTGTCGAAGGAAACGCCCTCCGCCTCCACAAGACTGAAGGCATAGAAACGGACACCGCGCTCCGCGGTGATCTTATTATTCAGCTGCCGGACGGATCCGCTGCACAGGTTCCTGGGGTTTTTGTACTTCACGTCTCCCAGAAGCCCCTTTTCGGCGGCCTCTTCCTCCAGCTTTTCGTTGATCTTTTCAAAATCGGAATAGCGGATGACTGCTTCGCCCCTGAGGATCAGGATTCCTTTGAAGGGAAGGGACAGGGGGATGTTCTTAAAGACCCTGGCATTGGGGGTGATGACTTCCCCGATTTCTCCGTTGCCTCTGGTAACAGCCTTCTGCAGGGTCCCCCCGCTGTAGGTCAGGACCACGGTCAGGCCGTCCAGCTTCCAGGAAAGAAGGCCTTCCTGGCTTCCCAGCCAGGCTGCCAGGTCTTCCCTGGACTTGGTCTTGTCCAGAGACAGCATCCTGCGCTCGTGGCGTTCCTTGGGCAGCTCCTCCACAGACTCGTAGCCCACGTTGACCGTAGGGGAATCCGCCAGGATCAGGCCCGTCTCCCGCTCCAGGGCTTCCAGTTCGTCGTAGAGGGTATCGTACTGCATGTTGGACATGATCTCCCTGTCCTCACTGTAGTAGACCCTGGAAGCTTCCTTTAAAAGCGCTGTCAGCTCCTTCTGTCTCTCGATCAGTCTGCTCTGGTCCTTTGTTTCAGCCATCAGCCTTTACCTCTGCTATCTTTCAGTCACCGTACGTTCAGGCCCACGGCCCTGTACAGGTCCTTTCGTTCCTTGCCGGAAACCACTCTCTGCTCCCCGGGCTTCATGGGGCCCAGGACCACGTTGACTACGCGGACACGCTTCAGGGTCTTGACCTCATGCCCCACCGCCTGGCACATGCGGCGGATCTGACGGTTCAGTCCCTGGGTCAGGACGATGCGGAAGGTGGATTCCCCCAGTCTTTCGACGGTGCAGGGTCTCGTTTTCGTGTCCAGTTCCTTTAAATAAATGCCTTTGGAGAGGCGGACCAGATCCGCGTCTGCGATCTTTCCCCTCACCCGGACGATATATTCCTTTTCATGGCCGGCCGATCCCCGCATCATGGCGTCGATCAGTCCGCCGTCGTTGGTCATCAGAAGAAGCCCTTCCGAATCCTTGTCCAGGCGGCCCGCATAGGTCAGCCTGACAGGATAGTGAAAGGCGTCCCGAATGGTCCGCTCCGCATAGGGATCCTTTTCCGTACAGGTCACGCCCTTTGGCTTATACCAGGCCACAATGACGCTCTCCTTCCTGCCGCCGACTTTTTTGCCGTCCACCAGGATCTCTTCCCTGCCTGTGACCCGAAGGCCAGGAATGGCAGGCCTGCCGTCCACCATGACCCGGACTTCCTCGATCAGCTTATCCGCTTCCCGGCGGGAGCATATGCCGCAGGAGGCCAGATAGGCGTTGAGCCTGACGGTGCCTTCTTTTCTGTCTTCCATGGTCAGCGCACTGCCGCCAGAAGCTCGGCGGCATCCTCCTTCAGAATACACTGGGCGTGCTCACGCAGGTGTGCGATGGCGCCGGCGTTTCCCGTCACCAGGGATCCGAATTCGTTGAGGGGCAGGACCAGGTGCTCGAAATCGTGCCCTGCCTGGTCTGTCTTTGCCGCGATCAGGAAATAGAAGCCTTCCGCAGGATCCTTGTAAAGAGAAGTGGCGATGCCTGTCCCGGAGAGCCTGGAAGCGCCCAGGGCCGCCTCGGACAGAGTCTCAAAGCGGAACATGTACTGGGCGGCAGAGGGTCTGCCGGCCCCTTCGCCTTTCCCGGAAGAGACCGCATTCTGCCCCCTGGAGGGCCTTATGCTCTTTCCTGCCATTTCCCTGACCTTGCGGATGGCTGCGGATGCACCCGGATCCTCTGACAGAGTCAGAGAGATGCTGTGGTCGGGCAGGACGGCGATCTTCATGGAGGCAAACTCGCTTTCCAGGTTGAAATTCTCCTGCCTGGCCGCTTCCGCCACGATGCCGCGGAAGAACTCCTCCGCCTCCTTTTTGCGCTCGAACAGGTCGTCTATATGGAGTCCGTATTCCTTCAGATCATCCTGCGTAATGATGCAGTTGATGGTCGTATCGTTTACTCGTCTGAATTTCAAATTTTACCACACATTCCGGAGCGCCTTAAATATAGAAGATTCCTCTTCCGGAACCGCGGACGCTCCTGCGGCGGTTCCTGCAAATGGGTAATAGGCACTGCTTTCGTCAGTGCCTGAATAGTTATCATAATACAACTGATTTCCCTATTCAGCAACCGGAAAAATCCGCCCCGTCCCGGGAAGACCGGGAAAGGCCGCAGCATTGCCGTATCTTCTCTTCCCAGGGCAGGGCTTTTGAAGCAGGCCTGCATTCCCGTTGCCCCGCAGGGACATGTGCCTGTATAATAAAGTATGCTTAAGAAAGTCCCCTTTATACAGGACGGGTATGAAACGATTATAGCGGTCAGAAAGCCGGAATGCATTTAACCGGCTGTTAAAAGTATGACCTGACATTTACGGAGCAGGGACAATGTCTGCAGAAAACTACGTATATAAAAAGGAAGTCGACTGGTCTCTTTTCAACTACGGACTCAGTATTCCCATCAGTCACCAGGTCATCTTCCGGCAGATCGCCGGCCGCTTCATAGAACGGGGCGAGTCAAAGGAGATCACACTGTATCTGAACGGCAGGTCCTATAAGGCCCGCCTTAATAATCTCCGAATCGATCCCAAATACAAAAATCACGTGGATATGGTCCATATCCGCTATTCGGCCGGCAGCGATATCGCAGAAGCCCTGCGCGGATGTTTCAGCCGCTCCTATGCCTATATCAGCAGACTGAAAGAACTCCAGCCTCCCGGCTCCAAAGGACGGATCCGGATCCCGGAAGATATGAAGGAATACCTGGCCATCTATACCACGGAATATGACGACAGCTATATCCTGGAGCCGATTATGGCAGGAGACCTGCAGGCGTACAGAGAAAGCATAAAAGACCGGAAAGAAAGGATGGTAGAAGCCTCCATCGATTATGATGTGATCGATCCCGGGGCTTCCTTCAGCGAAACAAAGCGGCTTATGCGGATCAGAAAGCTGAACCGCAAGATCGGGGAGAACCTGAAGATCCTCTACGGCTATCGCTGTCAGATCTGCGGCAGGATCATCGGAGAGGAATTCGGCTCCCATATCGCAGAGGCCCACCATATCGATTACTACGTGACCAGCCTTAACAACGATTCCAACAATCAGATGGTCCTATGTCCCAACCATCACAGCATCATCCATGACGCGGATCCCAGATTCGACCGGAAAAGGATGCTTTACCTCTATCCCAACGGCCTGGAGCAGAAAATCGTGATGAACCTGCATCTGTACTGACCGTAGGGATGATCAAAAAAAGCGTGCAGCCGTTTGACTGCACGCTTTCTCGTTGTTTACCCTATGATCCGAACTGTTTCGGAATCAGCCTTTGACCTGAGCCATAACTTCTTCTGCGAAGTTGTCGACTCTCTTTTCGATGCCTTCACCGGTCTCGAAACGGACAAACTTCTTAACCTTGATGGTTGTGCCGTTTGCCTTGCCGACCTGTGCCAGGTACTGAGCTACAGTCTGCTTGCCGTCTTCTGCTCTGACGTAGATCTGGTCATTGAGGCAGATCTCCTTGAACTCCTTGTTCAGACGGCCGATCAGCATCTTTTCGATGATGTTCTGAGGCTTTCTCTTGTTCTCGGGAAGCTCGTCGTTCTCCTTCAGAGCCTGAGCAAGAAGGATCTCCTTCTCATGATCTCTGTAGTCCTGAGGAATCTCTTCCTGGCAGACATACTTGGGAGACATAGCTGCGATCTGCATTGCTACGTTCTGAAGAGCTGCTGCGATGTCGTCGTTGACAACTGCTGTCTCGGCATCAACGATAACGCCGATCCTGCCGCCGCCGTGTACGTAGGAAGCCAGCATGCCGTTCTCGGCAACGACCTTCTCGAATCTGCGGATGGAAAGCTTCTCGCTGATGACAGCGATCATCTCGACCAGAGAATCCTTAACGGTCTTGGTGGGATCCTCGATCCATGCTTCTGCCATGAAAGCGTCCATGTCAGCTGCGTCGGAATTCAGGGCCTGGGCTGCGACCTTTGCAACGTAGGTTCTGAACTTCTCGTTCTGGGCAACGAAGTCTGTCTCGGAGTTAACTTCGACAACAGCTGCCTTCTGGTTGCCTTCGGTAGCGATCAGGCAGATGCCTTCTGCTGCGATTCTGCTGGCCTTCTTTTCAGCCTTAGCCTGTCCGTTCTTTCTGAGGAACTCAACTGCTGCATCCATATCGCCGTTGGTAGCGGTAAGAGCCTTCTTGCAGTCCATCATGCCGGAACCGGTGATCTCTCTTAACTGTTTAACCTGAGCTGCGGTAATAGCCATAGTACTTGACCTCTTTCTTTATTATTTACTGTAATCACCGCGCCCTGCCTTCCGGCCGGGCGCGATGAATATGTGTCCTTGTATCTTAAGAAATTACAGAGTGCCTTCTGCTTCCTGCTCAGCTTCGCTTGCTGCGGATTCTTCTGCAAGAGCTTCCTGTGCGTCTGTGTTCTCTTCGCCCTGGTTGGCTTCGATCACGGCGTCAGCCATCTTGGAGCAGATAAGCTTGACTGCACGGATTGCATCGTCGTTGCCGGGGATGACATAATCAAGTTCTTCGGGATCGCAGTTTGTGTCGCCGATACCGATCAGAGTGATGCCCAGAGTGTGCGCTTCTGCTACGCAGATTCTTTCCTTCTTGGGGTCAACTACGAAGATCGCGTCGGGAATACGGGTCATGGTCTTGATACCGCCGAGGTTCTTCTCGAGCTTTTCCTGTTCCTTCTGAAGCTTTGCAACTTCCTTCTTGGGAAGGACTTCGAAAGTGCCGTCGGCTTCCATCTGGTTGATCTTTTTGAGACGCTCGATACGGCTCTGGATGGTCTTGAAGTTGGTCAGCATGCCGCCGAGCCATCTTTCGTTGACATAGTACATGCCGCAGCGCTCAGCTTCGGTCCTGACTGCGTCCTGGGCCTGCTTCTTGGTTCCTACGAACAGGATGGTGCCGCCCTGGGAAGCGATCTCGTTGACTGCTCTGTAAGCCTCGTCAACCTTGACGACGGACTTCTGCAGGTCGATGATGTGGATGCCGTTTCT
>DETN01000048.1:2736-6445 GCA_002362155.1 Lachnospiraceae bacterium UBA3287 | reverse complement strand
CCGAAGTGTACGCCTGCTTCCAGCAGCTGTTTCATTGTTACAACGCTCATGTTTTTTTCCTCCATGTGGTTTTTTCTTCCGCACTCCATATGTAAAACAGATCCGACCTGGGTCTGGAAGGATTCCTGCCACTCCCTTTGAGGGAGCACCGGCTTTCACTGAAGTGCGTGTTTTATAGTCAACTCCGATATTCTAACACAGGAAAATGGCCCGTGCAAGAAATTTCTGAGGACTTATACCATGAATATACACTTATTTTCTGCTGTGTTTTCGGCACATTTTTCAGGTGCACGAAAAAACCGGGGCAGGACCCTGCCCCGGCATGTTTTCAAGGATTTTCCGGTCTTATTTCCGGATGATCAGCTGATTTCATCAGCTGTTGACCTGCCTCTTCAGATCGTCCAGTTCTCCGTAGATGGCGTCGTTGAGGACCTTGATATAGGTTCCCTTCATGCCGGAGGAACGGGATTCGATGACGCCTGCGGACTCGAACTTGCGCAGGGCGTTGACCACCACGCTTCTGGTGATGCCCGCCTTGTCGGCGATCTTGCTGGCCACCAGGATGCCCTCGGTGCCGCCCAGCTCCTTGAAGATCTGGACGATGGCGTGCATCTCCGTGTAGCTCAGGGTGCCGATGGCGGAGCGGACCACGTTGACCTTTCGGTTCTCTTCCGCGGTCTCCTCGGTCACGGCCCGGAGCATTTCCAGGCTCACCACTGTGGTGCCGTACTCGCACAGAATGATGTCGTCGATGTCATAGGAGTCCTCATCCTTGTAAAGGAATACGGTGCCCAGTCTCTCGCCGGCGATCCCGATGGGAGCCACGATGCCGGTCTTGTCGGAATCCTCTTCGTCCATAAAGCCCAGAGTCCTGAGATTGATGTTCTCGTTGGTGGACAGAACGCCCAGGAAGCGCTCGTTCAGAGCGGGATCGATGAAATAGCCCACTTCGTCCGTGATCAGTCCCTTTAATGGCTCCACCCTGCGGTTCTCGCCGTAGCCCAGGACCTTGCCCTTTTTGCTGATGACCAGCATGTTGGAACCCAGGATATCGCTCATGACTTCACAGATATCGTTGAAAATGACTTTACCGGTGTTGTTATGCAGAAGCTTCTCGATCTTTCTGGTGTTGTCAAGAAGCATGACGTTGTTAATAGGTGTACCGTTCACTTGCTGTATTCCTTTCTTACGCCGTTTTGTCAGGCGTTATCCGTATATTACCTGAATAAGATCAGTTCTCCTCGGGCCTTTCCATCACATGGCCGCACTGATCGTTATAGCATACCAGCTTTCTTCCCTTCTCCAGCATGATGGAGCCGCAGACGGGGCATTTGACAGAAGAAGGCTTCTGCCAGGACATGAAATCACAGTCGGGATTGCCCAGGCAGCCGTAGTAGCGGCGGCCCTTTTTGCTCATGCGGACAACGATGTCCTTGCCGCATTTGGGACACATGACCCCGATCTTCTGATAATAGGGCTTGGTGTTGTGGCACTCAGGGAATCCGGGGCAGGCCAGGAACTTCCCGTGAGGGCCGTATTTGATGACCATGTTGCGGCCGCAGTTCTCGCAGACCACGTCGGTCTCTTCGTCGGCGATCTTGACCTTCTCCAGCTCTTTCTCCGCTTCCCGGACGGCCTCGTCCAGATCGGGATAGAAGTTTTCCACGATGGTCTTCCACTTGACCGTGCCTTCGGCCACGCAGTCCAGGAGGTTCTCCATGTTGGCGGTGAACTCGGGATTCACGATGGTGGGGAAGGACTTCTTCATGATGTTGTTGACGGCTGTGCCCAGCTCGGTCATGTAGAGGTTCTTTTCTTCCTTGACGATGTAGTTCCTGGCAAGGATGGTGGAGATGGTGGGCGCATAGGTAGAGGGACGTCCGATTCCCTGCTCCTCCAGTGCTCTGACCAGGGATGCCTCTGTAAAGTGAGGGGCAGGCTGGGTAAAGTGCTGTCTGGGGTCGAAGGAATCAAAGGAGACGGCCGTGGTCTCCTCCAGGCCTCTGACCAGGGCGCTGGTCTTTTCGGGATTTTCCTCGTCGTTGTAGACGCACTGGAAGCCCTCGAAGACAAGTCTCTGGGCGGATACGGTAAAGACCTGACAGGCCTCTTTCCCCTGGGCCAGGATCCGGACCTGGGTGGCCTCGTATCTGGCGGGGCTCATGCGGCTGGCCAGGAATCTCTTCCAGATCAGCTGGTAGAGCCGGTACTGCTCTCTTGTCAGGGAATCCTTGATGGAGGCAGGGTCCCTGGTCACATCCGTGGGACGGATGGCTTCGTGGGCATCCTGCACATGGCCCTTGGATTCCTGTTTTTTCTCGGCGGCGATCAGATATTCCTGACCGTAGCGCTCAAGGATATAGTCTGCGGACGTGGCCAGAGCCTCGTCGGAGATCCTGGTGGAGTCGGTACGCAGGTAGGTGATCAGGGCCACTGTGCCCTGTCCCTTGATATCCACGCCTTCATAGAGCTGCTGGGCGATCCGCATGGTCTTGGAGGTGGAGAAATTCAGAGACCTGCTGGCCTCCTGCTGCAGGGTGGATGTGGTAAAGGGCAGGGGGGACTTGCGGGTCCGCTCGCTCTTTTTCACTTCGGAGATCTTCCAGTCTCCGTCCTTTACGGAGTCCATGACCTGGTCCACCTGGGCGGATGTGCCCAGCTCTGCCTTTTCGGCCTTTCCGGTCTCATCCATGGGCCCGTAATAATGAGCCGTCAGCAGCTTCTTTTCGCCTTCTACGGAAAGGTTGGCATCCAGGGACCAGTATTCCTCGGGGATGAAGGAGTTGATCTCATCCTCCCTGTCGCCGATCATACGCAGGGCGACGGACTGGACACGGCCGGCGGAAAGTCCGCGCTTGACCTTGGCCCAGATCAGAGGGGAGATCTTATAGCCCACCAGGCGGTCCAGAACTCTTCTGGCCTGCTGGGCGTCCACCAGATTCATATCGATATCGCGGGCGTTTTTCAGGGACTCCAGGACGGCTTTTTTGGTGATCTCGTTGAAGGTGATCCTGTAGACCTCCTTGCCTTCCTGCTGATCCAGCTTGAGGGCCGCGATCAGATGCCAGGAAATGGCCTCTCCCTCGCGGTCAGGGTCCGTTGCCAGATATATGCGGTCCGCCTTCTTGACCATCTTGCGCAGCTCCGCAAGAAGCTCGCCCTTGCCGCGGATCGTGATATATTTGGGCTCGCACCCGTTTTCAAAATCTATTCCCATCTGGCTTTTGGGCATGTCACGGACGTGGCCGTAACTTGCCGCCACTTCATAATTGGAGCCAAGAAACTTCTTGATTGTCTTCACCTTTGCGGGCGACTCGACGATTACAAGGTTTTTTTTCTTCTTACGAACTGCTGCCATTCCAACCTCAACTGTAATAAAAATTGTTTCCGCCCTGTGCTTTCCCCCGGCAGCGCGAATTGCTCCGTTTTTGCCAAAAGACGCAAAATATTCATAAAATTTTCAGAATATTTCAGGATTTGCAGAAACGATTTGTACTATACCGTATTTTCATGCCATTTTCAAGGGGATATTTTCCAAAATCGCTCAGGAGGTCTGTCCGTAAAGGCGTTCCTTTCTGGCGATCATTTCGTCAATGGTGGAAATATAGGTATCGATATCCTTGCAGTTGTCGCTGCGCTCGATCCTGCCTCCGGGGAAAACGGCCTTGGAAATGGAGCCCGCCCCCAGGGCCAGGATGGACTGCTTCTC
>DETN01000048.1:0-2694 GCA_002362155.1 Lachnospiraceae bacterium UBA3287 | reverse complement strand
TCCATGATCAGGATGTTGTAGATGCCGTACTTTCCTTCCCTGGCGTAGCCCACGTTCTCGAAGTTGCCGGACATGTTCTTCTGGCGGTAGAGATAATAGGGCTTCATATCCATGTCCGCGGCTCCTGCCGCCGCGATCTTCATGCCCTCGTCGGTATTGTTGATCTGGGCATAACCGTTCTTTTCGATCCACTGCTGGAGCTTCGACGCTCTCTTGACGGCCAGGGAATGGACCGTCAGGGAGTCTGGATCCAGGGCCCTTATGCGGTCTATGGTATAGGCCACGTCTTCCTCATCCTCGCCGGGAAGGCCCAGGATGATATCCATGTTGATGTTGTCGAAGCCGGCCTCTCTGGCCATGCGGAAGGCTTCCTCGGTCTGCTCTACGCTGTGCCTTCTGCCGATCAGCTTCAGGGTCTCGTTCCGCATGGTCTGGGGATTGACGCTGATCCTGGTCACGCCCTGCTCTTTCAGGACGCGGAGCTTTTCGGGAGTGATGGAATCGGGCCTTCCCGCTTCCACGGTAAACTCCTGGAGATTCTCCATGGGGAAATGGGACTTAAGGGCTGTGATCAGGCGTTCCAGCTGGTCCGGCTCCAGAGTGGTGGGCGTTCCGCCGCCGATATAGACCGTATCCAGGATCTTCCCTTCCACAAGGGCCGCTCCGGCTTCGATCTCCTTTTCCAAAGCCTCCAGATATTCGTCCACTCTCTTTGTCCAGGCCCCGATGGGGAAGGAGGTAAAGGAGCAGTAGAGGCAGGTGGTGGGGCAGAAGGGAATGCCCACGTAGAGGCTGTAGCCGTTCTCGTAGTGGATCCCCGAAAGGATCTCCTTCTCTCTTCCTGCGATATCCGCCGCCAGAAGGGCTTTTTCCCTGCTGGCCTTATGCTCGCGGATCATAAATTCAGCAGCCTCCTCCTGGGTATCTCCCTCCAGGAGCCTCTGCATGGCGATCTTGGTGGGACGGATGCCGATCAGCTCTCCCCAGGGCAGCTGCCTGCCCGTATGGGCAGAAAGAATGTCGTAGACCAGGTGCTTTAAGACGGTCTTGCACTCTCTTCCCTTCCTGTCAAAGGGCTCCTTATCCGCCTTTTCGGAAAGACGAAGGCCTGCCTGCGGAAGGGCCGCCTCCAGGGAGTCCTCGGAAAAATGCACTGTCATAAAGGGGGTGGTCCTTGCGGCCTCCTCCCTTCCGGCCCCTTTGATGGGCGCTCCCTCCACCAGGACCTTGACGTCCTCTTCCGGGTAAAAGGCCTTGATCAGGGAGTGGATCTCATATCTGTAGAGTTCTGTATTGACAGATGCTGTCAGCATGTCCTGTGTCTCCTTATTATGCGAATACATGGGGAAAGCAGGCGGCTCCGCCTGCTTTCAAGTGAATTATGACAAAAAAAGCCGAAAGTATCCCCCGGAAAGGGATTCCGGGGGAGTATCACTGAAAAAATCGTTATTCCTATGCAAAAGGATTGTGCTGCTTCTCGTAGGAAATGGTAGTAACGCCGCCGTGGCCGGGATAGCATACGGTATCCTCGGGCAGGACATAGAGCTTCGAGCGGATGGACCTGACCAGGGCGCTCATGGACCCTGTGGGCAGGTCTGTCCTTCCTACGGATCCTTCGAAAAGCGTATCTCCGCAGATCAGGATATGGCCTTCCTCCACGTAGAAGCAGCAGCTTCCCTCCGTATGGCCGGGGGTGGACAGCATCTGTACTTCGATCCCCGCGGCGGTGACCTTTTCATCGTCCTTCATCCAGTGATCGGGCACCAGGGTCGTGGCTCTTCCGTAGATGGAGGAGCAGTTCTTATAGGCATCCTGGCAGAGCTCCCTTTCCTCGCTGCTGATGTAGACAGGCGCGCCGCTGGCCTTTCTTAAGGCTTCGCATCCCCACATATGGTCGAAGTGGGCGTGGGTCAGAAAGATGGCCTTGATCTCCAGTCCCTCTCCCGACAGGATCTCGTAGATCCGCTCACCGTAGTCCGCAGGGTCAAAGACGATGCATTCCTTATGGCCTTCCCGGTACATGTAGTAGAAGTTGGTCTCTACCATGCCGATCACATAGCTTTTGACGATAATATTCTCCATAGTACTCCTTTTAGCCGTTGGTCCTGGTCACGGTCTGGACATCCCTGACGTTCTGAAGCTTGCCCACGATGTCCTGCAGCTCCTTTCTGGAGCTGACTTCGAAGCTGATGGTAATGGTGGCAATGCCCTGTTTGCTGGTGACGCTGGAAATACGCAGGATATTGATATCGGCTTCGGAAAGGATCCGGCTGATGTCCACCAGAAGGGACTTTCTGTCCCTGGCGTAGATATTGATCTCGGTAACGAAGTTCTCGCCGGAAGCGGCCAGAGCCTCCTGGGACCATTCCGCCGTCATGACCCTGGCTTTGTCCTCTTCGGACAGATTTCTGACATTCACGCAGTCTGCCCTGTGGATGGACAGGCCTCTGCCTCTGGTCACGAAGCCCACGATCTCGTCTCCGGGCACAGGATTGCAGCACTTGGAAAAGCGGACTGCCACGTCGTTGACGCCCTTGACAATGATGGCGTTGCGGGAGCCGGACCGCATCCTGGGCGCCGCCTCCTGGGCCTGATGCAGGATCTCTTCATCCGTGATCCTTCTGGCGTGGTCCTGGTCGTAGAGCTCCTTGAGGCGGTTGGCCACCACACCTTCCTTGAGTCCTCCGTGGCCGA
>DETN01000038.1 GCA_002362155.1 Lachnospiraceae bacterium UBA3287 | reverse complement strand
AGACCGGCGTATCCCCGTTATTGAAGGCGTTGACAAGGCGCAGCCTCTCCTGGCTCGGCGTCGCCCCCGTCAGGGTATAGAAGGGGATCCCCTCATTTTTCAGGTCCGAAGCCAGAAGCTCCATCATGGACGTGAACTGAGAGAAGAGCAGCATCCGGTGGCCTCCGTCGATGGCGGACCGGATCAGGTCCATGCAGGCTTCCCGCTTGGCGCTGGGCCCTCTGTAATTTTCGAACACAAGGGCAGGATCGCAGCAGATCTGGCGGAGCCTGGTGATCTGGGCCAGAATGCGGAGCTTTTCCTCTCCGGAAGTCCCTATGGAGGACAGCATCTCTCTCATGCTGACCACCTGGGCGTCGTAGAGCTTTCTCTGCTCTCCCTCCAGGGCCGCGCTTCTGACCTCCTCCAGCTTTTCGGGAAGGTCCCTCAGCACGTCTCCCTTCCTTCTGCGGAGGATAAAGGGAGAGACCATGGCCGAGAGCCTCTGGGAGGCTGCCTCATCCTGCTTTTTCATGACCGGCACCTCAAAGCGTTCGGAAAACTCCGAAGCCGTATAGAGGAAGCCAGGCATCAGGAAGTCGAAGATGCTCCAGAGCTCGGACAGACGGTTCTCGATGGGGGTGCCGGTCAGGGCAAAGCGGTGGGCGGCATGGATGCCCCGGACGGCCTTGCTGACGGCCGCGGACCGGTTCTTCACATACTGGGCCTCGTCCAGAACGGCCGTTGAAAACCGGATGTCTTCGTAAAGGGCGATGTCTCTTTTAAAGAGATCGTAGGAGGTGATATAAAGCCAGGCCCCCTCTCCTTTCCCCATCTGAGCCGCCATCTTCTTTCTGGCGGCAGTGCCTCCGGCCATGGCCGCCGCCGGAAGGTCCGGGGCAAATCTGCGGCACTCCTCCAGCCAGTTGTAGACCAGGGAGGCAGGGCAGACCACCAGGGCCGGCGCTTTTTCTCCGGAAAGATACTGACTGTTTAAGAAGGCCAGCATCTGAAGGGTCTTGCCCAGTCCCATCTCATCCGCCAGGATGCCTCCGAAGCCGGCCTGGGCAAGGGTGGACAGCCAGGCAAAGCCCTGGACCTGGTAGGGCCGCAGGATATCCTCCATGGCAGAGGGCACTTCGAAGTCGGCGTCCCGTACAGACTTGAAGGACCGGATCAGGCTCTTGAAGTGTCTGTCTCTGGAGGATGCGATCTCGTCGTGCTCCTCCAGGATCCTGTCCAGGTAAAGCGCCCTGTACTGGGGCATACTGCCCCTTCCCCGGACCAGGTCCTCCAGGGAAAGATCCAGAGCACTGGAGAGATTTTCCATCTCCGAAAAGGCCTCCGTATCCCGCAGGTCGATAAAGTCTCCGGAGGAGAGCCTGTGCCAGCGCTTCTTCTTCCGGTAGGAAGAAAGGAGCTCCAGAAGCTCTTCCTCCGTCATATCCTTCGTACGAAGAGACAGGTTCAGAAGGCCGCTTTCCAGGGATACCCGGAAAACGGGACGGGGCAGAGGGCGGACCCGCATGGCCCGGAAGGCGTCCGATCCCTTGACCGTTCCAAGGCCCGACAGGACGGATATTCCTTCCGTCAGGATCCTGACCAGGCTGTCCGTATCCGAAGGTCCTCTGAAGGTACAGGACTTTGGATCAGAGTCCGGGAAAAAGGCTCTGACGGCCTTCAGGACCCTCTCCTCCTGATCAAAGTCCCTCATCCCTCCCCTGAGAGTCCCAGCGGAAGGGAAAAGGTCTTCCTTCTTCTCCCCGTAGGAGACCACGGCTCTGCAGGTAACAGTCTCGTCCTCCCTGTCCAGGTAGAAGGTAAAGACCGGCTCCGGGGGCAGAACGCCCTCTCCGGGATCTCCCACCCTGTCGTCGATCTCTACATGGACCGATTCCTCCAGGGCCGGCAGGGTCCGGTAATAAAACTCCGGAAACCTTCTGCTTCCGATGGTACAGGTAAACTCCGAAGCATTTCCCGCCATATCCAGAAAAGGCTTCAGCACTCTCATCTCCTCCGGGGAGATCCTGCCGAACTGTTCTCTGTCCAGGATATAGCGGTACTGACTGCCCCGTAAAAGGCGGGGAAGGACAATCCCCAGCCGGATGGCCGTAAGCTTCCCGTCCTTTGTTCTTTCGGGGTCCAGGGTGATCCGTATGCCAAGCCTTGCGGGCCCGGCCTTTACATAGACTTCTTCGTTTCCCTCATCCTTTGCGGCCCTCCGGGATCTTCCCGTACTATCCGGCTCCATCCGGTAGAGAAGCTCCGATCCTTCCGCCAGGGAATAAACGATATCCAGGTCGCTCCCGTCCAGAGGGACGCCGGACCCGACGCTCAGCTGCTTGACGCTGGTGTACCAGGAGGAGCCGCTCTCCAGCTTCCGGTTGATCTTAAAGATGTTCCGGACCCGGGTAGCCATAAAGTCGTACCACTTCATGGAGAGAGGCGTAAAGGTCAGATGTTTGAAGTCGATGGCCGTCTTTTTGGATGCCTCGAAGATGTCCTCCCTTTCCACGGCGTTATAGAACTTTTCCAGTCCCCGCAGGGCATAGTCCCTCTCTCCCCTGATCCCCACCGAGAAGGCCAGCTGCAGCTCTCCCTTTACACTGGTGATCCTGGGGGTCAGTACCACGATGGGAGACTTCTGAATGGCCGGTGCCGCATCCGGGACGGCAGGACTGCCCTCTGCCATGGCCTTCAGAAAACGCAGCCCCTTCCGGTCCGTGGCATCCCCGGGATTCTCGGCCGCCACCCTGTCCCAGAGGACCCCGAAGGCAGCCAGGCTGTGGCAGCACAGGGTATTCATCAGGCGGGTGTAGCCCCTGTATTCATTATAATGGCATCTTCCGCAGGAACATTTCAAAGAAAGGATGCTTCCGCTCTCCAGGACCATCCTGACACGGCCTTCCGCGGTCTCCTCCGCGGTGGAGACCCGCAGGACCTGATGCCCCGTATCTTTGTCGAAATCCGTTTCCATGCGGATGGCGGGCTGCCTGTCCTTTTCCGGCATCTGATCAAAGCATTCCGCCTCGTAGGCGTTGGTCTCCAGCGTCTCCAGCATCTGATCTGGCCTGAAGCGGATCTCGTCCGTAAGACGGGGCAGGGGAAATTTTTTCTCCAGAATATCCAGGGACTTAATACGCCTGGACTCTTTCAGGCTTTTCTCTTCCTGCCTTTTCCTCTCTTCTTCCTCTTCCTTCTGCCGGCGGATCTCTTCCTGGTACTCCTCCTTAGTCTGGGTAAAGACAAAGGGCCCCCTTACCTTCTCAAAGCGGAACATAAGGGAGGCCAGATGGCGGCATGGTTCTCCTTTTCTCCCCACGGAACAGGTACAGTCATATTTGGCCCAGTGGTCCGCGTATTCTTCCTGATCGTACACTTTATCATTGAAGGACCAGTTATTGCTGTCCTGGCATTCCGAGTAGGTCAGGGGCATCTGGTACGCAAAGACCGTGAAGCCTCCCGCTGTCACCCCCTTTGCCCATCTGCCTTCGGGATCCATCTCAAAGGAAAGAAACTTTCCGTTCTTCTCATCCTTCTCCCCGCCGTCCAGGGCCGCCTGGCTAAATGCTTTTCTCCAGTTATATTGTATGGTCTTAAACTTTGTTTCGCTCATAAGTCCCTCTGTATCCGTCACCGGATGATTTCTTCCCCTTTCTGTCTTTCGGAAGTGCCGTCTCACTCATAGGAAGATTCCACATAGACCTCGTCCGTGATATGATCGATCATCCTGCCGCCGGACTTATACCTTTCGCCGGTCAGGATATCGATGTACTCCAGAGGATAGCGGGAGGCCTTTGTGTTGATGCCGGTCAGGGCATAGCGCCTCTTGTCCCTGCCCACAAAGATCCGCATATACATGCCTTCCCTGACGCCATACTCCGCCACCTTCCAGACATTTCTGTCGAATGCGGCTCTTGCGATCTGTTCCGGATCTCTTCCCGCATTGGCTTCCAGCTGCGCCGTGAAATGATCTTTCCAGTAGGAAATCGTTCCAAGCTTTATCGTAAGATCGTATTTTTCTTCCAGTTCCTCCATAGCCTTATTAAAATCCGCCCGGAACTGCTCCACCGTTTCTTTGTTTATGGCCATTTCCTTAACCCCCTCCCATGCGCACTTCACTGTGCTTCCCGCGGGGAAAGACCGGTCATTTCCTCCCCTGCCGCGCTTTTGTTTTCATCAGAATAGGCTATAGCGGTCTCCGGGTCAAGTTTTCCCTGGTCCGAAATAAAACACGGCTCACTCCTGATCCGGTGTCTGTGCCGGGCAGGCAGAATTTTCCGCTATAACGCTGTTACGCCTGTCTCTGAAAAGGCAGAGGGATCCTATCATATCCGGGTCCCGATCCTGTCCGCCTACTGTTCCTGTGAACAAATAATACAAGCAGATGCGTTTCTGCCTCCCGCCGCCTGACAAAAACATAAGGCCCTGGCAGTAAAAAGCCATCGGAAGAGCGCCCTTTATTCGATGCTCTCCCGATGGGCAGATTTATTACTTTTGCGCTTCCTGCTTCTCCAGAGCGTCCAGGATCTCCTCCTCGGATGCCTCCGGCATGGCCAGGATCATGTCATAGATCGGGCGGATCACCTCCTCTTCCCGCATCAGCTGTTTTGCGGCAGTCTCCGGATCCAGCCCTTTTCTGATTCTGGATTTAACCATTTCGATCAGAGCCAGCTTCAGGCCTTCTTCATAACCTTCTTTGTAAGCCTTCTCTTTCATCATGTCCAGTTCCATTTCGTACATTGATCTCATATATTCCCGCCTCCCCGGTAATTCTTTTAGTTTTTTTCAGCTTCGTCCGGCAGTCTGATAAGTCTGCTGAAAGGATCTCCTTCCGTGACGATTTCTTCCATATGGTCCGGAAAGGAAAGATCCCCGGGCGGAACATCGTCCGCCCCTGCCCCGGATTTTAAAAAAACGATGCAGCATCCATCCCCCCGGGAAAACCGGTGGATCCCCGCCGCACCTGCAGATAAACGCATATCAGTCTCCTGCCCCTTCCAGCCTCCAGGCAGCAGCTGCAGAGGCTCTCTGCAGCAATCGGACTGGTCTGAGTGCCGGCTGCGCCATATGTCTGCAGGTAAAAGCCTTTCTTTTTCTTCCTCGGCAGCCGGCCTGAGCCTGCCGGAAAGATCGGACTTAAGATCACTGATCTCCTTCCAGTTCTTTCTTTCCGCCAAAGGGATGTAATCCTGATCTGACAGAGCCATTCATCCTCCCGCGGTTTCAATATTTTTGGTCAAGCAGAGGATTTTCCGCGTTCCGGCTGAAAGACCGGGTATGGACAGCATCGTGTCCAGAAAAAACAGGTCCGTCCTCATTGAAAGCCATTTCTGCCGCGTACGCTTCATATGTCTTTCCAGGCTCCTGTCTGAACCGCAGATATTCCTCTGAAGCTGAAGGTACTCCTGCTTCCCTATGATTCCCCCTGAGGGTACGCATCCCTGAACATAATGTATAATATGTCCCTTTTCCTGACGCATGCATTAAGCGGGCCGTTTCGGAAACTGTTTTTCCTCCTTTAAAATACAGGCTGAAAGCTCTGCAGTACTTGTCATATCGTTTCTTATCCCGGTCTGCGGGATACTGAAGATCTTCGATCAAAATGTCTGCATAGTCCCTGTCATTGGCCGGCTTTTCCATCACCCCTTCAAGAAAATCTTCCAGATACCTCCGGATCACTCTTTTACCGGATACTGCTTCAAAACTCTTGTCCGACAGCTGCAGTAGCGTCTGGTCGGAACACTGTGATATTTCTATGGTGATCCGATGAGAGGAGCCCCATCGCAGATATCCGTCCAGTATCGGATCGCATCACAGGGCAGGGACCGTCCTGTAAGACCCCGGATCATCCGTGTTCTGATTTTTATGGACAAGAATGAAGTCGCCTCAATTTCGGGGCCCCTGTCAGGCATGGCAAAATATTTCTTATTGCCGGGACTCCGGAAGATCTCAGGGGCAGGATCTTCTGCACCGGGAGGATCCGTTACGGCCCCCCACAGGTTTCCAGTATTTTTTCAGCTGGTCTCCGTTCATGAGCTTTTCTCCAGGCGCATGTCTGCGCCTCCTGTCTGATAACCGATGCCGGTCTGTCTCATCTTCATTTTCAGGCAGACGCCCCCCTTCAGAGACCTCTGTTCCTGACCGCATCCGGCATTATATCCCTTAAGGACTCCTGCTTCATGGCCTGAAGCTTTTTCTCATCTTCCCAGAACCCCTTAATGATCTGGTAGGAAAGCTCTCTTTTTCTCTGGTCCAGGTCACGCAGCATTCGGATGATCTCCACTTCGGATCGTGTTATCGTATCCCTGCGGATCTGTTCGTCTTCACCGCCTGTCAGATAAACTTTCGAGACGCCGAGATATTCCGCGATCCTGTCCATATGGGACATATAGG
>DETN01000027.1:7963-10633 GCA_002362155.1 Lachnospiraceae bacterium UBA3287 | reverse complement strand
GTGGCGGAAGCCATGCAGAAGATGCGCTCTTTCATGTACGAGAATCTCTATACCAATCAGGTGGTCAAGAGTGAGGAGGCCAGGGCGGAGGCCCTGGTGGAGGCTCTGTATAAATATTACAGGGGAAGGCCGGAACTTCTTCCGGACTATCTTCTGAAGAAGGAAGAGGAGGGTGCCTCCAGGGACAGGATCGTCTGCGACTTTATCAGCGCCATGACGGACCGGTTCGCCATCAGCACCTACCAGGAGCTCTTCATTCCCAAGACCTGGACCATTGTCTGAACCTTTTTAAAAACATAAGGATTTGCACTGACTATGTATTATTCGCAGGAAGTGGTCGATGAGGTCTTAAGAGGCAATGACATTGTCGATATCGTCTCATCGCATGTACATCTGCAGAAAAGAGGGGCCAACTATCAGGGCCTGTGCCCCTTCCATAACGAAAAAACGCCGTCCTTCAACGTTTCGCCTTCCCGGCAGATCTTCAAGTGCTTTGGCTGCGGGGTAGGGGGGAACGCCCTTACCTTTCTGATGAAGTACGACAATCTGAGCTTTCCTGAAGCATTGCAGCAGCTGGCGGACAGAGCCGGCGTAAAGCTTCCGGAGGCCGACCAGTCGGAGCAGTCAAAAAAGAGGCAGGAGGAAAGAGAACAGCTCCTTGCCGTCAACAAGGAGGCCGCCACCTACTACTTCCGTCTGCTCAGATCCCCCAGAGGGAAAAAGGGAATGGAGTATCTGACGGGCAGGGAACTGTCTCCCCAGACCATGCAGAAATTCGGCCTGGGCTATGCGGACGGCAGGAACAGCGACCTGGTCAGGATGCTGAAGGAAAAGGGCTTTTCCGACGAGGTGATCCTGAAAGCCGGCGTGGCGGCCTTTGATGAAAAGAAGGGCCTGCACGACAAGTTCTGGAACAGGGTCATCTTCCCCATACAGGATACGGGCAGCCGGGTCATAGGCTTCGGCGGCCGCGTCATGGGGGACGCCAAGCCCAAATATCTGAATTCGCCGGAAACGCCGGTCTTTGACAAGAGCCGCAACCTCTACGGCCTGAACATGGCCAAAAGGACCAAAAAGCCATATTTTATCCTCTGTGAGGGATACATGGACGTGATCGCCATGCATCAGGCGGGCTTTACCGAGGCGGTGGCTTCCCTGGGAACGGCCTTTACCCAGCAGCAGGCCCTGCTGATCCGCAGGTATGTCAAAAATGTCCTTTTAGCCTACGACAGCGACGGGGCGGGCGTTCAGGCGGCCCTCAGGAATATAAAGATCATCCGGGGAACAGGCCTGAACGGCAGGGTCATCGACCTGCGTCCCTATAAGGATCCCGACGAGTTCATCAAGGCCCTGGGATCCGAAGAATTCGAAAAGCGGATCGATCATGCCGAGAACGGCTTCTTTTATGAGATCCGCCAGCTGGAGGGCAGCTACCGCATGGACGATCCGGCCCAGCGCACGGATTTCTCCCATGAGATCGCCAGAAGGCTCTGCGAGTTCAGCGACGAGATCGAACGCAGCAACTATCTGCGGGAGATGGCCAGAAAGTATTTCATTGACGAGGATTCTCTCAAAAGGGCAGTGGCTGCCTACGGAAGAGCCGGGGCCGGGACTCCCGAGGGCTTTGCAGCGCCCCCTTCCAGACCGGAAAGGACCGCCCGGGAAAGAGGGGAGAAAAGGGAGAAAAAGACGCCTGCAAAAGCTTCGGACCTTCGCAGCCAGAGGCTTCTTCTGACCTGGCTGATCGACGATCCGGGCCTCTACCCCCAGATCCGGGAGTATTTTTCACCGGAGGATTTCGAGGAGGGGATCTACAGGCAGGCCGCCTCTGCTCTATGGAAAAAGCTGGAAGAGGGGGCTGCCGGGGCCGGCGCCATGACGGCGGCGTCCCTCATAGGTATCTTTGAATCGCCCGAGGACCAGGAGGAGGCGGCTTCCCTTTTCTCCGAAAGGATCGAAGGCGATCCAAATCCTGTCAAGACACTGACGGAGATCATGACGCAGGTCAAGCGGGGGACCGTGTCAAGACTTCAGATGGTCACGGAAAAGGACGACGCTGTCATCAGGCAGATGTTCGCGGAAAAGAAAAAACAGCAGAAGCTTTCAAAAGTAACGGTACGTTTATCGAAGCCTTCGCGGGAGGAATAGAAAAGCTGGCTGTTTTTTAAGATAAGAGTGAAGAGAGGTAATGAAATTCATGAGTGCACATTTTGATGAAAAGACCATGGAAGAATTCAAGAGCCGTCTGGCTGCCCTGGTGGAAAAAGGCCAGGCCGACAAGATGCTCGACTACAACGATGTCATCGATACCTTCAAGGATATGAAGCTGGAAGAGGAAAAGCTGGACGAGGTCATGACCTACCTTGAGATCGCCAAGATCGACGTGGTCAGGGTCAAGGAGACCGAAGACGACGTTCCAGAAGAGGAGCTGGACGCCATCGTGGAAGAAGGCACGGACGAAGTGGATCCCGACCTGGATCTGACAGTTCCCGACAGTGTCAATATCGAAGATCCCGTCAGAATGTATCTGAAGGAGATCGGCAAGGTGCCCCTTCTGACTGCCGACGAAGAGATCGATCTGGCCAAGAGGATGGAAGAGGGAGATGAGGATGCCAAAAAGCGTCTGGCTGAGGCCAACCTCCGTCTGGTGGTCTCCATCGCCAAGCGCTA
>DETN01000027.1:0-7823 GCA_002362155.1 Lachnospiraceae bacterium UBA3287 | reverse complement strand
ACCTACGCCACCTGGTGGATCCGTCAGGCCATCACAAGAGCCATTGCCGACCAGGCCAGGACCATCCGCATTCCCGTGCACATGGTAGAGACCATCAACAAGCTGGTCCGTGTCCAGAGACAGCTCCTGCAGGAGCTGGGCCGTGAACCTACTCCCGAAGAAGTGGCCGACAGGATGGATATCCCTGTAGAGAGAGTACGTGAGATCATCAAGATCTCCCAGGAGCCCGTATCCCTGGAGACGCCCATCGGTGAAGAGGAAGATTCCCACCTGGGCGATTTCATCCAGGACGACAACGTGCCTGTACCTGCCGACGCGGCCGCCTTTACCCTGCTCAAGGAACAGCTGACAGAGGTCCTGGGGACTCTGACAGAGAGGGAGCAGAAGGTGCTGCGCCTCAGATTCGGTCTTGACGACGGGAGAGCCAGAACTCTGGAAGAGGTCGGCAAGGAATTCAACGTCACCAGAGAGCGTATCAGACAGATCGAGGCCAAGGCCCTGAGAAAACTCCGTCATCCTTCCAGAAGCCGCAAGCTCAAGGATTACCTGGACTGATATGAGAGAAAGTGAACAGACACCCAGACTGTCAGGGAGGCTTACGGCCATCGTGGACATGGTCAGCCCGGGTCTGGTGGTATGCGACGTAGGCTGCGATCACGCCCATGTGCCCATCGCTCTTTTAAAGGAGGGCAGGATCCCTTCCGCCCTGGCCATGGACGTGATCCCGGGCCCTCTTATCAAGGCCGGGGAGAACCTGGCCCTTTACGGGGAGGAGGACAGAGTGGTCCTGCGGCTTTCCGACGGCCTGGACGGATACCGGCAGGGCGAGGCGGAGTGCCTTGTGGTGACCGGCATGGGAGGAAGGGTCATATGTGACATTCTGACCCGGGAGCCGGAAAAAAGCAGGGACTTTACCGAAATGGTCCTGTCCCCCCAGGCGGACCAGTGGCTGGTCCGTCAGGCCCTGCGGGATCTGGGATACTGCATAGACCGGGAGGCCCTGATCCTGGAGGACGGGAAATACTATCCCGTGATTCACGCCCTGCGGGGCAGGCAGGTAAGGCCCGCCTGGCCGGAGGGACTTAAGGACGAGGACGCCCTGGAAGCAGAGGACCGCTTCGGCCCCGTTCTTTTAAGGGAAAAAGATCCCCTTCTGCTGGTCTTTCTCAGGTGGCAGCTTGCCATTAACGAAAGGATCCTTTCTTCCATAGAAGGAGCCGGCGAGGGAGACCGTCACAGGGAAAGACATGAAGCCATCTCCCATACAGTCCGTATGATCCGGACCGGCCTTCTGGCCTTTGACGAGGAGAAACCGATATGATACTGGATAAACTTCTGAATGCACTGGAAGAGTTCTGCCCCCTGAGCTACGCCGAAAAGTGGGACAACTGCGGCCTGCAGGCGGGACGCTTCGATAAGGAAGTGAATAAAGTCTATATAGCCCTGGACGCCACGGGAGACGTCATTAAGAAGGCCGGGGATGCCGGGGCGGACCTGATCCTGACCCATCATCCCCTGCTCTTTGACGGGATAAAGCATGTGACGGACCGGGATTTCACCGGAAAAAGGATCCTGGAGATCATCAGAAAGGATATGGCCCTCTATGCCATGCATACCAACTTCGATGTGGCAGCCATGGCGGATGCGGCCGCAGACATGCTTTCACTGCAGGACCAGACCATCCTGGAGGTCACCGGAGAAGACGAAAGAGGCCTTCACGGGATTGGAAAGGTGGGCAGGGCGGAAAGCCCCATGACCCTCAGAGAGACTGCAGAGGCCGTAAAACAGGCCTTCCGGATCCCCCATGTGCGCTTCTACGGAGACCCGGATGCCCGGATGGAGGTCCTGGCCGTCCTGCCCGGCTCCGGAAAAAGCGAGATCGATCTGGCTCTTAAGGCCGGAGCGGATGTCATGATCACCGGCGATATCAATCATCACGCCGGGATCGACGCCGTGGAAAAGGGCATCGCCGTGATCGACGCCGGCCACTACGGGGTGGAAAAGCTCTTCGTTCCCTATATGGCAAACTTTCTGAAAAACTGTTTCCCCGAACTGGAAATCTTCCTGCAGGAAGAAAAGGAATACTTTACAGAGGTGTGAACGAACAGAAAAGCCCGGCGGTTATGACTTTTTTACTTAATATATGGAAATTTAACAGAAACATTTCCTGTTTTTTAGTATAATGCTTGTATAAACAATCTTTCTCCAGGAGGGTTCTATGCCGACAATAATGATCAACGGTGTTATCAGACAGTATGACAAGGGTACTACTTATGAAAAAGTCGTTTCCGAGTTTCAGCCTGCCTATAATAATTCCATCGCTCTGGTCTATTTCAACGGAAAAATGAAAGAGCTGACCAAACGTGTGGAAAAGGACGGCGTCATCAACTTCATCACCACAAAGGAATCCGCCGGACATAATACCTATATCCGGACAGCCCAGATGATGCTGATCAAGGCCGCCAGAAATGTGCTGGGCAATACTGAAAAGAAGATCCGCATCATCATAGATTTTTCTGCCGGCAACGCCATCTACTGCAGAGTGGTCGGCGGGATCCGCGTCACGCCGGAACTGGCCAGAAAGATCCAGGATGAGATGAGGGTCATTTCCGATAAAAACCTGCCCATCAGTAAGAAGACCTATCCCATAGACGACGCCATGGAGCTTTTCCGCCGTCAGAACATGACGGACAAGGAAGCCCTGTTCCATTTCCGCAGGAGCTCCACCATCAATGTCTACGGCATGGACGGCTACTATGATTATTTCTACGGCTTCATGCTTCCCGCCACAGGCTATGTAAAGAAGTTCGAAGTCCAGGCCTATCAGAACGGCCTTCTGCTGATCCTGCCCACGGCGGAAAATCCCGACGAACTGGAGCCCTTCGAGGAATCCCCCAAGATCTTTGCCCAGCAGCTCCTCTGCTCCAGATGGGGAGACCTGGTCAACATCAACAACGTGGCCCAGCTCAACAAGAGGATCTGCGCCGGGAACCTTTCCGACATGATCCTGGTCCAGGAAGCCCTGCAGGAGCGCAGGATCGGCGAGATCGCCTGCCAGATCCATGACCGGGGCAATGTGAAATTCGTCCTGGTGGCGGGCCCTTCCTCTTCGGGAAAGACCACCTTTGCCCACAGACTGTCCATCCAGCTGCGGTCCTTCGGCATGATCCCACATATCATCAGCATGGACGACTATTTCGTCAACAGAGAGAAGACTCCCATCGATATCGACGGCAACTATAACTTCGACGTGATCGAAGCTCTGGATCTGGAGCTTTTCAACGACGACATGAACGATCTGCTGGCCGGAGAGACCATTGAGCTCCCTTCTTTCAATTTCAAGACAGGCAAGAGAGAATACAAGGGCAACTATATGAAGCTGTCCGAGTCCGACGTCCTGATCATCGAAGGCATCCACGGACTCAATCCCAGGAGCACAGAGGATCTGCCGGACGAGAACAAGTTCAAGATCTACATCAGCGCTCTGACGGCCCTCAACATCGACGACCACAACCGGATTCCTTCCTCCGACAACCGGCTGCTGCGCCGCATGGTCAGGGATTCCAGAACAAGGGGCAGCAGCGCCCAGCATACCCTGTCCGGATGGAAGAAGGTCAGGCAGGGAGAAGAGGAGAACATCTTCCCCTTCCAGGAGAGCGCCGACGCGGTATTCAATTCCGTGCTGATCTACGAACTGGCCATCCTCAAGCAGTTCGCGGAGCCCCTGCTCTTCAACGTCAAGCCCAATGAGCCGGAATATTATGAAGCGAAACGCCTGCTCAAGTTCCTGGACTATTTCGTAGGCGTGGATACGGCGGCTGTGCCCACCAACTCCATCTGCCGTGAATTCGTGGGCGGAGGATGCTTCCCCGTATGATCCGCAGGGATCTGAAGGGCAGACCGGCATTTTGAAAATGATTTTCATTTTTGTTGACAATTGATTCCATCTGGTCTAAAATTCAGTATTTGAAGATGATCAGAATTCTGTGCGGATGCGGTCCTTCGCATCCGCACTGTTTTTTGAGGAACATTATGAGCAGGGCGGGTGATCGCGGCTGCAGGTCCCGAAAGGGCGCAGGTGAGGAAAGTCCGGGCTTCATAGGGCAGGATGCCGGATAACGTCCGGTGGAGGTGACTCCCAGGCCAGTGCAACAGAAATAAACCGCCGGTCCTCCGGGACCGGTAAGGGTGGAAAGGCAGTGTAAGAGACTACCGTCATCGTGGTAACACGGTGAGCCATGTAAACCCCATCCGAAGCAAGACCAGAACGAAAGCTATGGGGCGGCCCGTCCCGCTTTCAGGTAGGTCGCTCGAGGCCGCCGGCAACGGCGGTCCTAGATAGATGATCATCCAAGACATAACCCGGCTTACAGCTCTGCTCATTTTTTATAATTCAGGAAAGGAGTCCCATATATGACAAAAATTGATATTGTTTCCGGTTTTCTGGGCGCAGGCAAAACGACTCTGATCAGAAAGCTTCTGAAGGATGCCCTTGCAGGTACCAAAGTCGTTCTGATTGAAAATGAATTCGGCGAGATCGGCATCGACGGCGGCTTCTTAAAGGAATCCGGCATCGAGATCCGTGAGATGAACAGCGGCTGCATCTGCTGCTCTCTGGTAGGCGACTTCGGCACCTCTCTTCGTGAAGTCATGGCCACATACGCACCCGAAAGGATCCTGATCGAGCCTTCGGGCGTGGGCAAGCTCTCCGAAGTCATGGCCGCTGTCAGCGGCGCCGCTGAGGATACCCAGATGGAGCTCAACAGTGCTGTGGCCGTGGTGGACGGTTCCAAGGCAAAGCTCTATATCAAGAACTTCGGTGAGTTCTTCATCGACCAGATCGAGCATGCCGGCACCATCATCCTGACCCGTACGGACAAGATGACCGATGCAAAGATAGACGAAGCGGTGGCTCTTCTCAGAGAGCACAATGAAAAGGCTACCATCATCACCACTCCTCTGGCTGATCTGGACGGAAAGATGGTCCTGGAGACCATCGAAGGCAGGTCCGACCTCCAGGCACAGATCCTGGCGGAAGTCATGGCTGACCGTGACGACGATGATGACGAAGATGAGCATGAACACCACCACCATCACCATCACGACGATGATGACGAGGATGAGCATGAGCACCACCATCATCACGACGACGATGACGACGAGGATGAAGATGAGCATCATCACCACCATCATCACGATGATGATGACGAAGATGAGCATGAGCATCATCACCATCATCACGATGATGATGACGAGGATGAGCACGAACATCATCATCACCACCATGATCATGACCACCACAGCGAAGTGGAAGTGGATGATGACGGAAACCGCATCTATCATTCCGATTCCCATGACCACCACCATCACCACCACCATCATCACGGCCACGATGCGGATGAGGTCTTCCAGAGCTGGGGCATGGAAACACCTAAGAAGTATACCATCGAGGAAGTGGAAGCCATTCTGGCCCGCTTCAATGAAAATGATGACTACGGCATCGTTCTCAGATCCAAGGGCATGGTCCCTGCCGTCGACGGTACATGGATCCACTTTGACTTTGTTCCCGACGAGACAGAAGTCAGAACAGGCGCTCCGGACGTTACCGGCAAGATCTGCGTGATCGGTTCCGGTCTTAAGGAAGCTGCCCTGGCAGACCTCTGGAGAAACAAGTAATTATTTGGAAAGGATACAGTTATGTTTGGCAGAGACAGACAGAAACCTGTATATGTGATCAACGGCTTTCTGGACAGCGGCAAGACTACTTTCTTTGCCTATACCCTGGGACAGCCTTATTTCCAGACAGCGGGAAAGACCCTGGTCATCCTCTGCGAGGAAGGCGAAGTGGAATACGGAAAGGGACTGCTGGAACAGTCCAACACGGTAGTGGAGGTCATCGACGATCTCTCTGATTTTACCCCTTCCAGGATGATGAGCCTCGAGACCAGATACAATCCGGTCCGTATTCTGATCGAATGGAACGGCATGTGGAACTTCCAGAGCTTTAAGCTTCCCAGAAAATGGAGGCTGGAGCAGCAGATCACCACCATCGACGCATCTACCTTCTCCATGTATTTCACCAACATGCGGTCTCTTCTGGCAGAACAGCTCAGAAATTCCGAGCTGATCATGCTCAACAGATGCGACGGCATCGACGAGAAGACCCTGATGAGCTACAAGAGGAACATCAAGGCCATCAACCAGAAGGCAGATCTGATCTTCGAGGACGAAGAGGGCGAGATCGATATGACCACGGAAGAAGATCTTCCCTTCGACATCAACGCAAAGCCCATCGATCTGGAAGGCATCAATTACGGCATCTGGTATCTGGACGCCATGGAGCATCCCGACAGATATGTGGGCAGGGAAGTCAGATATACCGGCATGGCCATGGTCCCTCCGGACCTGGGAGAGGGATACTTTATTCCCGGCCGTATGGCCATGACCTGCTGCGCCAACGACATGCAGTTTTTGGGCTATGCCTGCAGATACAAAGACGCCGGGACCCTTAAGGAAAGGTCCTGGGTGAAGGTGACAGCCACTATTACCAAGGAGAACTTCCACGCCTACCAGGGCGAGGGCATCATGCTGAACGCCACGAAGGTAGAACCTGCAAAGGAGCCGGCAGAGCCCATCATCAATTTCTCCGCATAAAAAGATCATAAACAGGAAATGATTAAAAAAGGGCAGGGTCCGGGATACCGGAGCCTGTCCTTTTTGGCATGAATGAACTGGCAGCCTGAAAAACGGCAAAAAAATACCCGGCCTCAAAGGGCCGGGCGGGGAAGACTTCCGGGTATCGGGTCAAAATACCGGAATGTCATATACTTAGTCGATCTTGTTGACAGCAGAAGCGAGACGGGAAACCTTGCGGGAAGCGTTGTTCTTGTGGATCACGCCCTTGGTCTCAGCCTTGTCAATAACAGAAGAAGCATTGATCAGAGCAGCCTTTGCAGCTTCCTTGTCACCTGCTTCAACAGCTGCGCGAACCTTCTTGACAGCAGTCTTAACCTGAGACTTTACAGCCTTGTTGGCAGCAGCTTTCTTCTCGCTGGTAAGAATTCTCTTCTTGGCAGATTTGATGTTTGCCATTCTAAAATACCTCCATGATACTGAAATATTTAACCTTAAACTATGTGTATCAGGAGAGACACGAATTCCCGATTACGCACATAAAGGTATATTACTGGAATCAGGACCCTTTGTCAACAGAAATCTTTTGCGTTGCACCATGGTTTTTTCTATTATATAATGTCTTTGGACTTCCGGATTGTATATATTTTCATACATATATCCGGAAAACCTCCGGGGCTTCCGGCTCCGGACAGAAGGGAGTTCGAGGGTATGTATTTTTATAACAGGCTCTATATCAGCCCTCTGATCCGTGACTCCGAGAAGGTGAAGGAGAATCTCCGAAAAGAGGTCACCCAGGTCAGCATCTTCGTGATCATGCTGATCGAAGACCCCGGAAAGAGGGGCGGCGACCAGCTGGAATTCTGCCACTCCATCAATCTCAGACAGCCCTGGTACAGAGAACATCCTCCCTATATCATAGGGATCGCCAGAGGCTACCAGGACAGTGTGGAAATGATCAGACAGATCGTTCAGGAATGCTACGACCATACCGGGAACTGCAATGTCAGAGACTACCTTTTCCCGGGCGGCCTGAAATTCTTTACGGACGGCGGATCGGGAAAGGAGAGTGAATGATGCATATCTTATTCACGATCCTGAAGATACTGGGGATTCTGATCCTGATCCTTCTGTGTCTGGTCATCATTATCGTATGTCTTGTTCTCTTTGTTCCCATCCGCTACAGTGCC